>NZ_JBFAKV010000004.1:132515-211310 GCF_040655895.1 Streptomyces sp. NPDC050264
TAGTGCGGGGGGCGTCCGGTTCGGGTGCAGCGCCGTCGTATTGCGACCACGAGTGCGTGGGACGTCCGGTTCGGGTGCAGCGCCGTCGCATTGCGACCGCGAGTGCGTGGGACGTCCGGTTCGGGTGCAGCGCCGTCGGCTGTCGCCGCCTCCGCCAGCGGGTTCGCCGCCCCGCCGGCCGGGTCGCCGCCCGTCGCTGCCCTCGTCGCCTCGCCGCCCGCCCCGCCCTGGGCAACCTGCCCTCGCCTTACCCGACTTGGGCAATCTGCCGCCTTGGGCGGCAGGGTGGGCAAGGCGGCACCCCAGCGCCGGGCACCGTGGAATCAGGCCCGTAGGAAGGCAGACTCCCGGCCGAGGCCGATGCCCCGACATGTCAACGACCTCGCGGCAACAACCACCCCGCCAGCCCCGCCGTCCCGCACAGCAGGACCCCCGCGACGACCAGACTCACCCGCATCCCGGCCAGGGAAAACACCGCGCCACCGTCGGAGACGAGCGTGCCGAAGAGGGCCACCGCCAGCGCCCCGCCGGTCTGCCGGAACGCGTTCAGGAGTCCGGACGCCGTGCCCACCCGCGGGCCCGGGACGGAGTCCATCAGCATGGCCGTGACGGCCGGGATCGCGAAGGCTCCGCCGAGGCCGGTCGGCACCAGCAAAAGGATCACGAGCCACATCGGCGTACCGGCATCGAGCGGCAGCAGTACGAACATGGCCAGGGCAAGGACGAGTTGGCCCAGGACGATGACCGGGCGGCGGCCGAACCGCTCGGCCATGCGCGGGGAGACCAGGTTCGTCGTCGTGATGATCGCCGCCAGCGGTACGAACACCAGGCCCGCGGTGAGCGCCGACATCCCGCGCTCCTGCTGGAGGTAGAGGCCGAGCATGAACACGAGGCCGTAGAACGCGACGTTGATCGCGAAGCCGACCGCGAGCGACACGGACACGGTGCGCCGGCGCAGCATCGGCAGCGGCACCATGGGCGCCCGGTGACGCTTCTCGGTGACGTAGAACGCGATCGCGCCGACCACGGCGAGTGCCGCGGACGCGAGGACCGGCGCGGACGTCCAGCCCGCGTGCCCGCCCTCGATGACGGCGAAGGTGAGCCCGGCGAGTGTGACCACCGCCGTGATCTGGCCGGGTACGTCGAGCGGTGCCGGCCTGCGCGGCGAGGGTGCCACCTTCAGGAGCAGCGTCAGGATGGCCGCGCCGACGGGGAGGTTGAGGAAGAAGACGGCCCGCCATCCGACCGTCTCCGTGAGGACACCGCCCAGGACCGGGCCCGCCGCCATCGCGACGGAACCGCCCACGGTCCACAGCGCGATGGCCCGCGCTCTGCGCCGTGCGTCGTCGTAGGCCTGCCTGATCAGTGCCAGGGACGCGGGCATCAGGATCGCGGCGGCCCCGCCCTGCACGACCCGTGCGCCGACGAGTGCGCCGATGCCGGGGGCGAGGGCGCAGGCCAGCGAGGCGAGGGTGAACAGGCCGGTGCCCCAGGCGTAGGCGCGACGGGCCCCGGCGCGGTCGGAGAGCGCCCCGGCGGACAGCATCAGTCCCGCGAACATCAGCGTGTACGCGTCCACGACCCACTGCAGCCCCGCCATGCCACCGTGCAGCGAGGCCCGGATGTCGGGCAGCGCGATGTTCACCGCCGACACGTCGACCGTGATGACGGTGAAGCCGAGCAGCGCGGCGACCAGCGCCGTGCCGCCGGAGGCGGCGGCGCCTACCGGTGGCGGGGTGGTGCGGACGGCGACGGCAGGTGTACCGGTGAGGGTCACGCGGGCCTCCAAGCAGGCGGACGGGTCGGGGAGGAGCGGGTGGGTGGGGACGTCGGGCCGCGGCCCGGTGACGTGCACCCCCTGGGCCCGGCGGCCCCAGCCACCCGCAACGGGATCCACTCTCCCGGCGGCCCGCGCGAAGTGGCAGGCCGCGCTCCACCGGGGTGCCGCGTTCCACGCCCTGACACGGCCCCCCACCGCGTTCAGCGGCCGGGGACAATGGGCGTATGGCTGACAGCAACGGCACGGGCACCCCCACCGGCACCGAACTCGGCAAGTACCTGCGCGCCCGCCGCGCCCAGGTCACCCCCGCCGAAGCGGGTCTGCCCGCCGGCATGGGGCTGCGCCGTACCCCGGGCCTGCGCCGCGAGGAGCTGGCCACGCTCGCCGGGGTCAGCGTCGACTACTACACGCGCCTGGAGCGGGGCCGCGAGACCAACCCGTCGACCCCCGTGATCGACGCCCTCAGCCGCGCCCTGCGCCTGCGCGGCGACGCCCACGAACGCCTTCACGAACTCGCCGAGCTGGCCTCGGGCCGGCTCACCGTGCCGCACCCCACGAGCGACGACACGGTCCGCGACTCGGTGCTGCACATGCTGGAGGCGCTGCGCCCGATGCCCGCGTACGTGGTCAGCCGCCACAGCTACATGCTGGCCGCGAACCCGGCGGGCCGCCGCCTGCTGCCCGGCCTGTGGGACCTGCCCCCCGAGCAGCGCAACGTGACCCGCTACCTCTTCCTGCATCCCGTCGGCCGGACGCTGTACGTGCCGTGGGAGGACACGGTCGCCAAGTCGGTGGCGCATCTGCGCGCGGTGGGCGGCACCGACCCGGACGACCCGAGGATGGCCGGTCTCGTCGGTGAACTCCTTCTCAAGTCACCGGAGTTCGCTCGCCTGTGGGACCGGTACGACGTGCAGGAGCGGGGTGGCGGCACGAAGACGTTCGACCACCCGAAGGTGGGCGGGATGACCCTCACGTACGAAGTGATGCAGCTGGCCCGTACGGGCGGCCAGCGCCTGGTGGCCTACCAGGCGCCGGCCGGCTCCCCCGACGAGGCGGCCATGCTGGAACTGGACCCTGCCCACTCAAGCCCCTCCGGCGGTTGAGGAGCGGGGTCCGGGGCGGGGCCCCGTGTCCTTCAGGCCCGCTCCAGAATCGCTGTGACCCCCTGGCCACCTGCGGCGCAGATGGAGATCAACCCCCGCCCCGAACCCCCGCGCTCAGCAAGCAACTTGGCCAGCGTCGCCACGATCCGCGCCCCCGTCGCCGCAAACGGATGCCCGGTGGCGAGGGACGACCCCGCCACGTTCAACCGCTCCCGCTCGACCGGCGCGAGCCCCCGCTTCTCCCACGCGGCGAGCGTCGCCAGCACCTGCGACGCGAACGCCTCGTGCACCTCGACCAGGTCGAAGTCCTCGATCCCGAGCCCGGCCCGCTCCAGCATCCGCGGCACGGCGTACGCGGGCGCCATCAGCAGACCGTCGCCGCCACCACCCGTGACGTCCCCGTCCACGAAGCCGACCGCCGCGGTCTCGTACGCCGTCAGATACGCCAGCGGTTCGAGCCCGCGCGCCTCGGCCCACTCCTCGCTCGCGAGCAGCACCACGGCGGCGCCGTCCGTCAGCGGCGTCGAGTTCCCGGCCGTCATCGTCGGGTGCGGATCCTTGACGCCGAACACCGGTTTCAGGGTGGCGAGTTTCTCCACGGTCGAGCCGGGACGCAGGTTCTGGTCGCGCTCAAGTCCCTTGTAGGGGACGACCAGTTCGTCGAAGAACCCGCGGTCGTACGCCGCGGCGAGCCGCTGATGGCTGGTGGCGGCGAGTTCGTCCTGGGCCTCCCGCGCGACGCCCCACTCGCGGGCGGTGACGGCGGCGTGCTCGCCCATGGACAGGCCGGTGCGCGGCTCGGCGTTGCGCGGGATGTCGGGCACGAGGTGGCCCGGCCTGATGCGCGCCAGCGCCTTCAGCCGGGCCGGCGCCGTCTTGGCGCGGCGCGCGGCCAGCAGGATCTTGCGCAGGTCGTCGTTGACGCCGAGCGGGGCGTCGCTCGCGGTGTCGGAGCCGCCCGCGACGGCGCTCTCGGTCTGGCCGAGGGCGATCTTGTTGGCGGCGGCGATCACGGCCTGCAGGCCCGTGCCGCAGGCCTGCTGGATGTCGTACGCGGGCGTGCGCGCGTCCAGCATCGAACCGAGCACGGTCTCGCGCGCGAGGTTGAAGTCCCGGCTGTGCTTGAGCACGGCGCCGGCCACGAACTCGCCCACGGCGCCGGGTTCGTGGAGCTTGAAGCGGCCGGCGAGGCCGTCCAGGGCCACGGTCAGCATCTCCTGGTTGGAGGCGGTCGCGTACGGGCCGTCGGAACGCGCGAACGGGATGCGGCTGCCGCCGATGACGGCGACTCGGCGGGGCGGTGCCGGTGTTTTGGCGGGGCGTACCATCTCGACAACTCCTGACTACTGAGTAACCTTACTCCGAAGTAAATTTACGACCGAGCAGGGAGTTGGACAATGGCCGACCGCTATCTGAACTTCACCGGCACGGCCCCCGGCCGCTTCCTGACCCGCGGCCTGGGCCTGCCGCAGCCCGCGCCACTGCGCCGCTGGACCAGCGAACACCCCTCCTTCACAGGGCAGTTGCTGCACTTCACCGCCGGTACGTCCGCCCACCGCGAGGAGCTGTCCGAACTCCTGGCCCGCACCGGTCTCCAGGTGCGCGGCTCGCTCTCGGGCGCCGACCCGGAAACCCGGCGTCCCGTCGGCGTCGTCGTGGACGCGACCGCCGTCGCCGACCTGGCGGCACTCGCCGAGGTGCACGCCGCGCTGCATCCCGTCGTCCGCTCGGTCGCGGCGAGCGGACGCGTCATCGTGCTCGGGACGCCGCCGTCCGCCGACGACCATCACCAGGCGGCCGTGCAGCAGGGCCTCGAAGGGTTCGTACGCTCCCTCGGCAAGGAGATCGGGCGCGGCCGCACGGTGAACCTGGTACGGGTCGCGGGGCCGGTGGCGGCCGCCGAGTCGACGCTGCGTTTCCTGCTCTCCCCCAGGTCGGCCTATGTCAGCGGGCAGGTCGTCGAAGTCGGCGCTGCGGAGGGCGAGCCGGCGTCTCCGGAGGACTGGGCGCAGCCGCTCGCCGGACGCACCGCGCTGATCACCGGCGCCGCGCGCGGTATCGGCGAAGCCGTCGCCGCGACCCTCGTACGGGACGGGGCGAAGGTCGTTCTCCTCGATGTGCCGTCCGCCGAGGCCGAGTTGGGGCGGGTCGCCGAGCGGCTGGGCGGGCGCGCGCTGCCGCTCGACATCACCGCCGACGGCGCGGGCGAGCACATCGCCGAGTTCACCGCCGGGTCCGGCGGGCTCGACATCCTCGTCCACAACGCGGGCATCACCCGCGACCGGCGTCTGGCCAACATGCCCGCGGAGCGGTGGAGTTCGGTCCTCGACGTGAACCTCGCGAGCGTGCTGAGCACGACGGACACACTGCTCAAGGCGGGAGCCGTGCGCCGCGGCGGCAGCATCGTCGCCACGGCGTCCATCGCGGGCCTCGCCGGCAACACCGGGCAGACCAACTACGCCGCGAGCAAGGCCGGCATCGTCGGCCTCGTACGCTCCCTCGCACCGCGGGCCCTCGCCGAGCACGGCGTCACGGTGAACGCGGTGGCCCCCGGCTTCATCGAGACGAAGATGACGGCGGCCGTGCCGCTGTTCATCCGCGAGGCCGGACGGCGGATGAACTCGCTCGGCCAGGGCGGGCTCCCGGTCGACGTGGCGGAAACAACGGCGTGGTTCGCGTCGCCCGGCTCCGGGGCGGTGAACGGGCAGGTGGTCAGGGTCTGCGGCCAAAGCCTCCTCGGCGCCTGACCCGGCGGCCGGCGCCCCCGCGCCCCGTCGCCGCCTCGTGCCCGGCCTGGCACCTCGTGCCCCGCGGCCCCGTGGCCGCTCGCCCGGCCCCGCGGCCCCGCGGCCGCCCGGCGCCCGGCCCCGACACCCCGCGCCCCGTCGCTGCCGCCACCTGACCCGACGCCGCACCATCCGAGCCCGCTCATCTCCGGCGAACCGCCACCCCCAGGCCGTTCTCCCGGCCGGCCGCCGCCCCTCCTCCCCCAGGAGCCGACATGACCGAACCGAAGCCGCACACCGCACCGCGCACCCCCGCCCGCGCCACCGCTCCCACCCCCACGCGCACCGTCACCCTCGCCTCCACCCCGTCGCTCGTCCCCCTCATGGCCCGCGGCGCCCTCCTGTCCCCCCTGAAGCGGCCCCGCCCCGACGCCGTCCTGCCCGGCACCCGGCTCGTCCTGCCCGGGCTGCGGGTCTCGCAGGATCATCTCGCCGCCTACGAACGCGTCTGCGCCTTCGCGACCGGGCGGGACGAGCTGCCCGTCACGTATCCGCACGTCCTCGGGTTCCCCCTGGCCATGCGGCTGATGTCGGAACGCGCGTTCCCGCTGCCGCTGCTCGGGCTCGTCCACACCTCGATCGACATCACCCAGCGACAGAGCCTCTCCCCCACTGATGTGTATGAACTGGCCCTTCAGGTAACGGAGTTGAGGCCTCATCGGCGCGGCACGGAGGCTGTCGTCAGCACCGCACTGCGTACCGGCGGCACCCTGGTGTGGGAGTCGACGAGCACCTATCTGGCCCGGCACAAGACAGCCGGGGGCGCGACCCAGGACCCGCCCGCACCCGAACCCGGGGCCGGCGAACCGCTCCCCCCGCTCACGGAATGGAAGCTGGGCGGCGACCTCGGCCGCCGCTACGCCGCCGCGTCCGGCGACCGCAACCCGATCCACCTGCACCCGGCCACCGCCCGCCTCTTCGGCTTCCCACGCGCCATCGCCCACGGCATGTGGACGGCGGCCCGGTGCCTGGCGGAATTCGGCGCGAGCGGCCCCGTACACGTGCACGCGCGGTTCAAGGCGCCGGTGCTGCTGCCGGGCACGGTGACGTACGCGACGCGGGGGACGGCCTTCGAGCTGCGGGCCGCGCGGGGGGAACGGGTGCACCTCACCGGGAACGTACGGGAGGCGGCTCCGCTAACGGACTGACCAGCGCCGCCCGTCCATCAGGTTCCCCAGCCCCGACCACGCGAAGTTCATCATCGTCGTGGCGGCCTCCTTCGCGGAGACGGACGGGTCGGTGTTGGCCCACCCGGCGAGCGCCTCCGCCGCGCCGACCAGGGCCGTCGCGAGCCCGGCGACCTCCCGCTCGGCCGGCCCGGGCTCCTGGTGCGCCTCGCGCGCGGCCTCCGCGATCAGGGACGTCACGAAGGCGACGATCTCCTCCCGCATCGTCCCGACCTCCGCGACGAACGGGTCCCCGCCCGACCGCGCCTGGCTGTGCAGCACCGCCCACCCGTCGGGGCGCTCGGCGGTGTGGGTGAAGAAGGCGGTGAGCCCGTCCCAGAGCTGCCGGTCGGCGGCCACGTCCGGACGCACACCCGCCCGCACGGCCGCGATCAACGCCTGCGCCTCCCGCCGGATGCAGACGGTGAACAGCTCTTCCTTCGAGTTCAGGTAGAGGTACACCAACGGCTTGGACACACCGGCGAGTTCGGCGATCTCGTCCATCGATGCGGCCCGGTACCCGCGCTCCCCGAACACCCGCACCGCGGCGTCCATCATCTGCCGCTCCCGCTCGGCCCGCGGCATCCGCCGCACCGCCCCGGACCCCACGTCGCCGCCCACCCCTGCCGCCTTTCGCACACGCCCCGTCCACGGGCCAGCCTACGGCCGTGCCCCGCCCCCGGGATCCGGGAGCGGGGCACGGTGGTGGCGTACGAGCCGGGGGACGTCAGGCGGCGGCGGTCACGGCCACCGACTGCGGCTCGTCCACCGGGGAGGAGGACGCGTTCTCGTAGGCCTTGGTGTCGAGGATCTTCTCGCGGGCGGAGACGATCACCGGGACGAGGACCTGGCCGGCGACGTTCGTGGCCGTCCGCATCATGTCCAGGATCGGGTCGATCGCCAGGAGCAGGCCGACACCCTCCATCGGGAGGCCCAGCGTGGACAGGGTCAGGGTCAGCATGACCGTGGCGCCGGTCAGGCCCGCCGTGGCGGCGGAGCCGACCACCGAGACGAAGGCGATGAGCAGGTAGTCGCCGAAGCCCAGGTCGATGTCGAAGATCTGCGCGACGAAGATCGCGGCGATCGCCGGGTAGATCGCGGCGCAGCCGTCCATCTTGGTCGTGGCGCCGAACGGGACCGAGAAGGAGGCGTACTCCTTCGGGACGCCGAGGCGCTCGGTGACCTTCTGGGTCAGCGGCATGGTGCCGACCGAGGAGCGGGAGACGAAGGCGAGCTGGATCGCGGGCCAGGCGCCCTTGAAGAACTGCAGCGGGTTCAGCTTGGCGACGGTCGCGAGCAGCGTCGGGTAGACGACGAACATGACCAGGGCGCAGCCGACGTAGATGTCGGCGGTGAAGGTCGCGTACTTGCTGATGAGGTCCCAGCCGTACGTGGCGATCGCATAGCCGATGAGGCCGATGGTGCCGATGGGCGCCAGCTTGATGACCCACCACAGGGCCTTCTGGAGCAGTTCGAGGATCGACTCCGAGAGCGTGAGGATCGGCTTGGCCTTCTCGCCGATCTGCAGGATGGCGATGCCGGCGACGACGGCCATGAAGACGATCTGCAGGACGTTCAGCTCGGTGAAGGGCGTGATGACGTCGGTGGGGACGATGCCCGTGAGGAAGTCGATCCAGGAGCCCGCGTGGTCCGGCTTGGCGCCGTCCTTCGGGGTCAGTCCGGTGCCCGCGCCCGGGTTGGTGAGCAGGCCGATGACGAGGCCGATGGCGACCGCGATCAGCGACGTGATCATGAACCAGAGGAGGGTGCGGGAGGCGAGCCGCGCCGCGTTGTTGACCTTGCGGAGGTTGGTGATGGACACCAGGATCGCGAAGAAGACGAGCGGGGCGACCGCCAGCTTGAGCAGCTGGATGAAGATACCGCCGACCTTCTCCAAGGTGGTGACCAGCCAGGACATGTCCTGGCTGCGGGCGAGCCAGCCGAGCAGCACACCGAGGACGAGGCCGCCCAGGATCTGCGCCCAGAACGGGATCTTCGGTATGCGGGAGCCGGACTTCGGCTCAGCCGGCTTGGCGTCGGCGGGGGTGGTGTTCGCGGACACGGAGGCACTCCAGTGAAGGCACGCGGGGACAAGGCAGGGACGTACGGGAAGTACCGGAGCGGCGACCGTGGGATGAGGTCAGCGACGCCGCTGCATCGGGATGGTCGCGTCAGGCGCGACAGGCCGCGGACATGCAACGGCAGAGATCGACATGCAGGCGCGCCACGAGCGGGACGCTCATGGCAGTACGGTGCGCGGCTGATGTCTTCATGTCTGGAACGTTAACACCAGTGCTTTGGGAACATCAAAGGGCTTCTTTGGGGAAATCGAGGCGCCCGCATGCCTCTTAAGCCGCATTTACCTTGAAAACACAGGCGCAACGCAGCCGCCCCCGACACCGGAGCGGTGTCGGGGGCGGGGTGGTCTGTGAGGTAACTTACGCGCCCTGCGCGCGGGCGGCGTCGTCCGCCTCGTCCTCCATGGTGCGGCTCGCGTCCATGTTGGCCTTCGCGCGGTCCACGCGGGCGACGATCTTCTCGGAGGCCCGGTCGCGCTCCCGGCGCAGCACCACGAAGCTGATGGGCGCGGAGATGACCAGGGAGAGCAGTGCGATCCACAGGTAGTTGGAGCCACCCAGGCCGCGCGGAACGATGCCGGTGGCGACGAGACCCCAGACGACGAGGAAGCAGCCCGCGAAGACCCCGAGGCGCATCAGCGTGTAGCGGAGCATCTCAATCCACTCTTCCGTAGCGATCCGTTGTCAAATGGTCCCCCCAGTGAAGCACGGCCGTGGAGAGCGATGTTGAGCGGACCCGCGTGTAATGGGTACGGTCGGTTCATGCCACTTACTTTCACCCTGGACCCGTCGGTCGACCCGGCCCTGCGCGACGGCATCCTCGCCCTGTGGGCGGACGTGTCGAACGCGGGCGGGGCCGTCGGATTCGTCCCGCCGGTCACCCCCGACGACATCCGCCCCGAGCTGGTGAAGCACCTCGCGGGGATCGCCGAGGGCCGCACCCGGCTGCTGGTCGGCCGCGCCGAGAACGACCCGGACGGTGCGGTCGCGGCGACAGCGTTCCTGGCCTGCAACCAGCACCGCCTCATGCGGCACCACCTGTGGCTGTACACGGTGATGGTGCACCCCCGGCACCAGGGCAAGGGGTACGGGCGGGCGCTGATGTCCGCCGCCGAGGACGCGGCCCGCGGCTTCGACGGCATAGAGGCGCTCCGCCTCACCTGCCGCGGAGGCACGGGCGCGGACTCCTTCTACGCGGCGTGCGGCTACAAGGAGGTCGGCCGTGTCCCCGGGGCGATCCGGGTGGCCCCGGGGGACGACCGTGACGACGTGCACATGATGCTGCCGCTGAACTGAGGCCCCCCGGCCCGCGATCTCAGACGCGCATCGGCTGCGGGGCGTCCCGGCGCGCCGGGTCCGGGCCGTCGTACTCGCGGATGATCTCGTAGCGCGTGTTGCGCTCGACGGGCTGGAAGCCGGCGTCGCGGATGAGGTCGAGCAGGTCCTCGCGGGTCAGCTTGGACGGCGTGCCGTAGTTGTCCGCGTCGTGCGTGATCTTGTACTCGACGACCGAGCCGTCCATGTCGTCGGCGCCGTGCTGCAGCGCGAGCTGCGTGGTGTGCAGGCCGTGCATGACCCAGAAGCACTTCACATGCGGCACGTTGTCGAAGAGCAGGCGCGAGACCGCGAAGGTCTTCAGCGCCTCCGCGCCCGTCGCCATCGTGGTGCGGGCCTGCAGGCGGTTGCGGACCTTGCCGTCCTTCATGTCGACGAAGTCGTGCTGGTAGCGCAGCGGGATGAAGACCTGGAAGCCGCCGGTCTCGTCCTGCAGTTCCCGCAGGCGCAGCACGTGGTCGACGCGGTGACGGGGCTCCTCGATGTGCCCGTACAGCATCGTCGCGGGGGTCTTGAGCCCCTTCTCGTGCGCCAGGCGGTGGATGCGCGACCAGTCTTCCCAGTGGGTGTCGTGGTCGACGATGTGCTGCCGGATCTCCCAGTCGAAGATCTCCGCGCCGCCGCCGGTCAGCGACTCCAGGCCCGCGTCGATCAGCTCGTCGAGGATCTCGGAGGCGGGAAGCCCGGAGATCTTCTCGAAGTGGTGGATCTCGGTGGCCGTGAACGCCTTGAGGCCGACGTTCGGCAGGGCCTCCTTGAGGGCCTTCAGCGAGCGCGGGTAGTAGCGCCAAGGGAGCGTCGGGTGCAGGCCGTTGACGATGTGCAGCTCGGTGAGGCTCTCCGACTCCATCGCCTTGGCGAGCTTGACGGCCTCCTCGATGCGCATCGTGTACGCGTCCTTCTCGCCCGGCTTGCGCTGGAACGAGCAGTAGGCGCACGAGGCGGTGCACACGTTGGTCATGTTGAGGTGACGGTTCACGTTGAAGTGCACGACGTCGCCGTTCTTGCGCGTGCGCACCTCGTGGGCGAGGCCGCCGAGCCAGGCCAGGTCGTCCGACTCGTAGAGCGCGACGCCGTCCTCGCGGGACAGCCGCTCACCGTCCCTGACCTTCTGCTCCAGCTCGCGCTTGAGCCCTGCGTCCATGCCCTTTACCTCTCCTCACCAACAAGACCCGTAAGTCCGGTCCACCGTACGCCCACCCTCCGACAGGGCCGCGCTCACACCTCTTCGGGCAGCTCCCCGACGCGGTTCTCCCACTTCGTGGAGAGCACGATCGTGGTGCGCGTGCGGGAGACGCCCTTGGTGCCGCTGAGGCGGCGGATCGTCTTCTCCAGACCGTCGACGTCGCCGACCCGCACCTTGAGCATGTACGAGTCGTCGCCCGCGATGAACCAGCAGTCCTCGATCTCGTGCAGGTCCTTCAGGCGGCGCGCGACGTCCTCGTGGTCGGCGGCGTCGGAGAGGGAGATGCCGACGAGGGCGGTGACGCCGAGGCCGAGCGAGGCGGAGTCGACGGTGGCCCGGTAGCCGGTGATGACCCCGGCCGCCTCGAGGCGGTTGATGCGGTCCGTGACGCTCGGTCCGGACAGGCCGACGAGACGGCCCAACTCCGCATACGAGGCGCGGCCGTTCTCGCGCAGGGCCTGGATGAGCTGCCTGTCCACGGCGTCCATAGGTCCAAAGCCTTTCATTATTCAGCGTTGACGCGAGTTTACGTGTAGAATCTAAGGCATGCGGGGGCAACACCCCGCAAGATCTAAAGCCCAGTCACCGGATCAGCGAAGATCCATCGATTTTCAGGAGTGTTGTCACCGTGTTCACGATCGAGATGGCGTACGCCCGCATGCGCGAGATGCAGGCGGCGGCCAATCGTTCCCGTGTCCACCAGTCCGCCACCACCGAGCGCCGCGCGGCCGAGAAGTCCGCCGCCCGCGGCAAGAAGAGCTAGTCACGGCGAGAGCCTCCCCCCAGCTCTCCCTCCCAGCGGCGGTACAGCGTGTGCGGCACTCCCGCCGCGTCCAGCGCCCGCCCCGCGACGAAGTCCACCAGATCCTGGATGTGCGTCGCCCCCGCGTAGAACGCCGGCGAGGCGGGCAGCACGACCGCGCCCGCCTCGTCCAGCGTCACCAGATGCCTGAGCGTCTGTCCGTTCAACGGTGTCTCCCGTACCGCGACCACCAGCCTGCGCCCCTCCTTGAGCGTCACGCTCGCCGCGCGCTGCAGCAGGTCCTTCGACAGACCGAGCGCCACCCCCGCCACGCACGCCGTCGACGCGGGCACGATGATCATGCCCTTGACCGGGTACGAGCCGGAGGACGGACCGGCGGCCAGATCGCCCGCCGCCCAGTGCCGTACGCCGTCCAGCCCGACGCCCCCGAACGTGTCCGGCTTGCCGTCCGCGCCCCGCGCCAGCCACTCGGCCAGATCCTCGCGCCAGTGCGCGTCCCGGAACGCGATGCCCGTCTCGTCGAGCAGGGTGAGCCGCGAGGCCCGCGAGACGACCAGGTCGACGGCCTCGCCCGCGGCCAGCAGTGCGCGCAGCACAGAGGCGGCGTAGGGGGTCCCGGATGCGCCGGACACCCCGACGATCCAGGGGCTGCGGCTCGATGCGTTAACGTGCTCCACACCGCGAGCCTATCCGGCGTCGCCCCAGGGGAACTTGAGCAGGGGCCGTGGTCGTTCTTCCCGCGATGTCGTTCTTTCCGCGACGGCGGGCCCATGGGGGTGGGGGCGGTAATGACGGACAGTACGAGCACGGTTCGCGGACCGGCGCGCGGTCGCGCACTGGCCGCGGGAAAGCTCATGGTGGGGTGGGTCGCCCTGCTGTGGCTGCTCGAAGTGGTCGACACGGCGTCGGGGCACGCGCTCGACCGCTTCGGCATACAGCCGCGCGATCCGGCCGAGCTGGTCGATGTCGTCCCGGCCTCGTTCATCCACTTCGGCTTCGACCACGTCGCGGCGAACTCGGTCCCGCTGCTGGTCCTCGGCTTCGTCGCCGCGCTCTCCGGACTGCGCCGCTTCCTGCTGGCCTGCGCCCTGATCATCGTCGCGGACGGGCTCGGGGTGTGGCTGGTGGCCCCCGCCCACTCCAACACGGCGGGCGCCTCCGGCCTGATCTTCGGGCTGTTCGGCTTCGTCGTGCTCAGCGGCTTCGTCGAGCGCAGACCGCTCGGCATCGTCGTCGGCGTGCTGGTGGCCGCGTACTGGGGCACGACGATCCTGGCGGGCCTCTCCCCGGCCAACGAGGGCGTGAGCTGGCAGGGCCACCTCATAGGCCTGATCGCGGGCGTGGCGGCGGCGTTCGTCGTACGCCGCCGGCCGGAGCGGGCGCGGCCACAGCTCCCGCTGTGAGTCCGGTCCCGCGGTGAGACCGGCCGCAGACACCGCCGGTTGAGTACGTGACTGAGTACGCCGACGCATACGGCGAGCCGCGCGGCTCGCCACAGTGAGGCCATGAAGGCCCGCTACCTGGTGCTGTGCGGGGCGGCCGCCGTCGCCGCCCTCGTCCTGGTCCACGCGCTCGGCATCCCCGCCGACACCGTGCTGCTCGCCGCGGGCGGAGCGATCTGCCTGCTGTGGCTCGTGCTGCTGCTGACCGTGCCCTGGAACCTCTACTTCCGGGCCCGTTCCGTGGTCCACGAGGCCCGCGTCAGCCGCGAGAAGGGACTCGCGGTGCCGGCCGACCGGGACGCGGAGGCCGCACGGATCGCCGCCGTGATGCTGCGCCTGGCCGTCGGCGCGCATGTCGTCACGGGCGCCGCCACGGTGTTCGCCGCCTGGGCCACGGGCCGGACAGCGGGCTACTGGATCGCCGGCTGCTATCTGCTCAGCACCCTGTTCCGCCCCGCCGGCGCCTACTTCACCGCGCTGCGCCGCCGGCTCACCACGCTCCACGGCGAGGTGCGCTTCCCGCGCGACGACGTCGCCGCACTGCGCGCCACCGTCGCCGCGCTCCAGAAGGGCGCGGCCGTCCTGGAGGAGAAGGGGGAGGAGACCTACCGGGTCCTCGCCGAACTGCGTACGTCCGTCGACGCCGTCGGCCTTTCCGCCCACGGACGCGCGGACCGCGTGGATCTCCGCGTCGAGGCACTCAGCCGCGAGTTCGAGTCGGTGGTGAACCGGCTGACGGACAACCAGGAGATCATCAGCGGACTCAGGGCGTTCCTGCGCCTGCTCCGGGCCGAGGACGGCCCGGACCCGCTCACACGGTGAGCCCGCGCACCAGCAGATCCAGCAGCGCGCACACGAACAGCGCGATGCCGATGAACCCGTTGACCTGGAAGAACGCCCGGTTCAGGCGGGACAGGTCGTGCGGCTTGACGATCGTGTGCTCGTACAGGAACGCGCCCGCGACGATCACCAGGCCGACCCAGAAGAAGGTGCCCGCGCCGGTGGTCAGCGCGTACCAGACGAACAGGGCCGTCGTGACGGTGTGGCAGACGCGCGCGCCCCAGATGGCGGCGGGGATGCCGAAGCGGGCCGGCACCGACATGACGCCGACCTCGCGGTCGGTCTCCACGTCCTGGCACGCGTAGATCAGGTCGAAGCCGCCGATCCAGATGCCGACGGCGAGACCGAGGATCACCGCTTCCCACGACCAGGAGCCGGTGACCGCGATCCACGCGCCGATCGGGCCCATCGCCTGGGCGAGACCGAGGATGGCCTGCGGGAAGTTCGTGAACCGCTTGCCGTACGGGTAGACGACCATCGGGATCACGGCGATGGGGGCCAGGGCGAGACAGAGCGGGTTCAGGAGGGCCGCCGCGCCGAGGAAGATGACCAGTGCGATCAGCGCGCCCGTCCACGCCGACTTCACCGACACCGCGCCCGTGACCAGCTCGCGGTGGGCGGTGCGCGGGTTGCGGGCGTCGATCTCGCGGTCGATGATCCGGTTCGCCGCCATCGCGAACGTGCGCAGGCCCACCATGCAGATGGTGACCAGGAGCAGCCGGCCCCAGTGGATGTTCTTGTCCAGCTCGAACATCGCGGTCAGCGCCGCGGTGTAGGCGAACGGCAGCGCGAAGACCGAGTGCTCGATCATGACCAGGCGCAGGAACGCCTTGGTGCGGCCCGGCTGCTGCGGGATCGCCGCGGATGCTGAGGTCACTTGAGTCCGTACTCCTTCCAGCGGCGGTCCACCAGGGCCGCCGTTCGGGGGTCGGAGACGACCATCTCGGGCCAGCCGCCGTCCCGCGTGTAGCCCTCCTCGGGCCACTTCTTCGTCGCGTCGATGCCCGCCTTGCCGCCCCAGAACTGCTGGTACGAGGCGTGGTCGAGGTGGTCGACAGGGCCCTCGACGACGGTCAGGTCACGGGCGTAGTCCGTGTTCCCGAGCGCGCGCCACGACACTTCATGAAGATCGTGCACGTCGCAATCGGAGTCGACGACGACGATCAGCTTGGTCAGCGACATCATGTGCGCGCCCCAGATGGCACTCATGACCTTCTGGGCGTGCTTCGGGTACTTCTTGTCGATCGAGACGATCGCGCAGTTGTGGAAGCCGCCCGACTCCGGCAGGTGGTAGTCGACGATGTCCGGGACGATCACCTTGAGGAGGGGAAGGAAGAAGCGTTCCGTCGCCCGGCCCAGCGGGCCGTCCTCGGTCGGCGGGCGGCCGACGACGATCGACTGGAGCAGCGGGCGCCTGCGCATGGTGACGCAGTCGATGGTCAGCGCGGGGAACGGCTCCTGCGGGGTGTAGAAGCCCGTGTGGTCGCCGAAGGGGCCCTCGGGCAGCATCTCGCCCGGCTCCAGCCAGCCCTCGATGACCACCTCGGCGTTGGCCGGGACCTGGAGCGGGACCGTCTTGCAGTCGACCATCTCGACGCGCTTGCCCTGGATGAACCCGGCCAGCATGTACTCGTCCATGTCGCCGGGCAGCGGGGCCGACGACGCGTAGGTGACCGCGGGCGGGCAGCCGAAGGCGATGGCGACGGGCAGCTTCTCGCCCTTGCGGGCCGCCACCTGGTAGTGGTTGCGGCTGTCCTTGTGGATCTGCCAGTGCATGCCGATGGTGCGCTTGTCGTGGCGCTGCAGCCGGTAGAGGCCGAGGTTGCGCACCCCGGACTCGGGGTCCTTGGTGTGGGTCAGGCCCAGGTTGAAGAAGGAGCCGCCGTCCTCGGGCCAGGTGAACAGCGCCGGGAGCTGGTCCAGGTCGACGTCGTCCCCGTGCAGCACGACCTCCTGCACGGGCGCGTCCTTGACCTTGCGCGGCGGCACGTGGGTCATCGCGCCGAGCTTGCCGAACGCCTCGCGGACACCGACGAAGCCGTGCGGCAGTTCGGGCTTGAGCAGGCCGCCGATCTTCTCGCTGATGTCGCTGTACGACTTCAGGCCGAGGGCTTTCAGCAGCCGCCGGTCGGTGCCGTACACGTTCATCGCGAGGGGCATCGCCGAGCCCTTCACGTTCTCGAAGAGCAGGGCCGGGCCGCCTGCCTTCTGTACCCGGTCGACGATCTCACCGACCTCCAGGTAGGGGTCGACCTCGGCCTTGATGCGCTGGAGGTCGCCCTCGCGCTCCAGCGCCCGGAGCAGGGAGCGAAGATCGTCGTAAGCCATGCGTTCCAGTATCCGGCACCGGCTACCCTGGCCCGGTCACCGGGGGCCCGCACCCCGCCTCTACGTCACCGTGCGCACCGTTCTTGGGGGGTCGCGACACCATGCTCCGCTATTTGCCGTTCTTGCTGGTCCTGGCGCTGTGGATCTACGCGTTCATCGACTGCCTGAACACCCCCGAGGAGGAGGTGCGCGGCCTGCCGAAGGTGGTGTGGGTCATCATCATCCTGCTCTTCGGCGAGGTCCTCGTCGGCCCGGTCGCCTGGCTGGTGGCCGGCAAGCGGCGGCACGCGCCCGCCGGCGGCGCCACCCCGTCCGAGTGGCAACGCGACCGCAGGGCGCGGTTCGTCGCGCCGGACGACAACCCCGAGTTCCTGGACTCCCTCAAAGACTCCGGTGACAAGAAGGACGACCAGAAGGACGAAGCGCTCCTCAAGGACTGGGAGGCGGACCTGCGCCGCCGCGAGGAGGAGCTCAAGCGCCGCGAGGACGAGCGGGGCAAGGAGTGACAGGCATGAACCCCGGTCTCGCCCGCACCTGGCTCGCCACCGCCGTGGCGGAGGCGAGGGCCGGTCTCGCCGAGGGCGGCATCCCGATCGGTGCCGCCCTGTACTCGGCCGACGGCACGGTCCTCGGCCGCGGCCACAACCGGCGGGTGCAGGACGCGGACCCGTCGGTGCACGGCGAGACCGACGCGTTCCGCGACGCGGGGCGGCAGCGCTCGTACCGGGGCACCACGATGGTGACCACGCTCAGCCCCTGCTGGTACTGCTCGGGCCTGGTGCGCCAGTTCGGCATCTCCCGCGTCGTCATCGGCGAGGCGCGCACCTTCCACGGCGGGCACGACTGGCTGGCCGAGCACGGCGTCGAGATCGTGCTGCTCGACGATCCCGAGTGCGTCGGCATGATGGAGGACTTCATCGCGGCCAGGCCGGAGCTGTGGCACGAGGACATCGGAGACAACGGAGACAACGGCGCCGCCGGGGAGTAGACCGCCCCGCGGAGGCGTTACGTCCCGCTCGCGCCGCGGGGCCCGGGTGCCGGAGCCGGTCCCCCCGGTGTCCGGCTCCGGCACGGGCGGCGGCGCGGGTGTCCCCTCCGGCACCCGCGCCGCGAACGCCGCCCGCTCGGCCAGCGGGCCCTGGAGCGGGCCGGGCCACTCCGGCGTACCCAAGTCGCCGTGGGCTAAGCCTTGTTCGAGGATCTCGGCGACTGCCGGGCGCCCCTCCGGTTCCTTGTCCAGGCAGGCCGCGACCACCTCGGCGGGCCCGTCGTGCACGATGCGGCAGAGCGGGTTGCCCTCCCCGTCGCCGAACGGCCGGCGCCCGCCGGCCGCGTACGCGACGAGCAGACCCAGCGCGAACACGTCGGACGCGCCGGTCGGCCGCCGTGTGCCAGAGGCCTGTTCGGGCGACATGTACGCGGGCGTGCCGACGACGAGGCCGGTCCGGGTGAGCGGGCTCTGCTCCATGGCACGGGCGATCCCGAAGTCGATGAGGGTGACGCCGCGGGCGGTCAGCATGACGTTCGAGGGCTTGAGGTCCCGGCGCACCATGCCGAGGGTGTGCACGGCCGCAAGGCCCGCCGCCGCCTCCCGGAGCACTGACCACAGGCCGGGGACGAACTCCGTGGCGAACCACGGCGGTTCGGCGTCGCGGTCGCCCGCGAGCAGCCGCGCTAGGTTGTCCCGTTCCTGCCCGAAGCGGCGTACGGACCCCTGGTCCTCGGCGACGACGGACGCCGGCAGTTGCTTGACGGCGGCGAACCGGCCGTCCATGACGCCGAGGCACACCCGCCCCATGCCACCGGCCCCGATCCGGCCGGGGTCCCGCGGGCGCAGCGGCTCGGCGCCTCCGCCCGCCAGGTCGAGGGCCGCTGCCCCGGTGCGCCCGCTCACCGCGCGTACGATCCGAGGCCGACGAGGCGGTACACGTACTCGTTGATGACCGCGCCGTTCATCGTGTACCGGGACGAAAAGGCGTACCGCGTACCGGAGTTGCTTTCGCAGCGGCTCAGCTCGGACGTCATGGGGATCGTCTGGATCACCCGGACGCGGCGCGCCTCGGCACGGTCACCGTGCTCGACCGGCATGCGGGCAAGGGCGGGCAGCAGGTGTACACGGATCCCTCGGACAGGGCGCCGGCTGGGAGGACGCGCCGTACGACCCGGCCGCGTTCGCCATCGGCATCGTCGACCTGATGGCCCGTTGGACGGGCGACCGCCGGCGCTCCGGGCGCCACCGAGTCCCTCCCTCCCCCGGCGGACGCGCCCACCGACTGCTGTCGCTCGTCCGCTTCCACGAATGCGAGCCGGGTACGACGGTCGAGCCGGTGCCCGCGCCGAAGGGGCGCGTCGCCCACGAGCCCGTCGACAGCCACATGTGTCTGCGCGGCAAGCTGGACTCCATCACGGTCGGCTGACGTAACCGTCCCTGAGGGTCTGCCAGCGGTCGGGGGTCCACGCCGCCCAGTCGGCCGGGGTCATGGGCCGCCCGTCCAGGGCGTCGAGCAGCGACAGGAAGTGGTCGTGCCAGCCGGCCAGGCAGTCCAGGCGCAGCGCGTCGTCGCCGTCGAACTCGTTCGTGAAGCGCAGGGTGGTGGCCGGTTCCAGGTGGCAGCGGATCCGGCCGTGCACTCCTTCGAGGGTGTACTCGGCGACGCGCTGCACGTCCCAGGCGGTGACCCGCCCCTGGTGCGCGCCGCCCCCGTTGAGCCAGCGCAGGGTGACGGCGCCGCCGAGCCGCGGCTCCAGCACGTCGGCGGCCGCCAGCCAGCCTTCGAGGCCTCTCGGGGTGGCCACGGCCTGCCAGACCTGTTCGACGGGGTGGGGCAGGCGCAGGGTGAAGAACAGGGTGTGGGTGGTGCCGGCGGTGCGGCTGGTGCCGGGCTCGATGAGGGTCACGGTCATGGGTCCAGCTTGCCCTGCGGGTACCGAAAGGCCGGTTCTCACGACGGGGAGTCGCGGGAACCGGCCTCGGGTGTCGGCGTCTCAGACCCCGGCGTAGGAGTGCTTGCCGGTGACGAAGATGTTCACGCCGTAGTAGTTGAAGATCCAGCAGCCGAAGGCGGCCAGCGCCAGATAGGCGGCCTTGCGGCCCTTCCAGCCGGCGGTCGCCCGCGCGTGCAGGTAGGCGGCGTAGGCGACCCAGGTGATGAACGACCAGGTCTCCTTGGGGTCCCAGCCCCAGTAGCGGCCCCAGGCGTCGCCGGCCCAGATGGAGCCCGCGATGATCGTGAACGTCCACAGCGGGAAGACCGCCGCGTTGACGCGGTAGGAGAACTTGTCGAGGGACTGCGAGGCGGGCAGCCGCTCCATGACCGACGTCGCGAACCGGCCGGGCTCGCCGCCGCTCGCGAGCTTGCTCTCGTAGCTGTCCTTGAAGAGGTACAGGATCGTGCCGACCGCGCCGACGTAGAAGACCGCGCCGCAGAAGATCGCCGTCGAGACGTGGATGTACAGCCAGTACGAGTGAAGGGCGGGAACCAACTGGTCGCTGGCGGTGTACAAGACAGTGACAGCGAGACCGAGGTCGAGGAGGACCGTGGTGACCAGCGGAAGGCCGAGCCAGCGGACGTTCTTCTTCAGCGCGAGCAGCGCGAGGTACACGCCGACGGCGACGGTGGAGAAGGTCAGGTTGAACTCGTACATGTTGCCCCACGGCGCGCGCTCCACGGAGAGCGCGCGGGTGAGGACACCGGCGAATTCGACGAGGAACCCGAGCGTGATGAGCGAGATGGCGATACGTCCGTAGAGGTCGCCCTGCTCGTCACCTCCGGAGGCGCCGGGCCCGTCCGGCACGTCGCGGGCGCCCGTGGCGGCCCGGGTGACGACCTTCGGCCGCTCCAGTACGGCGGTGCCGCCGTTCTTCTGCTTGACCTGGACCTTCACCCCGGAGGCGTCCTCGGCCCCGGCGGTCCCGGTGAGGGCGGACGCGGTGCGGCCGACCTTGCTGCGGCTGCCCAGGATCCACTCGGCCATGTTCGCGAAGAACGCCAGCAGGTAGACGGCCATGGACGAATAGATGAGGACGTTACTCGTGTGCGCCAGGGATTCGTTGGTTGCGGCGGCGAGAGTCACTTCTCAGCCCCTTCGGCGGCAGGAACAGCTGTGGGTGGTTCGGAGGTCTCGGAAGGTTCGGGGGCGCTGGGCGCCTGGGCGTGCAGTTGGTCGACCAGACCGCCCAGCTCTTCGGGGAGCTTCGCGGACTCGCTGCGGCCGAGGCCGGCCATCTCGACGACGGTCACGCCGTCCGGGCCCTCGACGGCGCGTACCCAGACGCGGCGGCGCTGGATGAACAGGGAGCCGGCCAGACCGGCGATCGCGGCGAGGGCACCGGCGAGCGCCCACGTGTCACCGGGCTGGTGGGAGATCTGGAAGGTGACCCATTCCTTGATGTCCTTGTCGAAGGTGATGGAGCCCGCCCCGCCCGGGAGCTTCATCGTCTCGCCCGGCAGCAGGCGCGACTTCAGGGCCTTGCCCTTGGAGTCCTTGAACGCCTTCATGTGAGAGGTGTCCAGTTGGTACACGTTCTGCGGCAGACCGGCGTCCACACCGAGATCGCCGTGTGTCGCGTTGAGCGCGAGGACCGGGAAGTCGAGCGCCGGGAACTGGGAGAACATCGTGCCCTTGCCCGCGCCGGCGAACGTCGGCACGAACCAGGCGCTGAAGCCGAGCTGCTCCTTCTCGCCCTTCGCGTTGCGGTAGCCGTCCATCACCTTGATCGCGCCCTGCGACGAGATGTTGGAGTCGATCGGCAGCATCGGCACGGTCTGCTGGGAGACGACCTTGCCCTTGCCGTCGCGGACGGTGACGTTGACCGCGTAGCCGTGGCCGTTGAGGAAGATCTTGGTGCCGTCGATGTCCAGCGGGTGGTTGGACTCGATGGCGGTCTTCTTGGTCTTGCCGTCGGCGCCCTCGCTGTAGCTGACGTTCGCGCGGAAGGTACGGGGGGTGCCCTTCTCCGGGCCGGTGCGCGCGTAGGTCGCGGTGAACTTGTCGAGGTTGAAGCTGAACGGCGACAGGTCGTTGTCTCTGTCGAAGAGGTTGCCCGACTTGAAGTCGTCGTACTGGGTGAGGCTGTTGGCGAAGCCGTCGCCCTCGACGACCAGCTTGCCGCCCTCGAACTTGAAGAGCTGCCCCCAGGCGAAGGCGACCAGCATGACGATCAGCGCCACGTGGAAGGCCAGGTTGCCGACCTCGCGCAGATAGCCCTTCTCGGAGGCGACCGCGTCGCCCGCGAGGTGGGCACGGTAGCGGCGCTTCTTGAGCATCGTGAGCGCGGCGGCGCGCACCTGCTCGGGGTCGGCCTCGGTGCGCCAGGTCGCGTAGGCGGGCAGCCGGTTCAGGCGCTTGGGGGCGCCCGGCGGGCGGCCGCGCAGCTGGCCGACGAACTGCCAGGTGCGGGGCACGATGCAGCCGATGAGCGAGACGAACAGCAGGATGTAGATCGCGGAGAACCACACCGAGCCGTAGACGTGGAAGAGGCCGAGCTTCTCGTAGATCGGCCCGAGCGTGGTGTGCGCCTTCTGGAAGTCGGAGACCTTGAGCGGGTCCGTCCCGGACTGCGGGATCAGCGAGCCGGGGATGGCGCCGAGCGACAGCAGGAACAGCAGGATCAGGGCGACCCGCATCGAGGTGAGCTGCCGCCAGAACCAGCGGATCCAGCCGATGACGCCGAGCTTGGGGAGGTTCGGGGACTGGTCCTCCACCGGCGCGGTGCTCAGCTGGGCCCCGGCCTCCTGCTCGGTGGTCTCCGGGCCCTCAGGGGTGTGTGTGTTGCTCATGGATCAGATTCCCACCTGGAAGCCGGTGGACCATGTCCGCATCTGCCCTACGAGGCTGTCCCAAGCACCCGTGAGCAGGAGGAGTCCGGTCAGGATCATCATGATGCCGCCGATGCGCATCACCCATGCGTAGTGCTTCTTGACCCAGCCGAAGGCGCCGAGCGCCTTGCGGAAGGCGACCGCGGCGAGCACGAAGGGCACGCCGAGGCCGAGGCAGTACGCGACAGTCAGTATGGCCCCGCGTCCGGCGCTGCCCTGCTGCGAGGAGAGCGCGATCACGGAGCCGAGGGTCGGGCCGATGCAGGGCGTCCAGCCGATGCCGAACAGGGCGCCGAGCAGCGGGGCGCCGATCAGTCCGGCGGCGGGCTTCTTGTGGATGCGGAACTCACGCTGGGTCATCCAGGGCATCAGCCCCATGAAGAACACGCCCATGGCGATCATGAGCCCGCCCAGCACCTTGTTCAGTACGCCCTGGTACTCCTGCAGCGTCTGCCCGAAGTAGCCGAACAGCGCGCCGCCCGAGACGAACACGGCGGTGAAGCCGAGGACGAAGAGACTGGCGCCGGCCACCATGCGGCCCCGCCGCTGTTCCATCAGGTCGGTGCCGGTGACGCCGGTGACGTAGGAGAGGTAACCGGGCACGAGCGGCAGCACGCACGGGGAGAAGAAGGAGACCAGGCCGCCGATGAGGGCCACCGGCACGGCGAGGAGCAGCGCGCCGCTCAGGATCGTGGCGTTCTCGCTGTCATAGGCGGCGAGAGTGACAAGCGTGGACACCGTCGCTCACTTCTCCGCGACTACCGGGTCGAGCATGTCCCGCAGACTCTTCTCGCTCAGCGGCTTCAGCGAGCGCGCGGCGATCTTGCCCTCCCGGTCCACGATGATCGTGGACGGGATGGCCTGCGGGTTGAGCGTGCCCTTCTCGAACTTGAGCAGCAGCTTGCCCGTGGGGTCGTAGTAGCTCGGGTAGGAGACGTCGAAGCTCTTCTCGAACTCCTTGGCCGGGCTGGTGCTGGTGTCACGGGTGTTGATGCCGAGGAACTGCACGTTCTGCTTCTCGGTGGCCTTGGCGACCTTCACGAAGTTGGGCGCTTCGGCGCGGCAGGGCGGGCACCAGGAGCCCCAGACGTTCAGCACGACCACTTTGCCCTTGTAGTCGGCGAGGTCCAGGGCCTTGCCCTCCAGGTCGTCGCCGGTCAGGTCGGGGGCGTCGTGCCGCTCGCCCTTCTTGACGGTGGCGACGCCGCCGGAGCTGGTCACGAAGTTCGTGTTGTTGCCGCCCCCGGACGTGCCGCCCGAGCCGCACGCGGTCAGCGCCAGGGCCGCGACGGCGGCTCCCACGGTCAGCTCGACGGCGCGGCGCGTGGTCGCGGAGTTGCGCGGGGCGCTGCAGGCGGCACTCATGTGAAAAGTTTCGCATGTCTGTTTAGGGGATCTTCCGCACCCCCCTCATGCACGGAAAAGCCCATTTCAGGAGGGGTTTGTCGCCGGTTCGGCGAGGAACTTCCGCCAGCCTTCGGCGGGCTGCTGACCGACGTCGAGCGTCCGGAGCTTCGCGAGCACCTCGGGGTCCTGCGCGTCCATCCAGTCGACATACTGCCGGAAGGAGACGAGGCGTACGTCGTCGTGCTTCTCGGCAGCGGAGGCGATGTGCTTGAGCGCTTCCTCCACGGCGTCCATGTAGATGCCGCCGTTCCACTCCTCGAAGTGGTTGCCGATGAAGAACGGCGCCCGGTTCGTCTCGTAGGCCCGCTTGAACCCGGCGATGTACGCCTCGGTGGACTGCTTGCGCCAGCCCGGGTAGTTGTAGGCGGGCGCCTTCGTGGAGTTGAGGGACTGGTTGGCCAGCATGTTGTAGTCCATCGACAGCACCTCGAAGCTGTGCCCGGGGAACGGGACGGCCTGCAGCGGCAGGTCCCAGACGCCCTGCTTCTTGTCGGGCCAGCGCTGTCGGCCGCCGGGCGAGGACGCGTCGTAGCGCCAGCCGAGCTCGCGGGCGGTGGGCAGCAGATTGTTCTGCCCGAGCAGGCAGGGGGTGCGGCCGCCGACGAGTTCCTTGTCGTAGTCGAAGGGCAGCGAGGGCAGGTCGTGCCAGCCCGTGTTCGTCCGCCACTGCTTCACGAAGGACGTGGCCTGGTCGATCTCGCTGCGCCACTGCTGGGGTGTCCAGTTGGCCACGGAGCCGGAGCCCACGCAGAAGTGCCCGTTGAAGTGCGTGCCGATCTCGTGCCCGTCGAGCCAGGCCTGGCGTACGTACTTGAGGGTCGCCTTGACGTGTTCGTCGGTGAGGTAGCCGATGTCGGAGGCGCCCACCGCGTTGTTCGGACCGTGGTAGAGCCGCTTCTTCGACTCCGGCAGCAGGTAGATGCCCGAGAGGAAGAAGGTCATGTGCGCGCCGTGGTCCTCGGCGAGCTTGAGGAAGCGCGGGAAGAGTCCGTTGCCCACTTCTCCCGCGCCGTCCCAGGAGAAGATCACGAACTGCGGTGGCCGCTGCCCCGGTTCGAGCCGCTCGGGCGCCGCGGGCTGGTGGGGCTGCTTGCCGGTGTACGAGGTCGAGCCGTCCCCGATCGGCTTGGCGGTGGGCCGCCCGGGCTTCCCGGAGTGTCCGGCGCCGCCGTGTCCGCCCGGCGAGACAGTCGGGGAGTCACCCGATCCACAGCCGGCGAGCGCCGCCGCGGCCGCCGCCCCGGCCCCCAGACCGAGAAGTCCCCTACGACTGACATCGCGCATATCGTCCCCATTCATTGCGCCCTGTACTCGTTCATGGCGGGCACACAGTGAGAGGGTTCAACGAACGCGCGGGTTCCGACAAGTCGAAGGTATTTGCGGTGGTTTGACGGGAAAGCGGCGCGGGCCGCCGTCAGACGGTGGCCCGCGGCCGGGGAACTTCCGAGGGCGAACGCTAGGCGCCGAACGCCTTGCCGCCGCCCTGGGCGCCCTTCACCGGCTTGGCACCCGCCAGCAGATGGGCGGGGACGAGATCACGCGCGGGCTCCGTGTAACCGACCGAGACGATCTTGTCGCCCTGGTAGGTGAACGTGGTGAGCGAGGCGAGCGTGCACTGCCGCTTGCGCGGATCGTGCCACAGCCGCCGCTTCTCGACGAAGCTGCGCACGATCCAGATCGGCAGCTGGTGACTGACACACACCGCCTCGTGCCCGCGCGCCGCGTCCTTGGCCGCGTCGAGCGCGCCCATCATCCGCACGACCTGCTCGACGTAGGGCTCGCCCCACGACGGCTTGAACGGGTTGACGAGGTGCTTCCAGTTGTCCGGGTTCTTCAGGGCGCCGTCGCCGACTCCGAAGGTCTTGCCCTGGAAGACGTTGGCCGCCTCGATGAGCCGGCCGTCGCTGTCCAGATCGAGGCCGTGCGCCTTGGCGATCGGCGTCGCCGTCTCCTGCGCCCGCTCCAGCGGGGAGGCGACGACATGCGTGATGTCGCGGACCGACAGGTGCTCGGCGACCCGGTCGGCCATCTGCCGGCCCAGCTCGGAGAGGTGGTAGTCGGGCAGCCGCCCGTACAGGACACCCTCCGGGTTCTCCACCTCACCGTGCCGCATGAGGTGCACGACGGTGATGTCCTCGTCGCTCTTCCCGATGCCTCTGTTGCCGATGCCGCTCTTGTTCTCGGTACGGCTCTTGTCGGTGCCGCTCTTCTCGGTGCTGTCGCTCATGCCGTGGCCTCCGCAGCCGCGCGCGCGGCAGCCGGGAGCGCGGCGGCGATGCGCTCGACCGCCCGCTCGTCGTGGGCGGTCGAGACGAACCAGGATTCGAACGCCGACGGCGGGAGGTAGACACCCTGCGCCAGCATCGAGTGGAAGAACGCGGTGAAGCGGAAGGACTCCTGCGCCTTCGCGCCCTCGTAATCCCGGACCGGTTCGTCGGGGGTCCCGGTGAAGAACACGGAGAACATGTTGGAGGCGTTCTGCAGCCGGTGCGCGACGCCCTCCTTGGCGAACGCCTCCGTGACCAGCGCGCGCAGCTGCTCGCTGACCGCGTCGACCTTCGCGTACGCGGCGTCGTCGAGGAGGCGCAGCTGGGCGAGGCCCGCGGCGGTGGCGACCGGGTTCCCGGACAGGGTGCCCGCCTGGTAGACCGGGCCGGCCGGGGCGAGGTGGGCCATGACGTCGGCGCGACCGCCGAAGGCCGCGGCCGGGAAGCCGCCGCCCATCACCTTGCCGAAGGTCAGCAGGTCGGGCACGACGCCGTCGACGCCGAACCAGCCGGCCTTCGACGTACGGAAGCCGGTCATCACCTCGTCGGAGATGTACAGCGCGCCGTTCTCCTGACACGCGGCCTTCAGCCCGGCGTTGAAGCCGTCCAGCGGCGGCACGACGCCCATGTTGCCGGGCGAGGCCTCGGTGATGACGCAGGCGATCTCGCCGGGGTGCGCGGCGAACGCGGCGCGCACGGCGTCCAGGTCGTTGTACGGCAGGACGATCGTGTCGCCGGCCTGCGCGCCGGTGACCCCGGGGGTGTCCGGCAGGCCGAACGTGGCGACGCCCGAGCCCGCGGCGGCGAGCAGCGCGTCCACGTGACCGTGGTAGCAGCCGGCGAACTTCACGACCTTCGCCCGGCCGGTGAAGCCGCGGGCGAGGCGGATCGCGGACATGGTCGCCTCGGTGCCCGAGGAGACGAGGCGGACCTGCTCGACCGGCGCGATCCGGTCGACGATCTCCTCGGCGAGCGCGACCTCGCCCTCCCCCGGCGTGCCGAAGGAGGTGCCGCGGGCGACGGCCTCCTGAACGGCCGCGATCACCTCGGGGTGGGAATGGCCGAGAATCATCGGCCCCCACGAGCACACGAGGTCGACGTACTCGCGGCCGTCGGCGTCCGTCAGATACGGACCGGTACCGGACACCATGAAACGGGGCGTACCGCCCACGGCTCGGAACGCGCGCACCGGGGAGTTCACGCCGCCGGGCGTGACCACGGCCGCACGGTCGAAGAGCCCCTGCGAAACGGGTGCCTCATAGGGATAGGGGGTGTTGTTCGCCTCTGCCATGCCTCTCAGCGTACGGCCCGCTTCCCCGGCCCCCCTCGCGCGGACCCCGGGCGCCATAGACTCAGGCTGTCAGGGCGCTGTACTGCATCTGTACGGCGACGGGGGCGGGCCGCTCGCGCAGTTGTTTCACTCGGACGTTTCACCGGGTGACCGTGGGGGAGGTCACTGACACGATGATCGGGTTGCGCGTGGGCGGTCGCGCGGCCTAGAAAAGGGCCTGGCGCCCTGAGAACAGCAGTCGGGTGGAGATATGCATCGCGGTGGCGGCGGACTGGGTGAGGGGACCGACGACCTGGGCCCCCGGCGTGCCCGGCGGGGAAAGCACCGGCGCGAGGGCCTCGACGACACGGCGGGACAGATCCAGAGAGCGACGGGCAGCGGGAATGGTGGCCGGGTGGGGGTGACGTACAAGTACTTCGGCGCGCCCGACGGTGCGACGGCGGCCCGGGTCCCGATCTCCATGCGCCCCGAGGAGCTCGGCGGTGACGAGCTGGGCATGGGCGGCATGTTCACCAAGATCAAGCCGGAGACGATGGCCGCGATGGTCCTCACCGGCATCGAGGGCATACCCCTGCACAAGGTCCCCCCGCTGGAACTGGTCGTGCTGCACCCCGACTACGCGGTCGTGAAGCTGCCGATGACGGTCGTCGACCCGCTGCGCGGCGTCGGCGAGGAGTCCGTGGGCGCGGCGGCGTTCATCTGGTCGACGGTCCCCGACCGCGGCGGCCCCCGCGACGCCTTCAACGTGTACCAGCTGCTGCACGAATGGCAGGACTTCAGCCACCGCCTGCACGACGCGGGCCATCAGGCGTACTGCCTGGTGTGGCCGTGAACGCGCCCGACGCACCGAGCACACCACGGGACCCGGAGATCCGGGCACTGCTCGCCGCCCTGCACGGGCAGCGCCGGCACATCCTGGGCATCCTCGAGGGACTCGACGCCGACGCGCTGCACCGGCCCGCGCTGCCGTCCGGCTGGAACTGTCTGGGACTCGTCCAGCACCTGGCGCTCGACGTGGAGCGGTTCTGGTTCCAGGCCGTCTTCCGCGGCGACCGGGACGTCATCGGCTCCCTGGCCGGCATCGAGGACGCCTGGCAGGTGGCGCCCGGCACCTCACCCGACGCCGTGCTCGCCCGCTACCGCGCGGAGACCGAGCTGGCGGACGCCGTCGTCACCGCCGCCGCGACAGCGGACGCCCCCTTGGCCTGGTGGCCCCGTGACCTCTTCGGCGAGCCGCATCTGCACACCCTGCGCGACCTCCTGCTGCACGTCGTCACGGAGACCGCGTGCCACGCCGGTCACCTGGACGCGGCACGCGAACTCCTCGACGGGCGGCGCTGGTTGGTCCTGACCTGAGCGGTCGCCGCCCCCGGTCCGCCCCCGGCTCACAGCACCGGCGGCCCCGCTTCGATGCGCCGCAGCACGGCCTCGTACGAGTCGACGGTGCCGCCCGTCTGCAGCTGCCGTTCGTCCCACCAGGTGGCGCCCGCGTCGGCGAGCGGGCCGATGACGTCGAGAGCCCCCGCCCTGCGGGCCGGGCTGAGGCCCCCGACGACGATGTCGAAGGGGTCGTCGGGGAACTCCCTGTGCTGCTGTACGTAGGCGACGAGGTCCGCGAGTTCGTCGGGGCGCGGCGGGACCCCGTGCAGGGCGGTCGTGAACAGCGGAGCGGCGCCGTCCCAGCGGGCCGCGCGGCGCATGGGCCGGCGGTGGGGCCAGAAGCCGCCGATCCATACGGGTGGGCGGGGCCGCTGCGTGGTGGCGGGCAGCAGGGCCGTCTCGTGTACGCGGAAGTGGGCGCCGGTGTGCTCGACGCTCTCGCCGGTCCAGTACCGGGTGAGCAACTCCAGTGACTCATCCAGGCGTTCGGCGTGCACCGACCGGTCGACGGTGTCGCCGAAGCTGCCGTACTCGTCGTCGGCGGGTCCGCCGAGTCCCACGCCGAGGATCACCCGGCCACCACTGAGCGCGTCCAACGTGGCGACCTGGCGGGCGAGTTGCTCGGGCCGGTAGCGGGGCACGGCGGCGACGAGCGGGCCCACCTTCAGCCGGGACGTGGCGAGCGCGGCCGCGGTGAGCAGCATCCAGGGGTCACCGAACGGCTTTCCGCGCTGTTCCCGCTTGTCGTGCACGACGTGGTCCCAGACGAACAGACCGTCCCAGCCCGCCTGTTCGGCGGCGACGGCCGTCCGGGCGACGGTGTGGGCATCGGCGAAGTCACCGAAGTTCGGGATGTTGACGGAGAAGCGCATGCCCGGCATCGTGCCGGGCCCTGGCCGGGCGGGCCAGCGAATTGACGGCCCGGGTCAAACCCGGCGCGCCGCCCCCCTCACCGTGAAGCCGATCACCGCTCCCCCGCCCGCCCGCCGCGCAGCGAACGGCACGCCGTCGTGGGTTGCCGCGACCTCTCGTACGATCGACAGGCCCAGGCCCGAGCCGGGCAGGCTGCGGGCCGCGGGGGCTCGGTAGAAGCGGTCGAAGACGCGGTTCGTGTCGCCCTCCTCGAAGCCGGGGCCGCGGTCCAGGACCTCCACGCGGACGCCGCCCGAGACGCGGGTGACGACGATCTCGATGGGGGCGGTGCCGTCGGCGTCGAACTTGGCGGCGTTCTCGACGAGGTTGGTCAGGGCCCGTTGCAGCTGGGCGGGGCGGCCCGGGATCGTCGTGTCGCCCTCGGCGCGGACGGTGACGGTGCGGCCGGTGCGGCGGCGGGCGAGCGCGGCGACGTCCTCGGCGGTGTCCGCGAGGGCCACCTCGACGACCGGCTCGTCGTCGCCCTTGCCGGCCGCGAGGTCGACCAGCTCGTTGACCAGGTCGGTCAGTTCGCGGGATTCCTGGGCGAGGTCGGCGACGAGTTCCTCGCGGGCGGCGGGCGGGAGTTCGTCGATGCGGCGCAGCAGGGAGATGTTCGTACGCAGGGAGGTCAGCGGTGTACGGAGTTCGTGGCCCGCGTCCTGGACCAGGCGCCGCTGGTCCTCCACGGAGCGGGCCAGGCGTCCCAGCATCCGGTCGAAGGAGCGGCCCAGGCTGCCCACCTCGTCGCCGCCCGCGACGGGCACGGCGACATCGAGCCGCCCGGTGGAGGCGACGACCTCGGCGGTCTCCGCGAGGCGGACCAGGCGGGAGGTGACGCGGCGCGCCAGCCACCAGCCGAACAGACCCGCGGCGATCACCACCGCCCCGGTGAGGAGCAGCGTCCGTTTCTGCAGCTCGCGCAGCAGGTCCTCGGTGTCGCTGAACTCCTGCGCGACCTGCACGGCGCCGCGTCCGTCGCCGAGCGCGACGGTGGCCATGCGGTAGGCGTCGTCGTCGATCTCCACGTCGTCGTCCTCGGTCACCGTGCCGACGGCCCGCGCGTCGGCGACCCGGCGCGCGGCGGCGTCGACGGGCAGTTGCGGGCTGCCCCGGTCGACGAGCGCGCCTTTCGGGCCGAGCACCTGGACGTCGGTGCCGGCCGGGCGGGACAGGTCGTCGCGGGGGCCGTCGTGGTCGGGGTCGCCGGAGGTGAAGTCGTGCGGTGTGAGGGTCTGCTGCCGGACCTGTCCGCGCAGGCCGTGGACGACCTCGTCGAAGACGGCCTGCTGGTCGACCCGGACCAGGCGCGCGGCCGCGTCGTAGGACAGGAACCCGACCAGGGCGGTGACGCCGACCGCGACGGCGGCGAACGAGATGGCCAGGGTCGTCCGCAGGCTCCTGGCGTTCACCTCACCCCTCCCTCAGCACGTAGCCCACGCCCCTGACCGTGTGGATCAGCGGCACCCCGTGCGGCTCGTCCACCTTCCGCCGCAGGTAACCGACGTAGACCGCCAGATTCTTGGACCCCGGGCCGAAGTCGTAGCCCCAGATGCGGTCGTAGATCGTGGCGTGGTCGAGGACGATGCCGTGATTGCGGGCCAGCAGTTCCAGCAGGTCGAACTCGGTGCGGGTCAGCTCCAGCTCGCGCGCGGCGCGCCAGGCGCGCCGGGCCCCCGGGTCGATGCGCAGATCGGCGGCGACGACCTGGCGGCCGCCGGCGGGGCCGGTCCCGGGGGCGTACGCCGAGGCCGTGCGGCGCAGCAGGGCGCGCAGCCGGGCGAAGACCTCCTCCACGTCGAACGGTTTCACCACGTAGTCGTCGGCGCCCGCGTCCAGGCCCGCGATCCGGTCCGGGGTCTCCACCAGCGCGGTCAGCATGAGGATCGGCGTGCGGTCGCCCTCGGCGCGCAGCACCCGGCAGACCTGGAGGCCGTCGATGCCCGGCATCATCACGTCGAGGACCAGGATGTCGGGCTTCGTGCGGTGTGCGGCGGCGAGCGCCTCGACGCCGTCTGCGACGGCCGTGACGGCGTAGCCCTCCAGGGTCAGGGCGCGGGCCAGCGCGTTGCGGATCGCGCGGTCGTCCTCGGCGAGCAGCACGGTGGGCGCGGACGGCGAAGAGGGCGGGGCGGAGTGCGACACGCTGCCCAGTGTGCCCCGCCCACCTGGACGCATCCCCTGATCAGGCGTCGGCCAATGGGCTTCTTACCCGGCTCTCACCCGGCGCGGCACAGCGGCTTACCTGCCCGTCGCAGGCTGTGCCGGTACATCGAGGGGTGTGCGGGCCCGTACCGGCCGCCCGCCGGGGAAGGCACTACGTATGAAGATCGTGTTCCTGCTGCACAACGCCTATGCCGTCGGCGGCACCGTACGTACCACGCTCAACCTCGCCGCCGCGCTCGTGGAGCACGGCGGCCACGACGTGGAGATCGTGTCGATGTCGCGGCACCGCGAGAAGCCCCGGTTCGCCGTCGACCCGCGGATCACCCTCGTACCGCTGGTCGACACGCGGGCCGGCGGCGCGGACGCCCGGGAGCCCGGGTACGGGCAGCCGTCCCGGGACTTCCCGGCCGCCGAGAAGCGGTACAAGCAGTACACGCTCCTGCATGACCAGCGGGTCCGCGCCTATCTGGAGGACCGCTGCGCCGCGGACGTCGTCGTCGGCACCCGGCCCGGCATCAACGTCTATCTCGCCCTGTGGGGGCCGCGGCAGGCGCTGCGGATCGGGCAGGAGCACCTGCGGCACGACGCGCACAACAAGAAACTGCGCGCCACGCTCGCCCGGCACTACCGGCAGCTCGACGCGCTCGTGACGATGACGGAGGCGGACGCGGACGTCTACCGGTCGCGGATGGCGCTGCCGGGGGTGCGAGTGCTGGCCGTGCCGAACATCGTGCCGCCGGCCGCCGGCCCGCCCTCCGACGGCACCACGAAGATCATCGCGGCGGCGGGGCGGCTCGCCCCCGGAAAGCGCTACGACCTGCTTCTGGAGGCGTTCGCCGCGGTCGCGGCGAAGGAACCGGAGTGGGAGCTGCGGATCTACGGCGGCGGCCCGCAGGAACCGCATCTGCGGGCGCTGGTCGGCGGTCTCGGGCTGACCGGCCGGGCCCGGCTCATGGGCACCGTCTCCCCGATCGAGCCGGAGTTCGCCAAGGCGTCCGTCGTGGTGAGCGCGTCGGACGCCGAGTCGTTCGGCATGACGCTGGTCGAGGCGATGCGCTGCGGGGTGCCGGTGGTCAGTACGGACGCGCCGCTCGGCCCCGCCGAGATCGTCACGGACGGCGTCGACGGGTGGCTCGTCCCGGTCGGTGACGCGCGGGCGCTCGCCGAGGCGATGGCGGAGCTGATCGAGGACCCGGTGACCCGCAAGGGGATGGCCGCGGCGGCGCTCGCCTCGGCCCGGCGTTTCGATCCGGCGCCCATTGTGGCGCGATATGACTCCCTTTTTACGGAACTTCGGGCGTCGCGCCGTCGTCGAGCATGGCAACGGTTCCGCGCCCGGACCGCCAACTGGGCGCGCAGAAAGGCCCGTTCGGTACGCCGTGCGCGGCCGGGCGGTCCAGGGGGGACACCGCATGACCGCCGACGCAGTCGTACCCATGGCGCAGCACAGCCCGGAAGTTCGTAGGTCGCGCGCGGTGCAGGCCGTCACGGAGCGGGAGACGGGCAGGACGGGCCGGGCGATCCGGTGGCGGCCCGCCGCCCGGCCCGGCGCCCCGCGCGGGGACGGCTGGCTCGCGATCGTCGCCGTTCTCTACGGCATCACCCAACTCTCCCTTGTCGTCACCCAGTTGGGGCACGGACTCGGCTGGGACGAATCGGTGTACGTATCGCAGTACGACCCACGCAATCCGGCCGTCTTCTTCAGCGCACCGCGTTCGCGCGGTACGAGTCTGCTGACGGCGCCGCTCGTCGCGGTGACCGGCTCGACGGTGGTGCTCCGCATCGCCCTCGCCGTGCTGTCGTCGGCCGCGCTGTACGCCGCGTTCCGCGTGTGGCGGCCGCTGGTCGGGGCACGTACGACAGCCTTCGCGGCGCTGCTGTTCGCCGGGCTGTGGATCACGGTGCTGTCCGGCGCGATGGCCATGCCGAACCTGTGGGTGGCGTTCGGCGCGGTCGCCACCGTGGGCTGGTTCCTGCGCATCACGGGCGGGGGCAAGAGCGGGGACGCGGGCAGGGGCCGCGGCTGGTGGCCGGCCGGGTGCGTCGCCGCGGTGGCGCTGTTCCGGGCGCCGGACGCGGTGTGGCTGGTGCTGCCGCTGGCCGTCGCCGCCCTGCTGCTGCGCGAGCGGCGCCGCATCCTGCCGTACCTCGCGGCGGGGCTGGTGGCGGGGCTCGCCCAGTGGGTCGTGGAGGCGTACATCCGCTGGGGCGGGGTGCCCGAGCGACTGCGCGTGTCCAGCGCCACCGAGGGCGACATGGGCCTGCACCTGAATCTGGGCACGGCCTGGCGTTCCGTGAACGGGCCGCTGCTGTGCCGCCCGTGCACGGCGGGCTCTCCGATGGACCCGGGACTCGCCCTGTGGTGGCTCGCGCTGCCGCTGCTCGCCGCGGCGGCGGCGTACGTCGCGTTCCGTGAGCGCCGCGTCCCCGTGACGGTCGTGCCGGTGGCCTGCGCCGTCGCGCTCGCGGTCCCGTACCTCCTGCTCATCGGCTACTCGGCGCCGCGCTTCCTGCTGCCGTCGTACGCGCTGCTGTCGCTGCCCACGGCGGTACTGCTGCGCAGGCTGCGCCGTCGGCGCCCCCTCGCGATCGCGGCGGTGGTCCTGGCCGCGTTCCAGCTCACCTCGCAGTTCGTCGTGCTGAACCGCCAGGTCGACTCGACGGCGCGCACCGACGCCCGTTACGTCGCGGCCGCGCGGGGCCTGCGCGCGATGGGCCTGACACAGCCCTGCCTGGTGACGGGCCCGCGCGCACTGCCCATCGGCTACGCGGCGGGCTGTGCGTCGGCGCAGACCAGGGGCAACAACCGCTCCACGACCCACGACGCGTTCCTGCGCCGGGCCGCTCGCGTTCCCACGGCCGTTCTCACCCCGCCGGGCGACCGGCCCCCGCGGTACGCCCGCGACTGGACCCCGTACGAACTGCCGGACACCGGCGGCTGGACGGCGTGGAAGTCGCCCGTCCCGTACCGGCTGCAGCTGCTCAACCCGTAGGAAGGCCGGGCCGTCCGTACAGGCCGCAGTGACAGCTACTGGGTCCGCAGAGCGGCCAGCCGCTGCTCGAACGGCACGATCTCGAAGCCGTCCGCCGGGTCCACCGACGTGATCGCCCCCGTCAGCGAGCGGGGCGCGATCGCGGCGGCCGTGTCGACGTCCGGCGCGGCGTCCGCCGCGGCCGGCGCCATGAAGCGGGCCAGCTCGGCGCCCGCGCGGGCGATGCGCCGCTGCAGACCCTCCTCGCCCCAGTCCTCCGACGCCGCGTACACGGCGGTCGGCAGGACGAGCGCGCGCAGATACGTGAAGAGCGGGCGCAGCGCGTGTTCGGTGACCAGGGAGTGCCGGGCCGTGCCGCCGGTCGCGGCGACGAGGACCGGCTTGCCGGTCAGGGCGTCCTTGTCGATGACGTCGAAGAACGACTTGAACAGTCCGCTGTACGACGCCGCGAACACCGGGGTCACGGCGATCAGGCCGTCCGCCGCGGCCACCGCGTCGAGCGCGGCGGCCAGCCGGGCCGGCGGGAACCCGGTCACGAAGTGCTGGGCGATCTCCGTGGCCAGGTCCCGCAGTTCGACGACCTCCACCTCGGCCGCCCCCGCGGCCGGGTGTCCCACGGTCGCGGCCGTGAGCCGGTCGGCGAGCAGCCGGGTGGACGAGGGCGAGCTCAGCCCCGCCGATACGACGACGAGCTTCACTTCGAACTCCCCTCAGGGGTCTGGGACTTGGCGGCGACGCGGGCAGCGTGGGTGGGCGCGTCCGGCACGTTCGCCGGGCGCTTGTTGTCGAACTCCTTGCGCAGCACCGGCACGACCTCCTCGCCGAGCAGGTCGAGCTGCTCCAGGACGGTCTTCAGCGGCAGGCCCGCGTGGTCCATCAGGAACAGCTGGCGCTGGTAGTCGCCGACGTAGTCGCGGAAGGACAGGGTCCGCTCGATGACCTCCTGCGGCGAGCCGACGGTCAGCGGGGTCTGCGAGGTGAACTCCTCCAGGGACGGGCCGTGCCCGTAGACCGGCGCGTTGTCGAAGTAGGGGCGGAACTCGCGCACCGCGTCCTGCGAGTTCTTGCGCATGAACACCTGGCCGCCGAGCCCGACGATCGCCTGCTCGGGGGTGCCGTGCCCGTAGTGGGCGTAGCGCTGCCGGTACAGGTTCACCATCTGCTTGGTGTGGGAGGCGGGCCAGAAGATGTGGTTGTGGAAGAAGCCGTCGCCGTAGTACGCGGCCTGCTCGGCGATCTCCGGCGAGCGGATGGAGCCGTGCCACACGAACGGCGCGACGCCGTCCAGCGGGCGCGGGGTCGAGGTGAAGGACTGCAGCGGCGTGCGGAACTTGCCCTTCCAGGTGACGACGTCCTCGCCCCAGAGGCGGCGCAGCAGCGCGTAGTTCTCGATGGCGAGGTCGATGCCGTCGCGGATGTCCTTGCCGAACCAGGGGTAGACCGGGCCGGTGTTGCCGCGGCCCATCATCAGGTCGACGCGGCCTTCCGCGACGTGCTGCAGCATCGCGAAGTCCTCGGCGATCTTCACGGGGTCGTTCGTGGTGATCAGCGTCGTGGAGGTCGAGAGGATCAGCTTCTCGGTGCGCGCGGCGATGTAGCCGAGCATCGTCGTCGGCGAGGACGGGACGAACGGCGGGTTGTGGTGCTCGCCGGTGGCGAAGACGTCGAGGCCGACCTCCTCGGCCTTCTGCGCGATGGCGAGCATCGCCTTGATGCGCTCGTGCTCGCTCGGCGCGCGTCCGGTCGTCGGATCGGTCGTGACGTCACCGACGGTGAAGATCCCGAACTGCATGCTGCTCACCTTCCGCAGGTTGTTGATGCTTCAACTATACCCACAGAACGGCAGCCCCCGCCCCGCTATTCCCGGTACGGGTCCCGGCCCGTCGCCGCCAGCAGCCGGACGAAGGGCGGCGCGCCGGCCGCGACCTCCACCGGCTCCCCGAAGACGCCCATCGTCCTGGCCGTCGGCGACAGCTCCGCCACCGCGGCCGCGAGCGGCGCCACCACCTCCGGCGGGGCCTCGTACGGCCGGCCCGTGGCCCGCGCCAGATCCCAGGCGTGCACCGTCAGATCCAGCAGCGCCATCGAGCCCACCAGCCGCGCCGGCATGTTCATCGCGCCGCTCGTACCGTCCTCCGCGCCCGGCGCCGACCACGCGGCCGCCAACGCCTCCGCCTCACCGGCGAACCGCTCCCGCCAGTCCGGGCCCTCCCCCACCCGGTCCACCGTCACGGCGAAGTCGGAGTCCTTCTTCACGGCCAGTTTCTGGAACTCCACGACCACCTGGAAAAGATGGTTGACCAGGGCCTTCACGTCATAGTCGGCGCACGGGGTGGGCGCGGAGAGCGTCGTGTCGCCGATCCCGGCCACGACCGGCACCGCCCGCGCCGCCGCCACGGCCAGCAGCTCCCCGATGCCGTACGCCTGCTGCTGCTCTTGCGTGTCGTTTTCGTCCATGCCCCGACGCTACGAGCCCGGCGCCCGCGCCTCTTGAACAAACGCGACGCTGTCAGTACCCCGCCGTACGATCCGCGCATGGCCCAGGATCGCGACACCCGCGGGATCGTCGACCCGTCCGCGCTGCTCACGCGCGTGCGCTTCCGGCGGCACGCCCCCGCCGAGGCGCTGCGCCCGTACGTCGAGAACTACTGGTTCATCGACTGGGACCTGCCCGCGCCCTACGCGTCGCACATCCTGCCCCACCCCTCGGTGAACCTCACGTTCCAGTGGGACGAGTACGACAAGGGGACTTCGCCGCCGTACGGGGAGCTCACCGGGGTCGCCGCGCCCGGCCTCTACACCCGCAAGATCGGCGGCCGGGGAAGGGTGTGCGGGGCGAAGTTCTGGCCGGGGGCGTTCCGGCCGTTCGTGCCGGAGGTGCCGGTCGCCGAGTGGACCGGCCGCGCCCTGGCCTACGAGGACGTGTTCCCGCGCACCGATGTAGCCGCCCTCCTGTCCGGCGGGCCCGGCCCCGACGGTGGGGACCCCGCGCGGATCGCCGCCCTCGACGCCTACCTGCTGGTCCTCGTCCCCGCCGGACCGGACCCCGCCGCCGAGCTCGCGCGCGGCCTCGTCGCCCGGATCCGCGCCGAGCGCGCGGTGCGCCGCGTCGCCGACCTCGCGCGCGCCGAGGGAATGTCGGTCCGCTCGCTGCAGCGGCTCTTCACCGGATACGTCGGCGTCAGCCCCAAGTGGTGCATCCTGCGCTACCGCATCCACGAGGCCGTCGAAGCGGCCGGCACCCGCACCGACGTGGACTGGGCCGCCCTCGCCGCAGACCTCGGCTACGCCGACCAGGCCCACCTCGTCCGCGACTTCACGTCCACGGTGGGCGTCCCGCCGACGGCGTATCCGACGTCGTAACGGCGGCCTTCCAGGGGCTACTCGGCGTGATGGATCGCGTAGATCATCACGAACGCCACGATGTGGATCCCGAAGAGGAAGTAGCCCAGGTACCACCACATGTACCGCTCGCCCTTCTTCTCCTGGGCGAGCCGCCGCTCGTCGTACTCCCGCTGCAGTACGTCCAGCGGGTCGGACGCGTCCGAAGAGTCCGGCGCGTCACTGCTCACGGTGGACCTTCGTATTGGAGGCCTGGGCGCGCGGACGGACCACCAGCAGGTCGATGTTGACGTGGCTGGGCCGGGTGACGGCCCACGTGATCGTGTCGGCCACGTCGTCCGCCGTCAGCGGCTGGGCGACGCCCGCGTACACCTTCGCCGCCTTCTCCTCGTCCCCGCCGAACCGCGTCAGCGCGAACTCGTCCGTCTTCACCATGCCGGGCGCCACCTCGATGACGCGGACCGGCGTGCCCACGATCTCCAGGCGCAGCGTCTCCGCGAGCACGTGCTCGGCGTGCTTGGCGGCCACGTACCCGCCGCCGCCCTCGTACGTGCCGTGCCCGGCGGTCGAGGACAGGACCACGACGGTGCCGTCGCCGGACGCGGTCAGCGCGGGCAGCAGGGCCTGCGTGACGTTCAGCGTGCCGATGACGTTCGTCTCGTACATCTGCCGCCACTGCTCCGGGTCGGCGGACGCCACGGGGTCCGCGCCGAGCGCGCCCCCCGCGTTGTTCACCAGCACCCCGACCGACTTGAACGCCGTCGCGAACGCGTCGACGGCCGCCCGGTCGGTGATGTCGAGGGCGTACGCGGCGGCCTGGTGCCCCGCGCCGTTGATCTCCTCCGCCAGCGCCTCGATCCGGTCCTTGCGGCGAGCCGTGAGCACCACCCGGTATCCGGCGGCGGCCAGTTGCCGCGCGGTCGCGGCGCCGATACCGCTGCTCGCGCCGGTGACGACGGCGATACGGGAAGACGCTGCGGGGGCCATGAGCTACTCCTCGGACAACAGGACGGCTGTGCGAACGATCGACGCCGTCCAGCGTACGTCCCGGCCGGTCCCGCCCCTCAGTCTCCCCGGGGCGCGTACATGATCACGGCCATGCCTGCCAGGCAGATCAGCGCCCCCGCCACGTCCCAGCGGGTCGGCCGGTACCCGTCCGCGACCATGCCCCACGCGATCGAGCCCGCCACGAACACCCCGCCGTACGCCGCCAGGATCCGCCCGAACTCGGCGTCCGGCTGCAGCGTCGCCACGAACCCGTACAGGCCGAGTGCGATCACCCCGGCACCGATCCACACCCACCCGCGATGCTCCCGCACCCCCTGCCACACCAGCCACGCGCCGCCGATCTCGAACAGGGCGGCGAGCACGAACAGGGACACGGAACGGGCGACGAGCATGGGCGACAGGGTGTCACGCGCGCTTCCCTACGAGTCCCCCGCACGTCGCGGGCCCCGGCCGACGCATGGCCGATTACGCCATTGCGTCGCGCCACCGATGGCAGTGGTATCGAACCGGTAGCCCGTCCCCGATCAGTAGAGCGAGCAACGAATTCCAACCGGCCCCAATAGGGAGATGTCATGCCCGAGAAGAGTTCCGGAACTTCACGGAGCACGACCGAAAGCGAATTCTACGACGAGTCGCAGAAAGAACCCCGCAAAGCAGCCGGAACCAAAGGCTCAGGATCATCGTCCGGAACTCCGGCCGAAGACAACCACGTGAGTGTCGTCCTGGCAGGAGCGGGCGCCCGCGGCGCCTACGAAGCCGGAATGCTGGCCACGCTGCTGCCGGAACTCGACGCGGCCGGCCAGCGGCCGAAGACGTTCGTCGGTACCAGCGCGGGATCACTCAATGCCGTGCTCTTCGCCTCACTCGCCCACCTGCCCGCGCACCTGGCAGCGGACGAAGCGCTCAAAGTCTGGCGAGGAATCACCAAGAAGCAGGTCTTCAAACCGTTTCTGACGGCGGCCCTGCCCGGCGTCATGCTGCAATATCTCTCCGGGCTGGTGAATCCGTCCGCCCAGCCTCTCTCGGCCTTTCTCGACACCGGCCCGCTGAAAACCACCCTCAAGAACAAGGTGGACTGGAATCAGCTCCACGCCAACATGCTGAGCGGCGCGGTGCAGGCCGTGGCCGTGGCCACCACGGCCTGCTACAGCGGACGGACCGAGGTCTTCGCCGAGGGGCCCGCGGCCACGCGGCTGCCCTCCACCGACATCGACCGGGCGGTGGACTACACCCAGACCGTCCTGACCGAGGACCACGTACTGGCGTCCGCCTCGATCCCCGGCGCGTTCCCGCCCGTACGCATCGAATCGGCGGGCGGCTGGTACATGGACGGCGGCGTGCGGCTCAACGCCCCCATCAAACCGGCGATCTCGCTCGGCGCGAAGCGCGTCGTGGTCATCGCCACCACGCCCCTGCGCTACCTGCCCCGCTCCCGCGGGCGGGGCGAGCCCGCGCCCTCCGTGCTGGACGTCGCCGCGCAGATCACGACCGGCCTGATGACCGACCGCATGGTCGAGGACACCCGCACGCTCGGCAAGGTGGACGAGCTGCTCAAGGCCGGCGCGAAGAAGGTCAGCCCGCTCGGCCGCGAGTACTCCATCATCGAGTACGTCTTCGGCGGCCCGGTGCCCGGCCAGATCAACCAGCTCAACGAGTGCGCCACGTACGTCCTCGACACCTACTTCCGGGGGCTGCGCCGCCTCACCAACCCCGACCTGATGCTGCTCGCCACCCTCCTCGGGCCGGGCCACAGCCGGGGCGAACTCCTCAGCTACCTCTTCTTCGAGCCGGAGTTCATCGACCGGGCCATCAAACTGGGCCAGCGGGACGCGCAGATCATCCTCGACGAGGCGGGCGACGACCCGAGCAACTTGTGGCGGAGCGACGCGGACTGACCCAGACAGACACAGACAGACACCAACAGACACAGACCCGGGCGAAGGGCCCGAGCCGTCAACGGCTCGGGCCCTTCTGCCGGTTCAGCCCTTCACGCAGACGACCTGCTTCAGCTTCGCCACGACCTCGACCAGGTCCCGCTGCTGATCGATGACCTGCTCGATCGGCTTGTACGCGGCCGGGATCTCGTCCACCACGCCGGAGTCCTTGCGGCACTCCACGCCCCGCGTCTGCTCCTCCAGGTCGCGCGTCGAGAAGCGCTTCTTGGCCGCGTTCCGGCTCATCTTGCGGCCCGCGCCGTGCGAGGCGGAGTTGTAGGACGCCGCGTTGCCGAGACCCTTCACGATGTACGAACCCGTGCCCATGGAGCCCGGGATGATCCCGTACTCGCCCGAGCCCGCGCGGATCGCTCCCTTGCGGGTGATCAGCAGGTCCATGCCGTCGTAGCGTTCCTCGCTGACGTAGTTGTGGTGCGCGCTGATCTCGGGTTCGAAGGTCACCTTCGCCTTCTTGAACTCCTTGCGGACCACGTCCTTGAAGAGCGCCATCATGATCGAGCGGTTGTACTTCGCGTACTCCTGCGCCCAGAACAGGTCGTTGCGGTACGCGGCCATCTGCGGGGTCTGCGAGATGAACACGGCCAGGTCGCGGTCGACGAGGTTCTGGTTGTGCGGGAGCTTCTGCGCGACGCCGATGTGGTGGTCGGCGAGCTCCTTGCCGATGTTGCGGGACCCGGAGTGCAGCATCAGCCACACCGAATCGGCCGAATCCACGCAGAGTTCAACAAAGTGGTTGCCGGAGCCGAGCGTTCCCATCTGCTTCGTGGCGCGCTCCTGACGGAACTTGACCGCGTCGGCGACACCCCCGAACCGCCCCCAGAAGTCGTCCCACCCGGCGGTCCCGAAGCCGTGCAGCCGGCCCGGGTCGACGGGGTCGTCATGCATCCCCCGGCCCACCGGAATCGCCTGCTCGATCTTCGAGCGCAGCCGGGACAGGTCGCCCGGCAGGTCGTTCGCCGTCAGGGACGTCTTCACCGCGCTCATCCCGCAGCCGATGTCGACCCCGACCGCCGCCGGGCACACCGCACCCCGCATCGCGATCACCGAGCCCACCGTCGCGCCCTTGCCGTAGTGCACGTCGGGCATGACGGCGAGGCCCTTGATCCAGGGGAGGGTCGCCACGTTGCGGAGCTGCTGCATCGCCCCGTCCTCGACGGACGCGGGGTCCGCCCACATACGGATGGGAACCTTCGCCCCCGGTACCTCTACGTACGACATGAAATCCCCCGAAAGTAGGCGCGGTTGGAGCTATTGGAGCTATTGGAGCTATGAGAACCAATGGAGCCGAACTCCGAAAACGCAGATACCGGAGCCAAGGTCCATGAAACGGATGACGGACCGGCGTCCACGGCAGTGCGTGCGATAGACATTGTCATCACTGGTCGCCTTTCAGCGGCAACCGATTAACCAGGCGCAACCCGCCGAGAGGAGCCCTTACGGTGCAGCGGAAGTCGTACGCGTACGTGCCGGGCGTCGCCGTACTCCTGACGGCGTTGCTCGCCGGGTGCAGCGGGAGTTCCGGCTCCGACGACGGCGCGGACGACTCGAAGCCGGGTGAGGCGAGCGCCTCCGCGTCGGCGGCCGAGCCCGGCAAGTACCGGACGCTGCCGGAGCCGTGCAGCCAGCCCGACCAGGCGACGCTGGACACGATGCTCCCCGGCATCAGGCAGCTGACCGACGAGCGCGCGCGGGAGAAGGCGTACGAGGGCACGGCGACGGCCACGTACGACACGGACCGCCGGGCGGGCTGCGGCTGGAAGGACGATTCGGCGGCGGGCGGCACGCACCGGCTGACGCTGGACTTCGAGCGGGTGGTGTCGTACGACGCGGCGGTGAGTGACGACTCCCGCGCGCAGGACGTGTTCGCCTCGAAGGAGGTGAAGGCGGATCTGCCGGCGCCGTCGTCGACGGGGTCCGTGGCGGAGCCGGACGACGACGGAAGCTCCGCGAGCGCCGCGGGTACCGGGGGTTCAGGCGGCGGGACGGGTGGCGGCGACGGGTCGCCGGACGCCTCGCCCTCGTCGGTCGTGACACCGGCCGAGCTGCAGCCCCGGTTGCTGGAGGGGCTCGGCGACGAGGCGTTCATCGACGACGAGCTGTCGGGTCCCACGGCGTCCCGGAGCCGGACGGTGACTGTGGTGTTCCGCACGTCGAACGCGCTCGTGACCGTCCAGTACGTGGCGCAGTCGGCGACGCCGGGCGAGGCCCCGGACAGCAAGGAATCGCAGGACACAGCGCAGGAACTGGCCCAGAAGCTGGTCGGGAAGTTCGGCGAGTAGGGGGCTCCGGGCGGCCTTCGGGGCCGCGGGGAAGTCGAGGCGTGCGGGACGGCTACGGCGTACGGTGGCCCATCGGACCCGGGTTCGTGGTGGCCTTGTGAAGATGCCGCCGTGTTTCCGGGACCGTGCTCCAGCCAGCGTCCTAGTGAAGGAACCATGCACCGTCCGACCAAGCGACTCACCCGCATCCTCGCCTGCGCAGCCGCCGTGCCGGTGGTTCTCGTCGTAGCCGGCTGCTCGTCCGACTCCGGTTCCGACTCCGGTGACGGGGCGAAGGCCGGGTCCGAGGCAAAGACGTCCGCGTCGACCGCCAAGGACGCGGCGAAGAAGGTGGCCCCGGCGACGTACAAGTCCCTGCCGAAGGCGTGCTCGGCGCTCTCGAAGAAGACGCTGGGCGACCTGGTGCCCAAGGGCGACAGCAAGGCAGGCGCGTCGGACGACGAGTCGACGCGGGACAACTGCTCCTGGTCGAGCCTGGAGAACAACGGGGTCAAGGGCTCCCAGTTCCGCTGGCTGAATGTCTCGATGGTCCGTTTCGACTCGGATGTGAACCGGGGCAGCGGTGACAAGCTGGCGTCGGCGTACTACGCGAAGCAGGTCAAGGACGCGCAGGCGACGGACGGCGCGAAGAGCGTGAAGACGGCGCCGGTGGCGGGTACGGGCGACGAGGCAACGCTGGTGCGCTTCGACAGCACGTACAAGGAGAAGAAGAAGAACGTCACGTCCAAGCAGCAGACGGTCGTCTCGCGCGTGGACAACGTGGTGGTGACGGTCAACTACAACGGCTCGGGTCTCGCGGGCGAGAAGACGCCGGACGCCGACGACCTGTCGAAGGACACCGAGAAGGCGGCGAAGGAGGCCGTGGCCTCGGTCGTGGATTCGGCGAAGAGCTCGGCGCAGGACGCGGGGAAGAGCTCGGCCTCCCCGTCCCCGTCCGGGAAGTCCTCGTCCGGGAAGTCCTCGTCCGGGAAGTCCTCGGAGAAGCCGTCCGACAAGACGTCCGGGAAGCCGTCGGAGAAGACGTCGGCCTCGGCTTCGGCCTCCGCCTCCAAGAAGGCCGACGACAAGGACAAGTGACCGCTGTTTCCCGTGGTTTGAGGAGCCCGGCCCCTTTTGGGTGCCGGGCTCCGGGCGTACCGGCCCACGGCCGCCCGTACGCGTGTGCCAGTCTGTTGGCGCAACATGCCGAACTGGGAGGGGAACTGGAGTGGCCGCGCCACTGGAGTTGACACGGACGCACCGGATGCTCATCGGCCTGGTGGTGGCCGGTGCGGTCGTCATCGCGGGGATCGGTTTCGCCGGTTCGTACGCGGCCGTGCGCGAGCTGGCCCTGGAGAAGGGCTTCGGGAACTTCAGTTACGTCTTCCCGATCGGCATCGACGCGGGCATCTGCGTGCTGCTCGCCCTCGACCTGCTGCTGACGTGGATCCGGATCCCGTTCCCGCTGCTGCGGCAGACGGCGTGGCTGCTGACGGCGGCGACGATCGCGTTCAACGGCGCGGCGGCCTGGCCGGACCCGCTGGGCACCGGCATGCACGCCGTCATCCCGATCCTGTTCGTGGTCGCGGTCGAGGCGGCGCGGCACGCGACCGGCCGGATCGCGGACATCACCGCGGACAAGCACATGGAGGGCGTGCGCATCACGCGCTGGCTGCTCTCCCCGCTTCCCACCTTCCTGCTGTGGCGCCGGATGAAGCTGTGGGAGCTGCGCTCCTACGACGCGGTGATCAAGCTGGAGCAGGAGCGCCTCGTGTACCAGGCGCGGCTGCGGTCGCGGTTCGGGCGGGCGTGGCGGCGCAGGGCTCCGGTGGAGTCGCTGATGCCGCTGCGGCTCGCGAAGTACGGGGTGCCGCTGGCCCAGACCGCCCCGGCGGGGCTCGCCGCCGCCGGGATCGAGCCGCAGCTGCTGCCGCCGGCCCCGCACACTCCCGAGCTGGAGCAGAAGGCGCCGGTGGCCCCGCAGGAGTCCGTGGCGCCGCAACCGGCGGAGCCGGTGGAGCCGGCGCCCGTCGTGGAGGCCCCGAGCCAGTGGTTCGCGACCCCGCCGCAGGAGCAGCAGTACCAGGGCGGCTACGACCCGACGTACGTCCCGGAGCAGGAGCACCAGGACTGGTACGAGGAGCAGCCGCAGCAGATTCCGGTGCCGCGTCCGCGGGCGGCGGAGCCCCAGCCGGTGCCGGGCCCCGAGTTCATGGAGCCGGAGTTCCCGGTGCCGAACGGGGCCGGTGGGACGCGCCCGCTGGGCGACGGGATCCAGGAGGTGGAGGCCGCGGCCCCCTCCGAGGAGGACTACTACCGGGTCTACCGGCAGGCCATACAGGGTGAGGGTGTGCCGTCGCCGGGCAGGTTCGCGGCGGACGTGGAGGACTCGTTCGGCATCCGGCTCCAGCCGCGGGACGTGAACCGCTTCGCGGAGCAGTTCGAGGCCCGCTACAACGCGGAGCTGATGGAGGACCACATCGCCTGAGCGTGTGGGCGAGCATGTGAAGAGGGGCGGCGCCGGGATTCCGGTGCCGCCCCTCTTCGTATGTCCGCTTACGCGCCGAGCAGCTTGCGGACGCGGTCCGCGCCGACGGCGAGGAGCAGCGTGGGCAGGCGCGGGCCGGTGTCGCGGCCCACGAGCAGGTGGTAGAGCAGCGCGAAGAACGAGCGCTGCGCGACCTTGATCTCGGCCGGCAGTTCCTTGGCGGTGGCGTCGGCGGGGAAGCCCGCCTGCACCTTCGGGACGCCGTAGACGAGGTGCGTCAGGCCGTCGAGCGACCAGTGCGAGTCCAGGCCGTCCAGGAGCAGCCGGATGGACTTGCGGCCCTCCTCGTCGAGGGCGGCGAGGGCGTCCGCGTCCGGCTCGGAGCGGACGATGGTGCGCGACTCCGCGGCCACGTACTTGGTGATCCAGGTCTCGGCCTTGTCGAGCCGCGGCCGGACCACGGAGAGGTCAGTGACCGGGTTCTCCGGGTCGAGCTCGGTGAGGATGCGCAGCGTCTGCTCGGCGTCCCCGGCCGTCACGTCGGCGACGGACGCCAGCGTGCGGTAGGGCAACGGGCGTTCGGTGCGCGGCAGTTCACCGGCCGCGGTGCCGACGGCACGGCTGTACGCGGCGGCGTCGGCGGGCAGCACGGCGCTGTCCGTCACCTTCGCGGCGAGCTTGTCCCACTCGTCGTAGAGCCGCTGGATCTCCTGGTCGAAGGCGATCTTGAACGACTGGTTGGGGCGGCGGCGGGCGTAGAGCCAGCGCAGGAGCTGCGGCTCCATGATCTCCAGCGCGTCGCCCGGGGTGGGTACGCCGCCCTTCGACGACGACATCTTCGCCATCCCGGAGATGCCGACGAAGGCGTACATCGGGCCGATCGGCCGCTCGCCGCCGAAGATGCCGACGATCTGGCCGCCGACCTGGAAGGACGAGCCGGGGGACGAGTGGTCGACGCCGGACGGCTCGAAGATCACGCCCTCGTAGGCCCAGCGCATCGGCCAGTCGACCTTCCACACCAGCTTGCCGCGGTTGAACTCGGTCAGCCGCACGGTCTCGGAGTGGCCGTCGACGGTGCAGGTGTAGGAGAGCTCCGTCGTCTCGTCGTCGTACGACGTGACCGTGGTGAGGTCCTTGCCGCACTGCCCGCAGAACGGCTTGTACGGGTAGTAGCCGCCCGCGCCACCGCTGCCGTCGTCCTCCGACGCGGCGCCGGAACCCTCGGCGGCCTCCACCTCGGCCTCGTCCAGCGGCTTCTGCTTCTGCTGCTGCTTGGCCGGGGCCTTCTTCGTCCGGTACTGCTCGAGGATCGCGTCGATGTCGCCGCGGTGCTTCATCGCGTGCAGGATCTGCTCGCGGTAGACACCCGAGGTGTACTGCGCGGTCTGGCTGATCCCGTCGAACTCCACCCCGAGCTCGCCGAGGGCCTCGACCATGGCGGCCTTGAAGTGCTCCGCCCAGTTCGGGTACGCCGAACCGGCCGGGGCCGGCACGGACGTCAGCGGCTTGCCGATGTGCTCGGCCCACGACGCGTCGGTGCCGGGCACGCCGTTCGGGACCTTGCGGTAGCGGTCGTAGTCGTCCCACGAGATCAGGTGCCGCACCTCGTGGCCGCGGCGGCGGATCTCGTCGGCGACCAGGTGCGGGGTCATGACCTCGCGCAGGTTGCCCAGGTGGATCGGGCCTGACGGGGAGAGGCCTGACGCGACGACGACCGGTTTGCCCGGGGCACGACGCTCGGACTCGGCGATGACATCGTCCGCGTAACGGGAGACCCAGTCCGCCTTCTCGGCGGTCTCGGTGGGCTCCGTTCCGGTGCTCTGGGACACGGTCGGTTCGTCCTTCTCTACGTGATCGGGGGCGCGGGTTGGCTCCGCCCCGACCATTGTCCCAGTTACTGGGGGCTGGGGGAAAACGGCTTACGGGGAGGGTGGCTCGGGTGGTGTCGCGACCGCGGCCCGGTGGGGCCGGGACCGCGGTTCCCCGCGCCCCTGGAGCATGCGGCTGCGCCGCGGCTCCATGAGCGGCGCGATGGCGCACGCAGTGCGCATCTCAGGGGCGCGGGGAACCGCGCGACCGGCCCCCCCACCGGACCCGCGGCCGGGACCGAACCGAGAAACCCCTTTGCGGCCCCGTGGGATACTGGGCGGACCTACAAACCAGCCCCGACCAGAACGGCACCCATACCCATGGCCCCGGTCACGTCCATCACCGCTTCCGTCAATCAGCGCCTCTCCGACGCCCTCACCTCCGCCCACCCGGAGACCGTCGGAGACCCCTTGCTGCGACGTAGCGACCGGGCCGACTTCCAGGCCAACGGGATCCTCGCCCTCGCCAAGAAGGCGAAGGCGAACCCGCGGGAGCTGGCCGCGCAGGTCGTCGAGAAGATCGTGAACGGGGAGCTGCTGAAGGACGTCGAGGTCTCCGGGCCCGGCTTCCTGAACGTCACGGTCACCGACCGCGCGATCACCGAGACGCTCGCGGCGCGCGCCGCCGACGGCGACCGGCTCGGCGTGCCCGTCAAGGAGCACCCGGGTGTCACGGTCATCGACTACGCGCAGCCGAACGTGGCGAAGGAGATGCACGTCGGGCACCTGCGTTCGGCGGTCATCGGCGACGCGCTGCGCGCCATGCTCGACTTCACCGGTGAGCGGACGATCGGCCGGCACCACATCGGCGACTGGGGCACCCAGTTCGGCATGCTCATCCAGTACCTGATCGAGAACCCCGGCGTGCTGGCCCCGGCCGAGGACGTCGACGGCGAGCAGGCCATGTCGAACCTGAACCGGGTGTACAAGGCGTCGCGCGCGGTCTTCGACTCGGACGAGGAGTTCAAGGAGCGGGCCCGTAAGCGGGTCGTGGCGCTCCAGTCCGGGGACAAGGAGACCCTCGACCTGTGGCAGCGGTTCGTGGACGAGTCGAAGGTCTACTTCTACTCGGTCTTCGAGAAGCTCGACATGGAGATCCGCGACGACGAGATCGTCGGCGAGTCGGCGTACAACGACTCGATGCCGGAGACGGCGCGGCTCCTGGAGGAGTCGGGTGTCGCCGTGCGTTCGGACGGCGCGCTCGTCGTGTTCTTCGACGAGATCCGCGGCAAGGACGGCGAGCCGGTGCCGCTGATCGTGCAGAAGAAGGACGGCGGCTTCGGGTACGCGGCCTCCGACCTCTCGGCGATCCGCAACCGTGTCGTCGACCTGGACGCGACGACTCTGCTGTACGTCGTGGACGTACGGCAGTCGCTGCACTTCAAGATGGTCTTCGAGGCGGCCCGCCGGATGGGCTGGCTCGGCGATGACGTCACGGCGCACAACATGGGCTACGGCACGGTGCTCGGCGCGGACGGCAAGCCGTTCAAGACGCGTGCGGGCGAGACGGTGAAGCTGGAGGACCTGCTCGACGAGGCGGTGGAGCGGGCCACCGCCGTGGTGCGGGAGAAGGCCGAGAAGGTGGGCCTGTCCGAGGCGGAGATCGTGGAGAACGGGCGGTATGTCGGTATCGGCGCCGTGAAGTACGCGGACCTGTCGACGTCGGCGAACCGGGACTACAAGTTCGACCTGGACCAGATGGTGTCGCTGAACGGCGACACGTCCGTCTACCTCCAATACGCGTACGCCCGTATCAAGTCGATCCTGCGCAAGTCCGAGGGCGACACCGCCGCCGCGCACCCCGAGGTCGAGCTGGCCCCGGCCGAGCGGGCGCTCGGCCTGCACCTGGACGCGTTCGGCGATCTGGTCTACGAGGCGTCGGCCGAGTACGCGCCGCACAAGCTGGCCGCGTACCTGTACCAGCTGGCGTCGCTGTTCACGACGTTCTACGACCAGTGCCCGGTGATCAAGCCGCGCCCGGCGCAGGACGTGGTGGAGAACCGGCTGTTCCTGTGCGACCTGACGGCCCGGACGCTCCACCAGGGCATGGCCCTGCTGGGCATCCGGACCCCCGAGCGCCTCTGAGGCCTCAACTCCTCAGGGCCCTGCCCAGCCGCTTCAGCCCTTCCGCGATCTCCTGCGGTGTCTGCGTCACGAAGCAGAGCCGCAGGGTCGTGGGGTCGGGGTCCCCGACGTGGAACGGGGCGCCGGGGACGTACGCCACCTCGTGTTCGACCGCCTTGCTCAGCAGGGCGGTCGAGTCGTATCCGCCGGTGTCCGGCAGGCTCGCCCACAGGAACATGCCGCCTTCGGGCCGGGACCAGGTGGAGCCCTCGGGCAGGGCGCCGGGCAGTCCCGCGAGCATGGCGTCGCGGCGTCTGCCGTACTCCGCGGCGACCTTCGCGACGTGCGCGTCGAGGTCGCGGACGGCCAGGTAGCGGGCCGCCGCGAGCTGGTTGACGGTCGGGGTGTGCAGGTCGGCGGCCTGTTTGGCGACGGCGCAGGCGCGGCGGAGTTCCCGCGGCGCGCGCAGCCAGCCCAGGCGCAGTCCGGGCGCCATGACCTTGGAGAAGGAACCGAGCAGGACGGTGCGGTCGCGGGCGCCTTCGTAGGTGGCGATCCAGGGCACGCGCCCGCCCTCGAAACGGAGTTCGCCGTACGGGTCGTCCTCGACGATCCACAGTCCGCGCCGCCCCGCGACCTCGGCGACGGCGGCGCGGCGGTCGGCGGACAGGGTGCGTCCGGTGGGGTTCTGGAAGGTCGGGACCGTGTAGAGGAGCTTGGGGCGGTGCTCGGCGACGAGGGCGTCGAGGGCTGCCGGGTCGATGCCGTCGTCGTCGCCGGGGACGCCGATGACGCGGGCCCCGGCGAAGCCGAAGGCCTGAAGTGCCGCCAGGTAGCAGGGGCTTTCGACGAGGACGGTGTCGCCGGGTTCGAGCAGCGCCGTCGCGAGGAGGGACAGGGCCTGCTGCGAGCCGGTGGTGACGAGCAGGTCGTCGGCGTCCGTGGGCAGCCCGCGTGCCGTGGTGCGCGCGGCGAGCGCCTCGCGCAGGGCGGGTTCGCCCTCGGTGGTGGCGTACTGCAGGGCGCGCCGCGCGTCGTGGGCCAGTACGTCGGCGAAGGCGGCCGCGATGCCGTCGGTGTCGAAGAGTTCGGGGGCGGGCAGGCCGCCGGCGAAGTTGATGACCTCGGGGCGGGCCGTGACGGCGAGGATGTCGCGGATCGGGGAGCCGCCGGTTGCCGCGACCCGGGCGGCGAACGGGGGCACCGGGGCAGCGAGTTGGCGATCGGTGGCGTCGGTGGTGGTCATGGCGGGGCGGCTCCTTCTCGACGGGCGGCTTTCCGCGACCCTAGAGAAATGGGTGCCCCGCGCACATACCGTTTTCGCGATACGGACGGCGGATGCGTGGCGTGACCGCGAGAAGGGCCGCTACTGCTGCTCCGTCCGCTCGATCCACTCGCTGTAGCCCAGCGGGTAGTCGTAGCCGGGGCGGCCGGTGGCGGCGCTCGTGCGGAACGGGGTGCCGTTGTTGTCGATGTGCGCGGTGCCGTGGCGGGAGCCGCTGGACCACTCCAGGGTCAGGTCCCAGCGGACGTCGTGCGCCTTGGTGTGGGCGGTGACGTAGAAGACCTCCGGATCGGTCTCGCTGACCTTGTACGGGAAGTCGCGCTGGCCGTTCTTGACGGTGACGGTGGGGCTGCCGTTGTCCAGGTCGATGTCGAACGACTTGGTGTTCACGTTGCCGCCGCAGCCGACGCCCATCGAGTAGTCGTTCCAGGCGAGCGGCGCGGCCTTGCCGAGGATCCGGACGTACAGCTTCTCCAGGACCACCGTGTCGGAGCCCGTGCCCTGGACGGTGAGGGCGACCTGCTGCTGGTCCGCGGAGACGGCGCCGTACGCGGCGGCCCACTTCGGGGCGTCCTGTTCGGTGGGGGCGGGCGGGCCGACCTGCGCCGGTGCGCTGTCGACGAGGAAGTGCTGGCTGCACGGGCTGTCGTAGACGTAGGGGCGGGTGGCGACGTTGAGCGAGGCGGCGCTGTCGGCGGGCCCCTTGGAGGCGCCGCCCTTGCCCGGCGCCGGTGCGGAGGCGGAGCCCGGTGCGCTCGCGGACGGTGTGCGGCCCGGCTTCTTGTCCGCGGATTTCGACGGGGAGGCCGAGGTGGACGGGGTCCTTCCGGTGTGCGTGGTGGTGGCCCCGGCCGCCTGCTGGGCGTCCGGAGTGCCCTTGCCCCCGCCGGAGTTCAGGTTCACGGCGAGGACGACGGCCCCGAGGACGGCCGCGACGGCGACGGCCGCGATCACCGCGGTGCGGCGCCGGTGCGGCCTGTCGGCGGGCCGCTCGCCCCCGTCGACCACGAGAGGTTCACCGGCATCGTCGGCTCCGCTCTCCCCGCCTCCGCTCTCCTCGGCGGCGGGCGGCTCCGGAACGGGGACCGGCTCCCCCTTACGGGTCCGGGCCGCGTCCGCCAGGATCCAGCGGCGGTGCAGCTCGACCAGTTCCTCGGGAGCCGCCCGGCAGGCCCGCGCGAACCGCTCCACCGGGGCGTACTCGTTCGGAACGGCCGTCCCGTTGCAGTACCGGTGCAGGGTCGACGTGCTCATGTGCAGTCGCTTGGCGAGCGTGCCGTAGCTCAGCCCCGAGCGGTCCTTCAGTTCCCGCAACAGCTCCGCGAAGCCGTCCGCCGCGCCCCCGGACAAGTCCCCTGACACCTGTTCCTCCATCCCCCCGCGTCCCATTCCGCCGTTCCAGGGAGGACACGTTTCCCCTGGTCATAGCCCGTTCCGACGTTCCAGTGTCCCCAACTCCCCGCCGGTCATGGCGGTCGGGACGGATCACCCCACAAGCTCTGGTCATCCAAGCACCACACCCACTGAAACGCCGAAGGGGCTCCACCACATGAACAGCAACCGCACGTCCCGCACCCGCCTCGTCACCGCCGCCGCGACCGTCGCACTCGCCGCCCTCTCACTGACCGCGTGCAACGACGGATCGGGCGTCAAGGACGAGGGCGCGTCGGCGGCTTCGTCGACGACCGCCTCGCCCACCGCGTCGTCCTCCGCCTCCTCGGCCTCCTCGGACGACGCGAAGGCCGGCGGCTCGAAGGCGGGCGGCGCCGAGGGAAGCGACGCCGCTCCCGCCTCGAAGACGTCGGCCGGAAAGGCCCCGGCCGCCACGAAGGCCCCGGGCTCCTCCGCCAAGCCGGTCACCTGCGAGGGCTCCAACACCAAGACGGTCGCGGCCCCGCTGACCCGCCCCATCAACCACATGCTGCTCACGGTCACCAACACCGGCAGCAGGACCTGCTACCTCTACGGCTACCCGGCCGTCCGCTTCGGCGAGGCCCAGTCGGTGCCCCCGGTCGACGAGAGCACCCAGCCGCAGGCGGTCACCACGCTTGAGCCCGGCGAGTCCGGCTACGCCTCCGTGCGGCTGTCCGCCGCCGACGGGAGCGGCTCGAACGGCTACACCGCCAAGTCCCTGTCGGTGTACTTCCAGGGCCGCTCGGGCAACGAGAGCGTCGGCTCGGGCGCCACTCCGTCGCTGCCCGCGAAGGGCCTCTACGTCGACGACTCGATCAAGGTCACCTACTGGCAGCAGTCGATGGACTCCGTCCTGAGCTGGTGACCCGCCATCACCCGCACCCCGTCTGGCAGGCTCCGTCCATGTCCTACGTCGATGAACTGGCCGCCCGCGCACAGTCCCCGGCCACCCCGGGCGGCCCCCGCCGGATCCTCGGCATCGCGGGGCCGCCCGGCGCGGGCAAGTCCACGCTCGCCGAGTCCGTGGTCCGCGCGCTGGACGGGCCGGCCGTACTGGTCCCCATGGACGGCTTCCATCTGGCCGACGCCGAACTGGCCCGTCTCGGCCGCGCGGAGCGCAAAGGCGCGCCGGACACGTTCGACGCGTACGGGTACGCGGCGCTGCTGGCCAGGCTCCGCTCCCCGCACGCCGGGGAGACGGTGTACGCGCCGTCCTTCGAACGGGAGCTGGAGCAGCCGGTCGCGGGCGCGCTGCCCGTGGCCCCTGACGTCCCGCTGATCGTGACGGAGGGGAACTACCTCCTCCTGGACGAGGAGCCGTGGTCGACGGCGGTCCGCCCGCTCCTCGACGAGGTGTGGTGGGTGGCCGTGGACGACGCGGTCCGAGTCGAGCGGCTGATCGCCCGGCACATCGCCTTCGGCAAGTCCCCGGCATTCGCCCGCGACTGGGTGCTGCGCTCCGACGAGGCGAACGCCCGGCGGGTGGCCGCCGGCCGGGAGCGGGCGGACGTGATCGTCGACCTCGACGCCGGGCACCTCCTCGGGCCAGGCCGGGCCGGCCGCGCTTGAGGTGCTCGAACGCGGCGGTCAGCGAGTCGCGCGGCGCCGGACCAGCCGGACCAGCCGGAACACAGCCCACACCGACTTCCCCGGCGCCCGCCCCTCCACCCCCCAGCCATCCGCGCAGGCGGCGACGAGCAGCAGGCCCCGGCCGCCCTCGTCGCCGCTTTCGCACACCCGGGGCTCCCCCGCGCCGCTGTCCCGCACCTCCACCCTCAACACGCCCTCCCCGTACGCCAGATACAGCTGGTAGCCGCGTCCGGGCGGCGCCCCGTGCAGCAGCGCGTTGGTCGCCAGCTCGCTCACGCACAGCAGCACGTCGTCGGCCCGTACATGCCCCGCGAGCCCCCAGTCGTCGAGCGCCTCGCGCGTGAACCGTCTCGCGGCGGGCACGGTGCGGCGGTCCCGTGGATAGAACCGCTCGCGGCGCAGGGTGAGTTGACCCTGTCGGGGGGTGGAGATCGTCTCGTTCACCGGACAACCGTCGCGCAGCGTGACTAGCGTTCCTCAGAGAGTCATCCCGTACTCGTGTTTTGTACGGGTTCCGTACGGGTTCCCGCGCGGTGCGACGCGGGCCGACAAGGGGAGTTCTAGGAGCATGACCTCTCGGCAGGCTCCTCGGAAGAGGAACATCTCGACGATGAAAATGGTGGGCCGCCAGCTCAGGGCGGCCCGCAGGGCGGCCGGCTACACGCAGACCGCCCTCGCCGAACGCGCCCGCGTGGACGAGGAGACGATCGCCTCCATCGAGCAGGGCAGACGCGTCCTGCAACCGGACCTCGCCGAAGCCCTCGACGAAATCCTCGACACCAAGGGGATGTTGAGCGCCGGCGTGGAGAACATGCCGGAGATCGACCAGTTCCCGCTGTGGGCCGAGGAGTACATGCGGCAGGAACAGGAGGCGACCGCGATCTCCTGGTACGACACGCTCGTCGTGCCGGGCATCCTGCAGACGGAGGAGTACGCACGGGCGGTGCTGCGGGAGCGCGTACCCGCGTACGACCAGGACGAGATCGACGCCAAGACGGCGGGACGCGTGGCCCGACAGGAGGTCCTGCACCGCAAGGCGCCCCCGACGTTGAGCTTCGTGGTGTGGGAGCCCGTGCTCCACGCGACGCTGGGAGGACCGAGGCTGCGGCGCGAGCAGCTGCGGCACTTGCGGGCGTGCGCCGAACTCCCCGGCGTCTCTCTGCAGTTCCTGCCGCTGGGCACCCCGTCCCATGCCGGGCTCGACGGCCCGTTCACGCTCCTCGAAACCCCGGACCACCAGCATCTCGCGTACACCGAATCGCAGCGCGGAAGCCAACTGGTGGCCGGCCCCGACGACGTATCCATCCTGACCCGCAAATATGCGATGCTGCGGACGCAGGCCCTTACCACGCAGCAGTCCACGGGCCTGCTGGACCGACTGCTAGGAGAACCGTGAACGGCATCGCAGCGGAACTGAAATGGTTCAAGTCGAGCTACAGCGGCAGCGAGGGCGGTCAGTGCCTCGAAGTCGCCCCCGGAAACGGCGCCACCGTCCACGTCCGCGACTCAAAGCACCCCGGCGGCCCGGTCTTCACGTTCCGGCCGGAGGCCTGGACCGCGTTCGCCGGGTTCATAAAGCGCTGAGCGGGGGCGGGTTCACCGCCTCCGCAGCTCCCTCTTCACCACCTTGCCGCTCGCGTTGCGCGGCAGCCCGGCCACGAACGCGACCTCCCTGGGCACCTTGAAATTGGCCATCTCGCGGCGGGCCCAGGCGATCAGGTCGTCGCAGGTCAGGACCGCGCCGGGCCGCCGCACCACGTACGCCTTGCCGACCTCGCCGAGCCGTCCGTCCGGGACGCCGACGACCGCCACGTCGGCCACGTCCGGGTGCAGGCCGAGGAGCTGTTCTATCTCGGCGGGGTAGGCGTTGAAGCCGCCCACGATGAACATGTCCTTGATGCGGTCGGTGATCCGGAGGTAGCCGTCGGCGTCCATGACGCCGACGTCGCCCGTGCGCAGCCACCCGTCCCCGGTGATCGCCTCCGCTGTGGCGGCCGGGTCCTCGAAGTACTCCCGCATGACGTTGAAGCCGCGGACCAGGACCTCCCCGGGCTCGCCCGGGGCCGCGGACTCCACGCGGATCTCGGTGCCGGGGATCGCCCGCCCCGAGGTCGCCGCGATCAGCTCGGCCGGGTCGCCGCGCCGGCACATCGTGACGATGCCGCTGGCCTCCGAGAGTCCGTACGCGGTGAGCACCGTGTCGATGCGCAGTTCGCCGCGCAGCCGCTCGACCAGGCGCAGCGGGACCACGGCCGCGCCCGTCACGACGAGCCGCAGTGCCGACAGGTCGTGGGCGTCGCGGCCGGGGTGGTCGAGCAGGGACTGGTGCAGGGTGGGCGGGCCCGGCAGGACGGAGATGCGCTCGGCCGCGATGTTGGCCAGGGCCGTGTCCACGTTGAAGACGGGTTGCGGGACCATCGTGGCACCGCGCATCAGGCAGGCGATGATCCCGGCCTTGTAGCCGAAGGTGTGGAAGAAGGGGTTCACGATCAGGTAGCGGTCGCCCTCGCGCAGGCCCGCCAGTTCCGACCAGATCTCGTATCCGCGCAGGGTCTGCGCGTGCGTGATGACCGCGCCCTTGGGCCGTCCGGTGGTCCCCGACGTGAAGATGATGTCGGAGGCCGAGGACGGGACGACCGCCTCGGAGCGCTCCCGCACCTCCCCGCCCGTCACCTTGTCCCCGGCCGCCAGGAACTCCTTCCACGTGCGGTATCCGGGGACGTCGGGCGCCGTGTCGCCGAGCACCACCACCTGTTCCAGGTGCGGGAGTTCGGCCCCCGCCTGGTGCGCGCGGCGCAGCGAGGCCACGTAGGACGTGCCGAGGAAGGTGCCCGTGACGAAGAGGAGGCGGGCCCGGGAGCGGGCCAGGATGTCGGCCGCCTCGGTGCCCTTGAAGCGGGTGTTGAGGGGGACGAGGACGGCGCCCGCGCCGACCGCGCCGAGCGCGGAGACGATCCAGTCGAGGGTGTTCGGGGCCCAGATCGCGACGCGGTCGCCGGGCTCGACGCCCGCGGCGAGGCAGGCCGCGGCGGCCCGCTCGACCCGCTCCCCGAGTTCCGTGTACGTGATCCGGGTGCGGCCGTCGACGACGGCCTCCCGGTCGCCGTACCGCTCGGCCGCGGCCCGTACCAGCTCCGGGATCGTCCCCCACGCGCCATCCTCGGTATCCGTACGCATCGAGCGACCTCCCAGAACCGCACCGCCGTAGCTGACTATCCGTCAGATTAGCTGTAGCCTGACGCGCTGTCAGCACACAGGGATCCAGGTGGGGGTGCCCATGGCGCGAGGAGCAGCAGGCATCAAGGACGCGACGGCCATCGTCGGCATAGGCCAGACGGCCTTCGCGAAGCAACTCCCCGACTCCGAGAAGACATTGGCGTGCCGGGCGATCATCGCCGCACTCGACGACGCGGGCATCGCACCGTCCGAGGTCGACGCCTTCGCCTCGTACACGATGGAGGAGACGGACGAGGTCGAGATCGCGAAGGCCATCGGCGCCGGCGACGTCACCCACTTCAGCAAGGTCGGCTACGGGGGCGGAGGTTCGTGCGCGACCCTCGCCCATCTCGCCTCCGCGATCGCCACCGGACAGGCCACCGTCGGCGTCGCCTGGCGCTCCCGGAAACGGGGCAGCGGCCCGCGCCCCTGGAAGAACACCGCCGTCCAACTCCCCACGCCCGCACAGTGGACACGGCCGTTCGGACTGCTGCGCCCCGCGGACGAGATCGGCATGCTGGCCCGCCGCTACATGCACGAGTACGGCGCGACCCGCGACCATCTCTTCAACGTCGCCCTCGCCTGCCGCAACCGGGCCAACCAGAACCCCGCCGCGATGATGTACGAGCGCCCCCTCACCCGGGACATGTATATGACGGCCCGCTGGATCAGCGAACCGCTCTGCCTCTTCGACAACTGCCTGGAGACGGACGGGGCGTTGGCCTGCGTCGTGGTATCGGCCGAGCGGGCGCGCGACTGCCGCCAGAAGCCCGTCTACGTGCACTCGGCCGCGCAGGGGCTGCCCGCCCAGCACCACGGCATGGTCAACTACTGGAACGACGACCCGCTGACGGGCCCCGCCTGGACGGCCGCGCGCCATCTGTGGAAGAACTCCGACCTCACCCCCGAGGACGTCGACGTCGCCCAGATCTACGACGCCTTCACGCCGCTCATCCCGCTCTCCCTGGAGGGCTACGGGTTCTGCGGGCGCGGCGAGGGCGGCGCGTTCACCGAGGGCGGCGCCCTGGAGATCGGCGGCCGACTGCCGGTCAACACGGGCGGCGGCGGCCTCTCGGAGGCGTACGTCCACGGCTTCAACCTCATCAACGAGGGCGTGAAACAGCTCCGCGGAGTCAGCACGGCCCAGGTCCCGAACGCGAAGACGTGCCTGGTGACAGCCGGCGAGGGGGTCCCCACGTCGGCGGTGCTGCTGCGAGGGGCCTAGGAGAGTCGCCGCCAGGGGAGCGAGGAACTGCGCGACCAGCCACGACGAAAGCCGCACCCGACAAAGGACCGCACATGGCAGACGCGACCGAAGCCCTGCTCACCCCCACTCCCGACGACGACGGCGCCCCCTTCTGGGACTACGCCGCGCGAGGCGAACTCCGCATCCAGGCCTGCGCGGACCCCGGCTGCGGCGAACTCCGATTCCCCCCGCGCCCCTGCTGCCCGCACTGCCAGTCCTTCGACTCCGAGTGGAAGAGGATGAGCGGCCACGGACGCATCTGGTCCTACGTCGTCCCGCACCCCCCGCTGCTCCCGGCCTACGCCGCGCAAGCCCCGTACAACGCGATCATCGTCGAACTCGCGGAAGCGCCCCGCATACGCCTGGTCGGCAACCTGGTGACCTCGGCCGACGCCCGCCTCGACTCGGTCGACCCGGACCGCATCCGGATCGGCGCGAAGGTCCAGGCCGTCTTCACGGAGATCGACGGCGTCACGCTCCCCCGCTGGGTCCTGGAGCGGCCGTGACCCTGCGCACGGAGACCGACAAGGAGACCGGGGTGGCCGTGGTCACCCTGGACCGCCCGCACCGGCTGAACGCCATCGACACACAGACGGCACACGAACTTGCCGCCGCTTGGCGGGAGTTCCGCTTCGACGACGACGTACGGGCCGTCGTCCTGACCGGCGCCGGGGACCGCGCGTTCTGCACGGGCATCGACCGCGACACCGACGTGCCACAGCCGAACTCCCCCTATTCGATGGACGATCCGCTGCTCCGGATCGGCCCGAAGGCCAACGACCTGTGGAAACCGGTGATCGCCGCCGTCCAGGGCATGGCGTGCGGCGGGGCGTTCTACCTGCTGGGCGAGGCGGAGTTCGTGATCGCGGACGAGACGGCCACGTTCTTCGACCCGCACACCACGTACGGCATGGTCAGCGCGTACGAGTCGATGTACCTGGCGCAGCGCATGCCCCCCGGCGAGGTGGCGCGGCTCGCCCTGATGGGATCGGCGGAACGGATGTCGGCGCGCCGGGCCCACGAGACGGGCCTCGTCTCCGAAGTCACGTCCTCCGGTGGCGCGTTGGAGGCGGCACTGCGCTGCGCCGGCACGATCGCGGCGTACCCGACGCAGGCGGTGCAGGGCACGGTGCGCGCGGTGTGGGCGGCCACGGAGACCGCCCGCACCCACGCCTTCGCCCAGGCCCCGCACCTGATCGCCCTCGGCAACCTGCCGCCTGCCGAGCAGGCCGGGCTGTTCGACTCCCGGGCGCGGAAGGGCTTCCGGGTCCGTTAGCGGGTGGCTTCCCGCGCCTCGGGGTCGACCTCGCAGCGGCCGAGCCTGCTGATCAGCCCGTCGCCGGTGTCGACCTTCACCTTCACCATCGCCTTGCCCTTGCCCGGCACCTTGATCCGCGTCGTCGCGTCGTCGAGCCAGTTGTTCTGATCGTCGTAGAAGGTCGTGGACACCGCGTACGTGACCGTCTTGCGGTTCGGGTTGATGACCTCGACCGTGGCGTACGGCCGCTCCACCTTCGCGCAGCGCACCAGCCGCACCGTGCCGTTCTCGGTGGCCGTGCCGCTGCCGCTCGCGGTCGACGACGGCGTGGACCGGTAGGTGGGCCGCCGGGTCGTGCTGCTGCCGCCCGTGCCGCTTCCGTACAGGTCGTCATCGTCGCCGTACGTGGATCCGGACGAGCCCGAGTAACCCGAACTGCCTCCGGAAGTCGACGAGTTAGACGAGCTGTCGTGCCTCTGCGACGAGCTGCTGCACCCGCCCCCGCCACCGCTGCTGCTGTGTCCGCGTGAATGTCCCCGGCCGGTGGAGAAACCCGTGAGGGCCAGCACCACCATCGCCGCGACTGCCGTCAGTTTCATTCCCCGTTTGTTCACGCCGGGACCCTACCGCGCGCGGCCCGCCCGGTCTGCCGTGTCCATGACGATGCGCCCCCTCGCTGCCGCGTGGCACCCCGTACGCACCCGGCGTAGCGTCGGAACCAAGTCCGAGGAGGCAGTCGATGCTACGCAACGTCGTCGGATCGGTCCTGGCCGTCATCGGAGCGGCGGCCGCCGTCTGGAGCCCCTTCCGTGCCTGGTACGACGGCCGTCAGGGACGTGACTACCGCCTCGGGAGCCTGTTCTCGGGCAGCGGTGTCACCGGTGCCCGGGCCGAACTGTTCGGGTCCCTGTTCCTGCCCTTCGTGATCCTCGCGCTGCTGGCGCTGGTGGGCCTCGTGCTGCGGTCGCGGCTCCTGGTGGCCCTCGCCGGGATCGTCGTGCTCGGGTTCACGGTGCTGTGGATGGTGCGCGTGGCCCAGGCCCAGGACGAACTGGTCCTCACGGGGAACGGGCACGGCCTCGGCGACGGCGTGGCGGCCGCGCTGGGCGGCGGTCTCCTGCTCGTCATCGGCGCGCTGGTCATGAGCGGCCGACGCCACCACGGACGCCACCGCCCCGAACCCGCCGACGGCTCCACCGAGGCGTACGACCAGTGGGACCAGGAGCCCGCCGGGTATGCCGGGTACGACGAGACCCGGACTCAGCCCCAAGCTCGGACACAGTCTCAGCCTCAGCCCCTGACCTGGGACGATGACCCGGGCACGGACCGGACCGGCGGGTCCGGCCCCGACCTGGGCGGCAGCTCCCGGCGCGACGGCCCCGCCTGACGACCGGCCGGTCTACCGGCTGGTCCCGGTCCCCTTCTCCGCGTCCAGGGCGTACACGCACCGGTCCTTGCTGCACGCGTACACGACCCCGTCGCGGACGACCGGTGTCCCGGTGATCTCGCCGCCGGTGGCGAGCTTCCACCGCAGCCGCCCGTCGTCCGCCTTCAGCGTGTACAGCAGGTGGTCCGTCGAGCCGAAGTGCACCCGGCCGTCGGCGACCACCGGCGAGCCGACGATCTCCCCGCCGGCCTGGAAGCGCCACTTCGGTGTGCCCGTCACGGCGTCCAGGGTGTAGAGCCCCTGGCCGCTGCCGACGTGCACGTGACCCTGCGCGACCAGGACCGGGTCGACCGACGCGGGCCGCGACTCCGTCGCGATCCGCCAGCGGTCGCGGCCGTCCGTGGCGTCGAGCGCGTACACCGTGCCGAGGTGGTCGGCGAGGTACACACCGCCGCCGGTCACCGCGGGGCCGGGAGCGTAGGCGGGCGGACACAGGAACACCGCGGGCGCCTCGAAGTGCCAGCGGACGTGCCCGGAGGCGACATCGACGGCCAGCACGCGGGTGCCCGCCGATACGTACACGTAGCCGTCGGGGGCCGGGGTCAGCCGGACGGGGACGCCGCCGCAGGACGCCGCGTCGCCGATCGGGTACGACCAGCGTTCCTCGCCCGTGCGGGCCTCCAGGGCGCGCAGCCGCGCGTCTTGCCACACGTACACGGTGCCGTCGTGGACGACGGGTCCCGCCTCGGGCGACTCGAAATCGGTCTGGCAGCCGGTGATCTCCCACAACTTGTCGCCGTTGGCGGCCTCGCGGGCCTGGACGCCGCCGCCGCGGGTGCCGGTGACGACGGTGCCGCGGTCGGCCTGCAGCGCGTACACCCAGGCGTCCGTCTGCAGGCGCCACAGGTCGCCGCCCTCGCGGGCGTCGAGCGCCCACAGGGTCGGGCCGTCGGAGGCGTGGATCCGGCCGTCGGCGACCGCCATGGACCATGCGACGTCACGGGTCTTGAAGCGGCGCCGGCCGGTGGCCACGTCGAGCGCGTGAACCTCGAAGGACGTGACGTAGACCAGGTCACCGGCGACCTTCGGGGTACCCCACACATCGTTCGACATACGGAATCGCCAGGGCCGCCAGGCCGAGCCCTCGGCCGGGGTGGGCGTGGGCACGACGGGGTCCGGCGTGCCGTTCATGGACGGCGCGGCGGGCTTGGCTCGGGACCAGGACGCGGCGAGGCCCGACTCCGCGGGGGGCGCCTTGACCGCGGCGGCGCGCGCGTCGGCGACCCGCGGACCCGGCCCGATCGGCACCTGCGCCCCGGCCAGGTGGACCGGACCGTCGGCGCCGAAGCCCGTACCCGCCAGGGCCGGCGCCGGGCGCCGCGGCTCGGTCACCACGGGACCCGGCGGCTGCTGCGGCACGGGGGGCACCGGGGCGCCGTGCCCCGGGGTGCGGCCGGCCGGCGGCTTCATGAAGGGGCGGCCGCCGCGGCGCGCCTCGATGAGCGCGACGGACCGCTCGGGCAGCCAGGCCGACGCCGTCCCGCTGTCATCGCTGCCGGAGCCGAACAGATGCGGCGCGAGCTGGGCCTGGAGGTCTGCGGGCGAGGGGCGGCGGGCCGTCTCCATCTGCATGCACGACTCGATGAGCGGCCGCAGCTCGGCGGGCAGGCCCTCCAGGTCGGGGCCTTCGCGCAGCAGCATGAAGACCGTCTCGACGGGGTTCGCGCCATGGAAGGGGGCGTGCCCGGTCGCGGCGAACACGAGCATCGAGCCGAGCGAGAACACATCGCTCGCGCCCGTGACGCTGCGCGAGTCCTTCGCCTGCTCGGGCGACATGTACGCGGGCGTGCCCACCGCCACGTTCGTCATGGTCAGGCGCGTGTTGGAGACGCCGGACGCGATACCGAAGTCGATGACGCGCGGGCCGTCCTCGACGACGAGGACGTTCGACGGCTTGAGGTCGCGGTGGACGAGGCCCGCGCCGTGGATGGACTGCAGCGCCTCGGCGACACCCGCCGCGAGCCAGCGCACCGCCTGGGCGGGCAGCGGCCCGCACTCATTCACTATTTCCTCGAGGGAGGGCGCCGGCACGTACGCGGTGGCGAGCCACGGCACGGCCGCGCGCGGGTCGGCGTCGACGACGGCGGCCGTGTAGAAGCCGGACACCGCCCTGGCCGCCTCGACCTCGCGGGTGAAGCGCACCCGGAACAGCTGGTCCTCGGCCAGTTCCGTGCGCACCGTCTTGATCGCCACGCGCCGGCCGGACGCCGAGCGTGCCAGATAGACCAGACCCATGCCGCCCGCGCCGAGCCGTCCCAGGACCTCGAACGGACCGATCCGCCTCGGATCGTGCTGCGTCAGCTGATCCATCACTTGCCTGCCACCTCCCCGTGCGATGCCGGAACCCCCGGGTTTCCAGGTCGGTCGCACATACGGCCCCCGTCAGCGTCTCACCACCGCAGCGCTACGGCGGCACGCACCCTGATTCTTCCTGTCCGAGGCCCCGGTGGCGAACCTGGGCGCAATTCGGGGTGTCCCGGGATGTCCCGGACTCCCTCGTGCCCCTTCATCGGCCTCTCAGGCGGTGCAGACCGCGAAATCCGCACCCTGGTCGTCGGTAAGGACCGCCATGGGCCCGTACGGGGTTGAGTGCGGCGCCGTCCGGACGTGCCCGCCGAGACGGAGGGCCTCGGCGCAGGTGCCGGGCAGATCGGCCGCGCCGAAGTGCAGGAGGAAACGGGCGGGCCGGCCGGGGACCCGCTGGCGGCTCGTCTCCGGGACGGCGGGGCCGGCCGCCGCGGGGCTGCCCGTCCGCCATGTCCGCAGGTCGGGAGCGGGCACGTCGGCGGGGTGCGGCAGCGGGGGCGGATAGCCGAACACGGCCGTATAGAAGGAGTCGCTCAGCGCCGCGTCCGGCGTCCATAATTCTGCGCGGCAGAGCGCGCCCGGCGCCCCGGCCCGTTCGAAGCCCTGGTGGCTGCCTGCCTGCCACAGCCCGAACAGCGCGCCCTCGGGACCGGCCGCGAGCGCGACGGTGGCCACGGCGCCGTCGGACAGGGGCCCCGCCGCGATGTGCCCGCCGTACGCGGCGACCTTCTCGGCGGCCGCGTACGTGTCCCGGACCGCGAAGTGCACGGTCCAGCCCGCGCCGCCCGGGGCGAGGGCGGCCACGGCCCGGTCCTCGCTGTACGCCGCCGTGTAGAAACCGCGCTCGGCGCCCGCGCCCTCGTCGAAGGTCCACCCGAAGAGGTCCCCGTAGAAACGCTTGCCCGCCTCGACATCGGGCAGGCGGGCATCGGCCCAGCACGGGGCGCCTTCGGGAAAGTCCGGGTACATGACATCACGCTAGGCCCGGCGGCGACGGGCCCGTGCCCGCGGTTGTGGCGTCTGGCCGATTCCAGCCCCTCGGCCACCGCATCCGTCCGGCGGCTCGTCCCTCTCCCACCGCCGCCCGCCGCCCTGGCCGCGGCCCTCCTCCCGCCCCTGCTCACGGCCCTGTCCTGGGGGCCCCAACCCCATTTGCAGTCGGCCAGATCGCGCTCCGATCACCCCTCGGTAAGCTGACGGCATGACAGGACAAGTACGTACCGTCGACGGCCGTGTGGCCGGACGGCGTGGTCAGGCAACACGTCAGAAGCTGCTCGACTGCCTCGGCGAGATGCTCAGCTCCTCGCCCTACCGGGACGTCAAAGTCATTGATGTGGCCCGGAAGGCGGGCACTTCACCCGCGACGTTCTACCAGTACTTTCCGGACGTCGAAGGCGCCGTTCTGGAGATCGCCGAGCAAATGGCCACCGAGGGTGCCGGATTGACCGAACTGGTCGCCGACCGCTCCTGGGTCGGCAAGGCGGGGTGGGCCACCGCGCAGGAACTCGTGGACGGATTCCTGGAGTTCTGGCGCCGCAACGACGCGATCCTGCGCGTCGTCGACCTCGGTGCCGCCGAGGGCGACAAGCGTTTCTACAAGCTCCGTATGAAGATCCTGAACTCGGTGAACAACTCCCTTGCGAACGCCGTCAAGGAGCTCCAGGACAAGGGCAAGGTCGACAAGGACGTGAGCCCGGGCGCCGTGGCCGGTTCGCTGGTCGCGATGCTCGCCGCGGTCGCCTCGCACCAGAAGGGCTTCCAGAGCTGGGGCGTCAAACAGGCCGAGCTGAAGCCGAATCTGGCCCTGCTCGTCCACCTGGGCGTGACCGGGAAAAAACCGACCAAATAACCTCTTCACCTTCCTGGTCCTGTCGTGCGGCGGCGGCTCGCGTGTTCCTCGTGAGCCGCCGCCGTTGCAGTTCCGGACGCGTTCAGCGTCGCTCGATCCGGAACAGTCTGATCTCCCGTTCCACCCGCGCCTGATACGCCGCGTACGGCGGCCAGAACGTCAGCACCGCGGCCCAAGCCTCCTCCCGCTCGGGGGAGTTGAGCAGCCGGGCCGTCACCGGGATGGACTCGCCGCGCCAGCTGATCTCGGCATCCGGGTGCGCCAGCAGATTCGCCGTCCAGGCCGGATGCCCGGGCCGCCCGAAATTCGACCCGATCAGCAGCCAGGTGCCCTTCCCCTCCTCGGGCATGCAGGCGAGCGGTGTGCGCCGCACCAGCCCGCTCTTCGCGCCGCGGGCGCTGAGCACCACACCCGGCAGCATCTGGGCGCTGAGCAGCACCTTCCCGCGGGTGAGGCGGTGGACGGCGCGGTCGAGGGCGGGGACGAGGTGCGGGGCGACGCGGGCGAAAGCCCTGGTCGACGAGACCTTCTGGACGAGCCGGATACCGGGCGGGGCCATCAGGCGCTCACCCCGGCCGGCCGCGCGAACAGCTCCGCGGCCTGCGCCGCGCGCGCCCGCAGCAGGTGAACGGGCCCGAACAGCAGCTCGTCGCCGGTGGCCCGCTTCAGGTACAGGTGCGCGTCGTGCTCCCAGGTGAAGCCGATGCCGCCGTGCAGCTGGACGGCCTCGGCGGCGGCCGTGCGCAGGGCTTCGAGGCCCTGGGCGAGCGCGAGCCCGCCGACCCGCTCGCCGCCTTCGACGCTCGCGGCCCAGGCGGCGTAGTACGCGGCCGAACGCGCCGCCTGCACCTGTACGTACACGTCGGCCAGCCGGTGCTTGACCGCCTGGAAGGACCCGATGGGGCGCCCGAACTGCTCGCGTTCCTTGACGTATTCGACGGTCCGCTCCAGGGCCCGGCCGGCGGCGCCCACGGCTTCGGCGGCGAGCAGCGTGGCGACGGTGTCGCCGGTGGCGGCGAGCGCTCCCGCCACATCGGCCTCCTCGCCCCCCAACAACTCCGCCCGTACGTGCCGGAGTTCGATGCGTGCTTGCGGCCGCGTCTCGTCCAGGGAGGTCTGCCGCGTGCGTACGAGGCCGGTGGCGTCGTCGCGCACGAGGAACAGCAGTGTGCGGGAGCGGGCGAAGCCGCCGGTGTGCGCGGCGACGAGGAGCAGTCCGGCGCTGTGCCCGTCGAGCACCTGCTCGGCCTGCCCGTACAGCTGCCAGCCGTCGCCCCGCCGGGTGGCCTGCACGCCGCCCGCGCGGCCGCCGCCCGCCCAGTCGCCCGCGTTGTCGGCGACGAGACCGAGAGCGGTGGCGAGCCCGGTGCCGGGTACGGCGAGGGCCGCGGTCAGCTCTCCGCCGGCGATCCGCGGGAGCAGGGCCGCCTGCTGCTCCTCGGTGCCCAGAGCGGTGATCAGCGGGGTGGCGAGGGCGCTGGTGGCGAAGAGCGGGGTCGGCGCGATGACCCGCCCCAACTCCTCTTCTACCAGCGCCAGTTCGGTGATCCCGGCGCCGGCGCCGCCCCGGTTCTCGGGCAGGGCGAGCCCCGGCAGTCCGAGCTCCGCGCCGAGGGTGGCCCACAGGGCGCGGTCATGGCCGGACGGGGTGCGGGTCGCGGCCTTGACGTCGTCCGGGGTGCAGCGTTTGGTGGTGAGTTCGCGCAGGGTACGGCGGATCTCCTGCTGCTCCTCGGTGAACCTGGCGTCCATGCGGGCCCCTTTCTGACGGGTCGTCATGTTAGGGCCGGTGGCCGCGTATGCCCAGAGGCAGGCACACCCGTTACGGGGCACGCAATCTGATGTACCGTCAGATTCATGACTGGCCCCCACCGTAAGGCCGCCATCACGGGCATCGCCCTCTCCGACTGCGGCCGCGTCGACGACGCCACTCCCTACGCCCTGCACGCCCAGGCCGCGCGCCGCGCGCTCGCCGACGCCGGGCTCACCCCGGACGTCGTCGACGGGTTCGCGAGCGCGGGCCTCGGCACGCTCGCCCCGGTCGAGATCGCCGAATACCTGGGGCTCAAGCCCCGCTGGGTCGACTCCACCTCGGTCGGCGGCTCCACCTGGGAGGTCATGGCGGCCCACGCGGCGGACGCCATCGCCGCCGGGCACGCCCGCGCCGTCCTCCTGGTCTACGGCTCCACGGCCCGCGCCGACATCAAGGCGAAGCGGCGCACGGCGAACCTGTCGTTCGGCGCGCGAGGACCGCTCCAGTTCGAGGTCCCCTACGGCCACACGCTCATCGCCAAATACGCGATGGCGGCCCGCCGCCACCTGCACGAGTACGGCACCACGCTCGACCAGCTCGCCCAAGTCGCCGTCCAGGCACGGCAGAACGCGTCCCGCAACCCCGACGCCATGTTCCGCGACCCGATCACGGTCGACGACGTCCTGTCCGGGCCGATGATCGCCGACCCGTTCACCAGGCTCCACTGCTGCATACGCTCCGACGGCGGCGCCGCCGTGCTCATGGTGGCCGAGGACCTGGTACCCGACTGCGCCAAGTCGCCCGTCTGGGTGCTCGGTTCGGGCGAGTACGTGTCACACACGACCATGTCGGAGTGGGAGGACTTCACGGTCTCCCCGGCGGCGGTGAGCGGCCGGCTCGCGTTCGAGCGGGCAGGAGTGCGGCCGGACGAGATCGACATCGCGGAGATCTACGACGCGTTCACCTACATGACGCTGGTGACGCTGGAGGACCTCGGGTTCTGCGCGAAGGGAGAAGGCGGGGCCTTCGTCGAGAAGGGCCGGCTGCGGCACGACGGGGAACTGCCGACGAACACCGACGGCGGCGGACTCTCCGCCCAGCACCCGGGGATGCGCGGCCTGTTCCTGCTGGTGGAGGCCGTACGGCAGCTCCGCGGGGAAGCCGCCGGACACCAGGTGCACCGCCCGGACGGCTCCCCACCCGCGCTGGCGGTGGCCTCCGGCACGGGCGGGTGGTTCTGCTCGGCGGGGACCGTGGTGCTGGGGCGGAACTGACGGGCGACCCGCGCGGTGGTCCCGTGCCGGCCGCGACCACGAGCGGGCCGCCGGGCCTGGGGCCCGACCGGCGACCCGCGCCCCGCGACCCGCTCCGCGGGCGGTAATCCCGTGCCGGCCGCGGAGGTGACGTCGGCCACGCTCGGGCCACGCGCTCTCCCGGGTCCCCGGGCCGTCCCCGCCGACCGGCGACAATCGCTTCATGGAAGCCGACCTGGAAATGGAAACCCTGCTGAGGTCCCTGCGCGTCTGGGACACCGAGCTGCCCGCCTTCGACCTCGACGCCGCGCCCGGGGCACCGCTGCCCTTGTTCGTGGAGTGGTTCGCGGCGGCCGTGGCGGCCGGGCAGACCGAGCCGCACACCCCGTCCCTCGCGACCACGGATGCCGAGGGCCGCGCGGACATCCGTACGGTCATGCTGCACGGCGCCGACGCCCGCTCCCTGCACTTCGCCTCGCACTCCGGCAGCTCCAAGGGCCGCCAGCTCGCCGCGCGCCCCTTCGCGGCGCTCGGCTTCTACTGGCCGGTGCAGGGCCGCCAGATCCGGGTGCGCGGCGCGGTCCGCACGGCCCCCGCCGAGGTCGCCCACGCCGATCTGCACGCCCGCTCGACGGGTGCGCTCGCCTCGGCCCTGGTCGGCCACCAGAGCGAAACCCTCTCGTCGCAGGCCGAGTTGGTGCGTGCCTCCGAGGCAGCCTGGGAGAAGGCGCAACGCGAACCCGACGCCACCGTGCCGTCGTGGACGGTGTACGAACTGGAACCGGACGAGGTGGAGTTCTTCCAGGGCGACGCCCGCCGCCGTCACCTACGTCTCAAGTACACGCGCCAAGCGAACGGCTGGTCCAAGGAGCTGCTGTGGCCGTGAGCGCCCTGAAGACGAGGACGGGTCAGTCACTCCCCGCCTCGAACAGCCACACCGCGAAGTCACGGACGGGCCGGTAACCGAGGCGCTGGTAAAGGGCGTTGCTCGTGGCATTGGCACGATCCGTGAAGAGCACCACATCGCCCGCACCGGCAGCCGGCGCCGCGCGGCGCACCTCAGCGGTGACGGCAGCGGCGTAACCCCGGCCGCGCAGCTCCTCGGGGGTATGGACAGGGGTGACAGCGGCCATCGAGACGGGCGTGCCGTCCGCAGCCGGATTATCCGAGGCCCGCGGGCCGGAACACGGGTACGGCGAAGCCACCTCCAGCGTCGCCGCCCTCGCCGTCCTGCCGGAAGGCGACCTGGAGGCGCATTCCCACGTGCAGGTCCGCCTCCGCGCAGTCCACGATCTCCGTCATCATCCGCGGCCCTTCGGCGAGGTCGACGACGGCCGCGACGTAGGGGGTGCGGCCGCCGAACGGGGGCAGGTCGTTGCGGTGCACCACGGACCACGTGTAGAGCTCGGCGCGCCCGCTCGCGACGCGCCACCGCACGACCCCGGGGTCGTCGCTCCAGCAGAACGGGCAGAACTCGCGCGGGTAGTGATGGGCGCGCCGGCAGGCGGAGCACTGCCGCAGCAGCAGGCGGCCCTCGGCGGCCGCGTCCCAGTAGGCGCGGCTGAAGGCATCGGGCTCGGGGACGTCGAAACGTACATCGGCACCGGTCGTGGTTCCGGTCGTCGTGGCCATCAGAACAGTCCGATCGCGTGGTCGAGGGACCAGGTCTGCCAGGACATGGCGAACAGCGCGACGAGCGAGGCGAGGCCCATCATCGCGTTCTGCCCCTGCTCGGCCCAGTCGTGGATCATGAGCAGGAAGTACAGGAGATTGAGCAGCAGCCCGCCGACGAGCGCGACCGGCGTCAGGAACCCCGCGATCAGGCCGAGCCCCAGGGCGAGTTCGGCGTAGACGACGACGTACGCCATGATTCTCGGCCGCGGTTTCACGACGGCGTCGAAGCCGCTGCGCACCGCGTTCCACCGGTGCTTGTCCGCCACGCCCGCGGCCCACGCGATGCCGCTGCCGCTCTCGAACCAGCTCTTCCTGTCCTTGTGCCGCCAGCTCTCCAGCCACCACAGGCCGAGGCCGATGCGCAGCACGGCGAGCCATTCGGCGCCGCTGAGCCCTGTCGCGTCCATGCGCTGCAGCCGCCTCCCGATCGGTTTCTGACGGTACGTCAGTTCAGCGCATCCGGCACCGTGCGCGCAAGAGCCCGTACCCGCGGGACGTCCCCCCACGTGGACACCGTGATCAATTCGCAACCGGTTCCGATCTTGACCGAGACCCATCAAGTGAGCGCGCGATTACGCTCCCGCACATGACCGACCCGAACCCTTCACCGGCTGCCCGCAGCCACGAACGCCCGCCCGTGTACGTCATCGGCGGCGGCCCCGGCGGTCTCGCCGCGGCCGCGGGCCTGAAGGCACACGGCGTGCGGGCCGTCGTCCTGGAGAAGTCCGACCGGGTCGGCGCCTCCTGGCGCGGCCACTACGACCGCCTCCACCTGCACACCACACGCCGCCTCTCCAGCCTGCCCGGCCTGCCGATCCCGCGCCGTTTCGGCCGCTGGGTCTCCCGTGACAACGTCGTGCGCTACCTGGAGAAATACGCCGAGTTCCACGATCTGGAAGTCGTCACCGGGGTCGAGGTCACCCGCGTCGACCGCGCGCCGGACGGCACCGGGTGGCTGCTGCGGGCCACCGGCGGCCGCGAGCTGACGGCCGCCGCGGTCGTCGTCGCCACCGGCTACAACCACACCCCGCGGCTGCCCGACTGGCCGGGCGCCTCCTCGTACACCGGGACGCTGCTGCACGCGAGCGAGTACCGCTCCCCCGCCCCCTACGCCGGGCAGGACGTCCTCGTCGTCGGCGCCGGCAACACCGGGGCCGAGATCGCCGTCGACCTGACCGAGGGCGGCGCCGGGCGGGTGCGGCTCGCGGTACGCACCGCCCCGCACATCGTGCGCCGCTCCACGATGGGCTGGCCGGCCCAGCTCACCGGCATCCTGTGCCGCCGCCTGCCGGTGCGGCTCGTCGACCGGCTCGCCGTCCCCCTGGGCAGGCTGAGCGTGCCGGACCTGTCGGAGCGGGGGCTGCCGCGCCCGGGGACGGGCCTGTACTCGCGGGTGCGCGAGGGTGCCGTCCCGGTGCAGGACGTCGGGCTCATCGACGCGGTGCGCACGGGGAAGGTGCGTCCCGTGGCGGCGGTGGTGTCCTTCGAGGGCGCGGAGGTCGTCCTGGCCGACGGCACGCGGCTGACCCCGGACACGGTGATCGCGGCGACCGGCTACCGGCGGGGCCTGGAGGACCTGGTGGGCCACCTCGGCGTCCTCGACCCGGCGACGGGCCGCCCCCGACCGCACGGCGCCCGCACGCTGCCGTCGGCGCCCGGCCTCCACTTCTCCGGGTACACGAACCCGATCAGCGGCATGCTCCGCGAGCTGGCGCTGGACGCGGACCGGATCGGCAGGGCGCTGGCCAGGTCCGCCTGACGGGGGCCCGCGCCCCGCGAGCGCCCACCGTCCACTCCGGGCCATCCGGCCCGCCGCCCGTTCCGACCGCCCCCGCGGCGGGCAGAAGTACATGACCGGCACCACATCGGTTCCGCATCCGCCCCAGCCTTTGCGTGCAGCCCTGTTCCTGACGGAGCGTCAGTTAAGTAATCTGACTGAGCGTCAGTTAGAGCTTCACGCCAGAGTTGTCGCTGTCACACAGGAGCGGGGCGGACCGATGCTTGGATCGACTTACGGCACCCTGACCACCGACTCCCGCCGGGCCCGCGTGATCGCCTGCGGCGAGCGGCCCGGTCCTGCCGTGCACGGCAGGACCGGCACCGACGAGCGGGACGTCAGCGGACGGCCCCTGCACTCCGAGGTGCCGGACCTGGACCGGTTCTTCCGGCCCGGGTCCGTGGCCGTCATCGGGGCCTCCGACACCGAGGGGCGGCCCAACACGGGCATCACCCGCCAGCTGGTGGGCTGGGCGGAACGGGTCGGGGCGCGCCTGTACCCCGTGCATCCGACGCGGGAGTCGGTCTTCGGGCTGCCCTGCTGCCCGTCCGTCTCCGACCTTCCGGTCCAGGTCGACCTGGCCGTGCTGCTGGTCGCCGATCCGCTCACGGTCATCGAGCAACTCGCCGATACGAAGGTGAGGTTCGCGGTCGCCTTCGCCTCCGGGTTCGCCGAGACCGGCGACGCGGGCGCGGAGGCGCAGGAGCGGCTCGCGGCGGCCGTCGAACGCTCGGGGCTGCGACTGCTCGGCCCGAACACCAACCTCAACGCCTTCGAGCGCTTCCGCGACGACCTCGACGGGCCCGCCATCGCGCTCATCACGCAATCCGGCCACCAGGGGCGCCCGGTCTTCGCCCTCCAGGAGCTGGGCATACGGCTCTCGCACTGGGCGCCGACGGGCAACGAGGCCGACCTGGAGACCGCCGACTTCATCTCCTACTTCGCGCGGCAGCCCGAGGTCGGCGCCATCGCCTGCTACGTCGAGGGCCTCAAGGACGGACGGTCCTTCCTGCTCGCCGCCGACCGGGCCGCGCGCGAGGGCGTGCCCGTCGTCGCGGTGAAGGTGGGGCGGACCGAGACGGGCGCGCGCACCGCCGCCTCGCACACCGGGAAGCTGACCGGCGCGGACACCGTCGTGGACGCGGCGATGCGGCAGTTCGGCGTGATCCGGGTCGACGGCCTCGACGAACTCCAGGACACAGCCGCCCTGTTGGCGCGAGCCAGGCCGCCACAGTCCGACGGCGTCGTCGTCTACTCCATATCCGGCGGCACCGGCGCCCACTTCTCGGACCTGGCGACGGCGGCGGGACTGACCCTGCCCACGCTCCCCGAGGCCAGGCAGGCCGAACTGCACCAGTGGATCCCCGAGTACCTGAATGTCGCCAACCCGGTCGACAACGGCGGCCACCCCGTCGGCGACCACCGCGGCCGGAAGATCATCGACGCGATCCTCGCCGACCCGTCCGTCGGTGTGCTCATCTGCCCCATCACCGGGCCCTTCCCCCCGATGAGCGACAAGCTCGCGCAGGACCTGGTGGACGCGGCCGAGCGGACGGACAAGCTGGTGTGCGTGGTGTGGGGCTCGCCGGTCGGCACCGAGGCCGCGTACCGCGAGACCCTCCTCGGCTCCTCCCGGGTGGCCACCTTCCGCACCTTCGGCAACTGCATCACCGCCGTCCGCGCCTACCTCGACCACCACCGCTTCACCTCCTCCTACCGCTCACCCTTCGACGAGGCGCCGCGCACCCCGTCACCGTCCTTCCGCAAGGCGCAGGCCCTGATGCGCCCCGGCAACCAGCTGAGCGAGCACGCGGCGAAGCAACTGCTGCGGGCGTACGGCATCCGCGTACCGCGCGAACAACTGGTGACCAGTGCGGCCGCCGCGGTGCGCGCCGCGTCACTCGTCGGCTACCCCGTCGTCATGAAGGCCTCGGCGCCACAGCTCGCCCACAAATCCGAACTCGGCCTGGTCAAGATCGAGTTGACCTCCGCGAGCCAGGTCAGGGACGCGTATCGCGAACTCACCGACATCGCCCGCTACGAAGGCATCGGCCTCGACGGAGTCCTCGTCTGCCAGATGGTCGAGCGGGGCGTGGAGATGGTCGTCGGGGTCACGCACGACGAGCTGTTCGGCCCGGCCGTCACCGTGGGCCTGGGCGGCGTGCTCGTCGAGGTCCTGCGGGACACCGCCGTCTGCGTACCCCCCTTCGGCGAGCGCCAGGCCCGCGCCGCCCTCGACGAACTGCGCGGCCGCCCCCTGCTCGACGGCGTCAGGGGGGCGCCCCCCGCGGACATCGACGCGCTGGTCGAAGTGGTGCTGCGGGTCCAGCGCATGGCACTCGAACTGGGCGACGACCTCGCCGAGCTGGACATCAACCCGCTGATGGTGCTGCCCCGCGGGCAGGGCGCGGTCGCCCTGGACGCGCTGGCCGTCTGCCGCTGACCCGCATCCGCGCTCGCCCCCGGAACGGAGCTCCCCATGACGCCCACCCCTGAAGCCGCCGGCAATCCCCCGCACTCATGGGTACTGCACGCCACTGACAACAACGTCTCGTGGATCACCCTGAACCGCCCGGAGGCCATGAACGCCGTCACCCGGGACCAGCGCGAACGCGTCATCGAGCTGCTCGCCGCCGCCTCCGCGGACCCGGACGTACGCGCCGTCGTCCTCACCGCGTCCGGCAAGGGGTTCTGCGCGGGCGCGGACCTGCGCGGCGCGCCGGCGACCGGGGAGCGGGTCGCGGGCGACGTGTCCCGCACGATCCGGCTGGGCGCCCAGCGCCTGATCGCCGCGGTCCTGGACTGCGAGAAGCCGGTGATCGCGGCGGTCAACGGCACGGCGGCCGGCCTCGGCGCGCACCTCGCCCTCGCCTGCGACCTCGTCCTGGCGGCGGAGTCGGCCCGCTTCATCGAGGTGTTCGTGCGCCGCGGCCTGGTGCCCGACGGCGGCGGCGCCTATCTCCTGCCCCGCCTGGTCGGCCCGCAGCGCGCGAAGGAGCTGATGTTCTTCGGTGACGCGCTGCCCGCCGCCGAAGCGGAACGCATCGGCCTGGTCAACAGGGTCGTACCGGACGCGGAGTTGGCGAAGACGGCGCGGGACTGGGCCGAGCGTCTGGCCACCGGCCCGACCCGCGCCCTGGCCCTCACCAAGCAGCTGGTGAACCAGTCCCTGGACGCGGACCGCGCCACGGCGTTCGCGGCGGAGGCGACGGCGCAGGAGCTGAACATGACCACGCACGACGCGAACGAGGGCGTCGCCGGCTTCGTCGAGCGCCGCCACCCCGACTTCCGGGGCCGCTGACAGCGGGAGCACCCACCACCCTTCCCAACTGACGCCCCGTCAGGTTCACTGGTGGACATGATGGGACACGCAGGGATGGCGGCCACCGTCGTCCGGTACCTCAGGTCGGTCGGCGCCCCCACCACGGCAGGTCCCCGGCCCGGGGCGGAACCACTGCCCCGCCCCGACCTGCGCGCGGTCGGCGACGACGAGCGCGCCCCGGTCGACCCGGCCGAGTTCCGCCGCGTGCTCGGCACCTTCGCGACCGGCGTCACCGTCATCACGGCCCCGTCCGGTACGCCCGGCGAGGCCCCGGCGGGGTTCGCCTGCCAGTCCTTCGCGTCGCTCTCCCTGGACCCGCCGCTGGTGGCGTTCATGGTGGCCCGCACGTCGACGACGTGGCCGCGGATCGCGCGCGCGGGGGTCTTCTGCGTGAACGTACTGGGCGCGGACCAGGGCGAGTTGTGCCGCGGATTCGCCGTCAGCGGGGCCGACAAGTTCGCGGGCGTCGACTACAGCGCGGCACCGTTGTCCGGCTCACCCCGGCTGGACGGCGCGGCCGCGTGGATCGACTGCGCGATCCACGCGGTCCACACCGGCGGCGACCACCTGATCGTGGTCGGCCGGGTGACGGCTCTCGGCACCCACGCCGAAGAGAAGAAGCCCCTCCTCTTCCACCGGGGCCGCTTCACGCGGCTCGGCGACTGAGAACACCTCAGCCCGCGGCGACAGCGGCGGCCGGCGCTGGGACCTCCACCGCCTTCCCCCGCCGGATCACCAGAGACATCAGAGCGGCCACGGCGCACAGCGCCCCGGACGCGTACCAGATGAGGTCGTACGACCCGGTCACATCCCGCACCACACCCCCCAGGAACGCCACGACCGCGGCCCCCACCTGGTGCGAGGCGAGCACCCACCCGAAGACGATCGCGCTGTCCTCGCCGTAGTGCTCGCGGCACAGGGCGATGGTCGGCGGCACGGTGGCGACCCAGTCGAGGCCGTAGAAGACGATGAACAGAACCATCGGCGGATGCACGGTCGGGAACAGCAGGATCGGCAGGAAGAGCAGCGAGATCCCGCGCAGCGCGTAGTACACGGCCAGCAGCCGCCGCGCCTCGAACCGGTCGGTGAACCACCCCGAGGCGATCGTCCCGACCACGTCGAATACGCCGATGACCGCGAGCAGCGAGGCGGCGGCCTGGACCGGCATGTGGTGGTCGTGGGCGGCGGGCACGAAGTGCGTCTTGACGAGCCCGTTCGTGGAGGCGCCGCAGATGGCGAACGACCCGGCGAGCAGCCAGAAGGGCCCGGTCCGCGCGGCCTTGAACAACACCCGGACTGCCCGCCGGGCAGCTCCCGCCACCGGAGCGGGCTTCGCCACGAACTCGGCGGCCCCATAGGGCGTCACCCCCACATCGGCAGGGTGATCCCGCAACAGCAACCACACGAAGGGCACCACGGCGAGCGCCGACAGGGCCACGGTCACCGCGGCGGGTTCCCAGTCGTGCCGATCCACGATCCAGGACAGAAGAGGCAGGAACACCAGCTGCCCGGAGGCACCGGCGGCGGTCAGGATGCCGGTGACGAGCCCCCGCTTGGCCACGAACCAGCGGTTGGTGACGGTGGCCGCGAAGGCGAGGGCCATCGACCCGCTGCCGAGCCCGACCAGCACACCCCAGTACAGGACGAGCTGCCAGGCGGCGGTCATCCACACGGTGAGCAGCGACCCGACGGCGATGACGGACAAGGCGACCGCGACGACCTTGCGTATCCCGAACCGGTCCATCAGAGCGGCGGCGAACGGAGCGGTCACCCCGTACAGCGCGAGGTTCACGGACACGGCGAACCCGATGGTCCCCCGCGACCAGCCGAAATCGTGATGCAGCGGCTCGATGAGCAGCCCGGGCAGCGAGGCGAAGGCGGCGGCGCCGATGATCGTCACGAAGGTGACCGCGGCCACGGCCCAGGCCCGGTGGAACCCTCGCCCGCCACGCCGGCCACGGGTGCCGGGGGAGTCATGAATCTCTGTCGTCGTCACACCCAGAGCCTCCGCCACCGCACGATCCCGCACGAGTGGCCCGAACGACAGCATTCGCTAGGATCGGGCCATGAGTGTTTCCCGGCACCGCGTAGCCGTACTCGCGCTCGACGGCCTGATCCCGTTCGAACTGGGCATCCCCCAAAGGATCTTCGGCAAGGCCCGCACCCCCGCGAGGCAACCGCTGTACGAGGTCATCACGGTCGCGGTCCGCGGGGCGGGCCCGGTCCAGACGGACGCCGACTTCGCGATCCTGGTCGAGAACGGCCCGCAGGCCCTCGCCACAGCGGACACGGTGATCATCCCGGCGTCCTACGAACTCGGCCCGGCCTACGAAGAGGGCCGCCTCAGCGACGACCTGAAGACGGCCCTCTCCCACATCCGCCCGGGCACCCGCATGGTCTCCATCTGCACCGGCAGCTACGTCCTCGCGGCCGCGGGCTACCTCGACGGGCGCCCCGCCACCACGCACTGGGCGGAGGCGGCCCGCTTCCAGGAGCTCTACCCCTCGGTCCGGGTCGACGCGGACGTGCTCTTCATCGACGACGGCGACGTCCTGACCTCCGCCGGTGTCGCCGCCGGCATCGACCTGTGCCTGCACATGGTCCGCCGCGACCACGGTGCGGCCGTCGCCAACGAGGTCGCCCGCCGCACCGTGGTCCCGCCGCACCGCGACGGCGGCCAGGCCCAGTACATCCAACGCCCGGTTCCCGAAGCCCAGTTGGCGACCACCACAAAAGCCCGCGCCTGGGCCCTGGCCCGCCTCCACGAGCCCATCCAGCTCCGCGACATGGCCGAACAGGAATCCATGTCCGTCCGCACGTTCACCCGCCGCTTCCGCGAAGAGGCCGGCATCAGCCCCGGCCAGTGGCTCACCCGACAACGCGTGGAGCGTGCCCGCCATCTCCTGGAGACCTCGGCGCTCTCTGTCGACCAGGTGGCCGGCGCGGCGGGTTTCGGCACGGCCCAGTCGATGCGGATGCATTTGCAGTCGGCGCTGGGGGTGACCCCGACGACCTACCGCCGCACGTTTCGCTCCGCGGGTTGAGCGGCACTGTCCTCCAGCCCCGGGCTCCGCCCCGGACCCCGCTCCTCAATCGCCGGAGGGGCTTGAAATACCGGCACTCAGCCACCCACGAGACCTCCATCACCGGAAGAGCTCGGAGGAACCGGCGCTCAGCCACCCACGAGACCTCCATGGCCGGAAGGGCGGAAAGGAACCGCCGCTCAGCCGACCACGAGACCTCCATCACCGGAAGAGCCCGAAAGAACCGGCACTCAGCCACCCACGAGACCTCCATGGCCGGAAGGGCGGAAAGGAACCGGCACTCAGCCGACCACGAGACCTCCATCACCGGAAGAGCCCGAAAGAACCGGCACTCAG
>NZ_JBFAKV010000004.1:211407-281528 GCF_040655895.1 Streptomyces sp. NPDC050264
CAGCCACCCACGAGACCTCCATCACCAGAAGAGCCCGAAGGAACCGGCACTCAGCCACCAACGAGACCCCCATCGCCGCTGGAGGCGCTGAATCACCGGCGCTCAGTCGCTCGCGAGACAGACGAGGGCGGCCGGAGTGGGCGGCGATCCGAGCACCCCACCGGCCCTCAGGCCACGTACGAGACGGGAGGGGACGGTCGGGGTATGTGCGCGCGCAGCACAGACCACGCGGTAGCGGCGGCCGAAGGAGTGGGCGATGCCATCAAGATGGCGAGCACGGACATACCCCGGGCGGCCCCGGACCCACCCCGACACCTGCCGGAACGAGACGGAAAGCCGCCGGCGAAGCACCAGACGGCCACCCTCCACTCCTGGCGACAGGTTCTAGAACGTCAGAACCCCCCGGGCGACCCGCCCGGCCTCCGCGTCCGCGACCGCCTCCCCGAACTCCTCCACCGGATAAGTCCGTGTCACCAACTCATCCAGCAACAACCGCCCTTCCCCATAAAGATCCGCGTACAGCCGAATATCCCGCTGCGGCCGAGACGACCCGTACCGACACCCGAGCACGGACTTGTCCAGGAACAACGCGGCCGGCACAAAAGACGCCTCCGCATCAGCCGCCGGCATTCCGAGCAACACCGCCTGCCCATGCCGGTCCAGCAACTCGATCGCGGCCCGCACCAGCCCCACCCGCCCCACGCACTCGAAGACGTGATCGGCCCCGTCCGGCAGAACCCCCCGCACATCCGCCACATCCGTCAGGAACTCGGTCGCCCCGAACTGCCGCGCAACCCCCTCCTTCCCCGGGTTGGAATCGACGGCAACGATCCGCGACGCCCCGGCGATCCGGGCCCCTTGAAGCACGTTCAGCCCCACACCCCCCGCCCCGATGACCACCACGGAGTCCCCCCGGTCGACCCGGGCCCGGTTCAGCACGGCCCCGACCCCGGTCAGCACCCCGCACCCGATCAACGCCGCCGACGTCAGCGGAATCTCCTTGGGGATCTTCACGGCCTGCACGGCCTTCACCACGGTCCGCTCGGCGAAGGCGGAGTTCGAGGCGAACTGATAGACCGGCTCACCGCCCCGCGAGAACGGCTGCCCCGGCCGCCCGATCGCGTTGCGGCACATGGTCGGCCGCCCCCGGTCGCACTCGGCGCAGGTCCCGCAGTTGGCCAGCGTGGACAGCGACACGTGATCCCCGGCGACGACATGCGTCACCCCGGCGCCCACGGCCTCCACCACACCGGCCCCTTCGTGCCCGAGCACGACGGGCCGAGGAAACGGAATGGTCCCGTCGATCACCGACAGATCGGAGTGGCACAACCCGGCGGCGGCAACGGCGACAAGCACTTCTCCGGCCCCGGGCTCCCGCACTTCCAGGTCATCCACAACAACAACCTGCCGCCCGTCAAACAAAACACCCCGCATACGACCCCGCCCCGCACCCGCACCCGCACCCGCACCGCGATTCAACCCACTCATGACCTACGCCTCCCTGGGCAGGCCGAGCACGCGCTCGGCGATGATGTTCCGCTGAATCTCGTCCGACCCGCCATAAACGGTGTCGGCCCGGCTGAACAGGAACAACCGCTGCTGCTGATCAAGCTCGTACGGGGCCGCGGCCGACCAGTCCCGGGGCCCCACGGCCCCGCCCGCCCCCCGCACCCGCAGAGCAAGCTCCCCGAGCCGCTGATGCCACCCGCCCCACAACAGCTTGGCGACGCTGGGCGCCCCGCCCCCCACGGCGTCCGGCGCGCCCCCCAAGGTCCGCAGGGCGTTCCACCGCATGACCCGCAGCTCGCCCCACATCCGTACGAGATCCCCGGCGATCACCGGATCAGCCACCGCGCCGGACTCCACGGCACCCGCCACCACACCCCGCAACTCCTCCTCGAACCCGACCTGTTGGGCCAGGGTGGAGACCCCCCGCTCAAACCCGAGGAGTCCCATGGCGACCGTCCACCCGCCCCCCGCCTCCCCCACGACATCGGCCGCGAGGGCCCCTTCGAAGAACACCTCGTTGAACTCGCTCGTCCCGGTCAGCTGCCGGATCGGCCGTACGTCGATACGCCCCGGCTGATCCATCGGCACCAGCAGGAACGACAGCCCCCGATGCCGCCGCGACCCCGCTTCCGTCCGCGCGAGCACGAAGCACCAGTCGGCCTCATGGGCCAGCGAGGTCCACACCTTCTGCCCGGTGACCCGCCACCGCCCGTCCGCGCCCCGCTCGGCGGCGGTCCGCAGCGAGGCGAGATCCGACCCGGCGCCGGGTTCGCTGTACCCCTGGCACCACAGTTCCTCCCCGCGCGCGATGGGCGGCAGGAAGCGCCGCCGCTGCTCCTCGCTCCCGTACGCGAGCAGCGTCGGGGCGAGCAGGTTCTCGCCGATGTGCCCGTACCGCCCCGGGGCGCGGACCCGCGCGTACTCCTCGGCCCACACGACCTGCTGCGTCAGGCCGGCGACACGATTCCCGTAGGAGCCGTCACCCCACCCGATCCCGATCCACCCGCCGCGCCCCAACTCGGCTTCCCAGGCCCGCCGTTCACCCGCCGCGACGTGCTCACTACCGGGCCCGCCCCGCCCGGCAACACCGGAGAACCGCCCACCGATCAGTCGCTCCTCCAACCACGCCCTGGCCTCCAGCCGAAACGCCGCGTCCTCAGCTCCGAACCCGAACTCCACGCCACCACCGCCCACTTGGGAATGCACCGGCAACGGTTCACTGATTGGGCCGTTCCTTGGCGGCAGCGGCCCGCGCCATCTCCTCCAGCACCGCAAGCATCGGCATCGGATCGACACCGACCGTCCCGGGCAGGAAGTCGGCGATCCGCTCGGGCGTCCACGGCCCGTCCGCCGCGTACCCGGCCCGCAACTCCCGCGGCTGCGCCCACACGGCGATCTTCGGCCCGGCCACGGTGTACACCTGCCCGGTGATCTTCTCGGCGCGGGCCCGCTCGCTCAGCAGGTAGACGACGAGGGCCGCGACGTCCTCCGGCTCCCCGATCTCCTTGAGCTCCATCGGCACGTTCGCCGACATCCGGGTACGGGCGACGGGCGCCACGGCGTTCGCGGTCACCCCGTACTTGTGCAGCCCCAGGGCGGCGCTGCGCACCAGCGAGATGATCCCGCCCTTGGCGGCGCTGTAGTTGGCCTGGGCGACGGACCCCTGATGGTTGCCGCTCGTGAATCCGACAAGGGTCCCCGCACCCTGCTTGCGCATGACGGCGGAGGCCGCCCGGAAAACGGTGAACGTCCCCTTCAGATGCGTCGCGACGACCGGATCCCACTCCTCCTCGGACATGTTGAAGAGCATCCGCTCGCGCAGGATCCCGGCGACGCACACCACCCCGTCGAGCCGCCCGAACTCCTCCACGGCCGTATCCACGATCCGCTGCCCGCCGGCCATGGTCGACACGTCGTCGGCCACCGCCACGGCGGTGCCCCCCGCGGCCTCGATCTCCTTCACCACCCCCAGCGCGACCTCGGACGTGGGCTCGGATCCCTCCATGGACACCCCGTAGTCGTTGACGACGACCTTCGCGCCCTCGGCGGCGCACGCCAGCGCCACCGCGCGCCCGATGCCGCGCCCCGCCCCCGTCACGGCGACGACCTTGCCAGCCAAGAAGTTCCCCACGCCCGGCCCCTTCCCGCAGTTTCTGACGACCCGTTAGATTTCGCTCAGGTTCGGATTCTACGACCCGTCAGATACCGGAACACAAGACCCGGGAGGCCCCGATGCCGCTGCCCGCCGAGTTCCACGACATCGCCAAACGCGTGAACAACTGGGGGCGTTGGGGTGCGGCCGACGAGATCGGCACCCTGAACCTGGTCACGGACGAGGTGGTCCGCGAGGCGGCCTCCGAAGTTCGTACGGGCCGTCGCGTGCCCCTCGCGCTGCCGCTCAAGGAGGACGGCGTGCAGTCGGGCCTGATCCCCGGCCGCGTCAACCCGTTCCACACCATGGTCCAGATCAACCAGCAGATCTTCGGCCCGGGCACGGTCGCCACCAGCGACGACGCGGTGACGATGGGGCTGCAGGCAGCCACCCACTGGGACGCGCTCACCCACGTCTCGCACTCGGGCCGGCTCTACAACGGCCGCCCCGCGGACACCATCACGGCGCACGGCGGCTCGGAGTTCAGCGGCATCGACAAGGCCCCGTACATCGTCTCGCGCGGCGTCCTGCTCGACGTGGCGGCGGCGAAGGGGCTCGACCGGCTGCCCGGCGACCACGCCGTGACGCCCGAAGACCTGGACGAGGCCGCGGAGTTCGGCCGTGTCACGGTGCGCGCGGGCGACATCGTGCTGGTCCGTACGGGCCAGGTGCAGGTGTATCTGACCGGCGACAAGCACGGTTACGGCTATCCGTCGCCGGGCCTGTCGGTGCGGACCCCGGAGTGGTTCCACGCCCATGACGTGGCGGCGGTCGCGAACGACACCCTGACCTTCGAGATCTTCCCGCCGGAGATCGAGAACCTGTGGCTCCCGGTGCACGCGCTCGACCTCGTGGAGATGGGCATGCTGCAGGGCCAGAACTGGAATCTGGAAAGTTTGTCCACAGCCTGTGGAGAAGAAAGCCGCTACGCGTTCCTGCTCTCGGCGATGCCCGAGCCCTTCAAGGGGGCGACGGGCACCCCGGTCGCACCGGTCGCGGTGCTCTGAACTCCGGGGAAGGGTCAGGTAAGAGTCGGGGAAGGCCGGGGAAGGGGCGAAGCCTCAAGGGGCGCGAGGGCCGCGCCGGGAGCGGCCACGACCCGCACCCGGCAACGAACCCGGCACCCCCGAGGCGACGATCCGGATTTTCGCCGAGGGCCCCCGTCACAAGGGCCCTCGACGTCCCCTCACAGCGAATCGCTGACCATAAGCGTGATCAAACGGACACTCCACGTCAACAGCCGTCCGGGTATTTGCCTTTAATGCGTCTATTGTTCGGGGCGCGCACGGAAGCATGGGGCGGGGGCGGACCCGGCGCGTTCGCACCTGGGCCCCCTCGGCATCACACCGCCTCGACAACCACTCCGTCATACACAGGGAGCCCCCTGACGGCGGACGCGGCGCAGCGGTCGATCTCGCACCAGATCGCCTTGCCCGCCCCCTCGGGCCGCCAGCCCCAGCGGTCGGCGAGCCCGTCGACGAGTTCCAGACCGCGTCCGTTCGTCTCCTCGCCGGCCGCGTGCCGGGGAGCCGGCGGGCGGTCGCTGGAGTCGGCCACCTCCACCCGCACCGTGCCCGGACACTGCTCCTGGATCCCGGGCAGCACCATGCGGAGCACCGCCGGATGCCCGGTGTGCACCACCGCGTTGGTGACCAGTTCGGAGACGAGCAGGATCAGCGTCTCGGCGAGCGGCTCGTCGGCCTGTATCCCCGAACCGGCGAGGCGCGAGCGCACCCACCTCCGGGCCCGCCCCACCTCTGCGGGGTCGGCCCCGACCTCCAACTGAACCTGAAGCACCTGCACCGCTCACACCATCCGAACCGGCGGACACGTCGCCTCGCGCCACTGACCATCCTGGACACTGCCATGGATCACAGTCCGTGATCCCGTTGCTGCACAGCATGGTTGACGTACAGTCACCCCAACAAGCGCTTCGGGCATATTCCAGCGCGAAGGAGTACGCGTACGGCATACTGTGCGACGCGTCTCGCGGGGGGTCGAACAGGCGGGCGTGACGCTCCGCCCTGCACTGCGAGCGGCGCACATCCCCGGTCCGGAGGCCGCCTCGGAGGCAACCCCGGCACCTTCGCTCGGGTTCAGCACCACTCGCATCTGCCACAAGGTACCGGAGCCGAACCCCGACTCCACGCCGTGACGACCCTCCCGAAGGACACAACCCGGTATCGACGTACGGTCACTGTCCGTGCACCCTTGCGGGCACCCTTCCGGGGCTCCGTCCCTCATGGCATCGGCCGGGCCCTCACAGGGCGGCGGCGAGCGCTTCCTCGGCGGCCCGCGCGCTGCCGCCCAACTCGGCCCGCACCCAGGCCCGCTTCAGATGCAGATGGACGTCGGCCTCCCACGTGAACCCCATGCCACCGTGCACCTGGAGGCAGTCGCGGGCTCCCTGGACGGCGGCCTCGTCGGCGAGCAGTTCGGCCGCGGCGATCTCGACCGGGTCCCGGGTGACGGCAGCCGCGTAGACGGCGGCGCGGGCCACCTCTACCCGTACGAGCATCTCGGCACACAGGTGCTTGACGGCCTGGAACGCTCCGACGGGCTGCCCGAACTGCTCGCGTTCCCGGGCGTGTTGGACCGCCGCCTCCAGGGTGCGACCGGCCGAGCCGAGCTGTTCCGCGGCGTACAGGAGGGTGGCCTCGGCCGGGGGCGCCGCCTCGTCACCGGGCACCTTGTGCAGCGGGGTGAGGGGGTCGACCGACGCGAGCGGCTCGGCGCCCCGGGTCTCCCCGCGCACCACGTCGGCCGCGTCCAGCCAGGGCACGAGCGCACCGAACGGGCGGGTCACGACCACGTCGCCGGATGCCGCGCCGGGCACGTCCCCGGCCGCGAGGAACGTCGCCACCAGGGGCCCCGGCAGCAGCGCCCGCCCGCACTCCTCGAACATCACGACGGCCTCCGGCAGACCGAGCCCGGTACCGCCCGCCGCTTCCGGCAGGCACAGCGAGAAGAGGCCCGCCGCCCCGAGCTCCCGCCACAGCGCCCGGTCGAGCGCGGGCCGCCCCACCGCGCCGCGCAGCGCGTCCCGGCCGAACCGCCCGGCGAGCAGCTCCCGGGTCCCGCCCCGCAATGCCCGTTGTTCCGGCGTCAGTTGGAAGTGCATGTCAGCGGCCTCCCCGCGGCCCTCTGGGCAGTCCGAGAATGCGCTCGGCGACGATGTTGCGCTGGATCTGGGACGTACCGGCCGCGATCGTGTACGACAGCGACGACAGCCGGTCGAGCGTCCACTCCTGGCCGGCGTCCAGCGCCCCGGCGGGTCCGAGGACCCGGGCCGCGGCGTCATAGAGCCGCTGCCGTGCGTGCGAGTACCGCAGCTTGAAGACCGATCCGCCCACGCCGGGCACCCCGCCGCTCGACTGCGCCTCGCTCACGTTCCACTGCGTGAGCCGCCACAGGGCACTGAACTCGGCGGACAGCAACGCGAGTTCGCGGCGCAGTACGGCGTCGTCCCAACGTCCGCTCTTGCGCGCGTGCGCCGCCAGCTCGCCGAGGACCCGCCGGCAGGCGACGACCTCGCCGACGAAGGCGGTCCCGCGCTCGAAGGACAGCGTCACCATCGTGACGCGCCAGCCGTCGTTCTCGTCGCCGACCCGGTTGGCGACCGGCACGCGTACATCGTCGAGGAACATCTCCGCGAACTCCGTGGACCCGGCGAGCGTGCGCAGCGGGCGCACGGTGATCCCCGGCGTGTCCATCGGCATGGCCAGCCATGAGATGCCGCGGTGCCTGGGCGCGTCGGGGTCGGTCCGCACGAGCAGCTCGCACCAGTCGGCGACCTCGGCGTGCGAGGTCCAGATCTTCGAGCCGTTGATCACGTACGTGTCGCCGTCGCGTACCGCACGGGTGCGCAGAGCCGCGAGATCGGAGCCCGCGTCCGGCTCGCTGAACCCCTGGCACCACACCTCGTCGCCGCGCAGGATGGCCGCCAGCCAGCGGGCTCGCTGCCGCTCGCTGCCTTCGGCCGCGACGGTCGGTCCGGCGTGCAGCAGGCCGACGAAGTTCGCGCCCACGTACGGCGCGCCCGCCTTCTCCGTCTCCTCCAGGAAGAGCAGCCGGGTGGTCGGCGAGGCGTCCCAGTGGACGTCCCCGTACCCGGCGTCGTAGAGCCTGCGCTGCCAGGCCGTGTCGTAGGCGCGCCGGCCCGGCCAGTCGTCGGGCGACGGCTTCGCGGGCAGCGTGGGGAGCACGTTCGCGAGCCACTCCCGCAGCCGCGTCCGGAACTCCTCTTCCTCCTCGGTGTACGTGAGGTCCATCCGCGTACCCGCCCCTCCGCCACATCTGATGACCCGTCAGATGAAGGCTAGTCCCGCGCCTCTGGACCGACAAGAAGCACGGACTTACCCTCTCCTCAGAATCTGACGTGCCGTCAGTTGTGGCGGTCGTGAAGTCACTCGCGCACTCGTTGGAGGTCACGGCAATGACGCGGAGCACCGCACACGCCCTGGGCGCGTCCCGCACACTCTGGGAACTGGTGGAGCGACGGGCCGCGCTCACCCCCGACCGTCCGGTCCTGCTGCAGGGCGCCCGGGCGCTCACCTTCGGCGCGTTGCGGGACCGCGCCGAGCGCGTCGCGGCGGCCCTGTACGAGCGGGGCGTCCACCCGGGCACCGTGGTCGCCTGGCAACTGCCCACCCGCATCGAGACAGCCCTGCTCACCTTCGCCCTGGCCCGGATCGGCGCCGTCCAGACCCCCGTCATCCCGTTCTACCGGGATCGTGAAGTCGGCTTCGCGCTAAGGGAGTCCAAGGCCGACTTCTTCGCGACCCCCGGGGTGTGGCGCGGCTTCGACCACACGGGGATGGCCCGCCGGCTCGGCGCGCGCGGCGTCTTCGAGGCGTACGAGAACCTGCCGGAGGCCGATCCGGCCGCGCTGCCGCCACCGCCCGCCGACGGCACGGCGGTCCGCTGGATCTACTGGACCTCCGGGACGACCTCCGACCCCAAGGGCGTGCTGCACACCGACCGTTCGCTCATCGCGGGCGGCTCCTGCCTGGCGCACGCGCTGCACCTGTCCGCCTCGGACGTCGGCTCCATGGCCTTCCCGTACGCGCACATAGCGGGCCCGGACTACACGGTGATGCTGCTCCTGTACGGGTTCCCGGCGGTGATGTTCGAGCAGTTCGCCCTGCCGGACGCGCTGGACGAGTACCGGCGGCACGGGGTCACGGTGGCCGGCGGGTCGACGGCGTTCTACTCGATGTTCCTCACCGAGCAACGCAAGGACCCCGAGCGGAAGTTGATCCCGACGCTGCGCCTGCTGGCAGGCGGCGGCGCGCCGAAGCCGCCCGAGATCTACCACTCGGTGGTGCGCGAGATGGGCGTCCAGCTCACGCACGGGTACGGCATGACCGAGGTGCCGATGATCACGATGGGGGCGCCGGACGACACGGCGCACCACCTGGCGACCGCGGAGGGCCGCCCGCCCGAGGGCATGGAGATCCGCATCGTCGATCCGGACGGGAGCGGCGAGCGGCTCCCCGCCGGGACCGACGGCGCGGTGCGGCTGCGCGGGGAGGCGGTCTGCCAGGGCTATCTGGACCCGCGCCAGAGCGCGGACGCCTTCGACGCGGACGGCTTCCTGATCACGGGCGACCTCGGCCACGTACTGCCCAGCGGGCACCTGGTCCTCACCGGCCGGGCCAAGGACATCATCATCCGCAAGGGCGAGAACATCTCGGCCAAGGAGATCGAGGACCTGCTGCACCGGCACCCCGCGGTCCAGGACGCGGCGGTGATCGGCCTGCCCGACGCGGAGCGCGGGGAGCGGGTCTGCGCGGTCCTCGAACTCCGGCCGGGAGCCGAGCCGTTGACCCTGGACGCGGCCACGGCGTACCTGCGGGAACAGGGCCTGTCCACGTTCAAGCTGCCCGAGCGACTGGAGGTCCTGGACGCCCTCCCCCGCAACGAGACGCTCCGCAAAGTCCTCAAGTACAAGCTGCGCGAGCGGTACGCGGACGGGGGGTGAGCCTGCCCGGAGGGCTCAGTCCGGGACGGTGAAGTACCGCGCGAAGCCCTGGACGACCTCTTCCTCCGAGATCCGGCCGTCCCCGTCCGCGTCCAGCGCCGCGGCCGCCTCCGAGGCGACCTCGGCCTCGACCCCCAGCACTCTCAGCACGCGCTCGGCCGCGTCCGCGCCGAGCCCGGCGCCCTCCGGGTCCGCCACCGCGATCGCGGCGCGCAGGAACGGCCGGGCGATCTCGGCGAACCGCTCGGGGCTGTCCCGCAGCCGCTTCACGGCCCCGGTCACGAACTCGCCCCGGGTCACCCGCTGGTCCCCGTCCACGTCCGCGATCCCGGCCATGCCCTGCCAGAACGCCTCGGCCCCGGCGAACAGCGCCTGCCCCTTGTCGCAACGGGCGGTCGTGCCGAACTCGGCGAGCAGCGCCTTCGCCGCGACGTAGAAGTCCTCGCGGTCGATGTATCCGTTGCCGTCCTGGTCGAAGCCGGCGAACCGGGCCGCGATCCTCCGCTCGTCCATGCTGATGAGCCGCCTCTCGCATCGGTGGGTCCTACATCTGGGAGCGTACGTCGGCAGGCGGCACCCAGGGCCACAAGTGCGACGTTTGTGGCAGGACCGGCGAATTTCCGGGACATGGATGTGGCCCGGCGGCCGCCCCTCAGGCCGACATCGGCTCCGCCTCGTCGTCCACCGCCGCCGCGACGTCCGGGTACACCTCGAAGAGGCGGCGGACGCCGAGGGCGCCGAGCACCCGGTTCACGTGCGAGCCGTCGACCGCGCCCTTGGCCGGCAGGATCACCCGCAGCCGTCCCTGGCAGGAGCGCATCAGACGGCGCGCGGCTATCAGCACCCCGACGCCGCTGGAATCGCAGAACAGCACGTCGGAGAGGTCGAGCACGAGACTGCGGCGCCCGTCGGCGACCGCTTCGTGGACCTGCTGGCGCAGCGCCGGGGAAGTCACGAGGTCCATCTCGCCCGATACCCGCACGACGGCCCAGTCGCCCCGTCCTGTTTCGGTCACCCTGAGCGTCACTCGCCGCGCCTCCTCTCACTCACCGATCCGGAATTCATCACTACGCTTGCACTGCGCGGCTGCCCGGGGGCAACGCGCTGAAACACCCCCGCAGGCCTATCACATATGACCTGGTTAAGGCCTGGCCGGTCACATTCGGGAGCTTCCGGTCGGAGGGCCGGGGCCGGACCGGCCCCGGCCCTTCCGCTCTTTATCACCCACTGCCCCACCGATACGCACAATGCGGCAAAGGGTCGTGCGTTGTCGGCACCGAGCATTACATTCGAGTAGTAAGAACGCAGTTCAGAAATACGGGCGGTCGGTGAGGGGGCCCCATGCCCAAGGACACTCCGTCCCGCTGGGACCGGAGGATGCAGCAGCGCCTCGCGCACGGCGAGGCCGCCGCGCTCGGCGAGCTGTACGACCGGTTCGCCTCCCTGGTGCACGGTCTCGCCCACCGCGTCCTGGACGACGAGGACGCCGCCGACCAGATCACCCGCGAGGTCTTCGCCCGGATCTGGGAGAACCCCGACTCCTACGACCCCAAACAGGGCCCCCTGCGCTCCTTCATCGCCACGCTCGCCCACCACCAGGCCGTCCAGCGGCTGCGCCAGACCGAATCCGCCGCCCTCGTACGCACCGGCCTCGGCACCACCGAGGACCTGGAGCGCAAGGTGCGCCGCGCCTCCGCCGCCGCCCGCGCCGACTACATCGTGACGTCGATGCCCGCCCCGCTGCGGGCCGCCCTGGAGCTCGCCTACTTCCAGCGCCGCGACTACCGCCAGACCGCCGCCGACCTCGGCGTCACCGAGGACGAGGCGCGCCGCCGCCTCCGCCTCGGCCTGCAACTGCTGTCCACGGCACACGACAGCGGCACACCGCCCGGCCGGTACGGGAGGCCTGCGTGAGCGGGGCACACGGGCCAGGACGATTCGACCCCTTCGACGACGATCCGGACGGCGGACAGCACCCCGGCGGACCCGCGGACGCGCCCCGTATACCGACACCCCGCGTCTCCGTCGAGGACACCGGGCGCCCGCTCCCCGACCTGCCCGCGCCCGAGCGCCTCGTCCTGGACCACCGCGTCCTCAAGTCACTGCTCGGCGCCTGGGCGCTCGCCGCCTGCTCGCCCGAAGAAGCCGCGGCCGTCGACGACCATCTGGGCGACTGCGGCACCTGCGCCGAAGAAGCACTGCGGCTGCGCGACGCCGTCGGCCTGCTGCACGCCGAGGAGTCCCTCGACCTCGACCCGCTGCTGCGCTCCCGCGTCCTGGAGGGCTGCCTCACCCGACGCCCCGCGCGCATCCCCGTCCCCGCCTGGGCCGCCCCGTACGACGCCGAGACCGCCCGCCTCGACGCGCTGCTCCAGGACATCGGCGACGGCGAGTGGCACGCGCCGGTGCGCCTGCGCTGGTACGAGCAGGAGGAGCAGGTCAGCCGCAGGACCACCGTCGCCGGAGTCATCGCCCACCTCACCAGCGTCGACGGTCTGATCGCCCGCGCCATCGGCCTCGACGACCCCCTCGGCACCCCCGCCCCGGACGGCCTCGGCCCCGCCGCCCGCACCGAGGCGTACTGGACGGCGTCGCACTACCCGCCGACCCGCGCCGTGCGCGCGCCCTGGCGGGACCAGTCCCACTCCCTGATCCGCACGGTCTCCTTCGCCGGATCGGGCGCGCCGGGCGCCGACGGCTCGGGCCAGCTCCCGGTCCCGTACGGCGACTTCGACCTGGCCCTGCGCGACGCCATGATCGACCGGGCCTTCGAGTGCTGGATCCACGCGGGGGACATCGCCGACGCGGTGGACTACCCGTACGAACCGCCGGCCCCGCGCCACCTCAACCGCATGATCGACCTCGCCGCCCGGATGCTCCCCGGCTCGCTCGCCGCCCGCCGCGGTACGGCTCCCCCCGGTGAGCCCGGGCGCAGTCTGCGTCTGGAGGTCGAGGGCGCGGGAGGCGGTGAATGGCTGATCGCGCTCGACGGGGGCACCGACGGCTCCGCCGGGCGGCAGGTCGCTCATGTCGCCCTGGACGGGGTGGAGTTCTGCCGCCTTGCCGCGGGTCATGTGTCGCCGGACGAGGCGGCCGCCGGGCAGGTCGGCGACCGGGTCGCGATCAGGGACGTGTTGTCGGCGACGGCGGCGCTGAGTCGGATGTAGGGGCCCCGCCGGCCCGCGGCGAACTACGCGAACACGACCGTCCGGCGCCCGTTCAGCAAGATGCGCCGCTCCGCGTGCCACTTGACGGCCCGCGCCAGCGCCTGGCACTCCACGTCCCGGCCGATCGCGACCAGCTGGTCCGGCGTGACACCGTGCCCGACCCGCTCGACCTCCTGCTCGATGATCGGCCCCTCGTCGAGGTCGGCGGTCACGTAGTGCGCGGTCGCCCCGATCAGCTTCACGCCACGGGCGTGCGCCTGGTGATACGGCTTCGCGCCCTTGAAGCTCGGCAGGAACGAGTGGTGGATGTTGATGATGCGCCCGCTCAGCTGCTTGCAGAGGTCGTCCGAGAGGACCTGCATGTACCGGGCGAGCACGACCAGCTCGACCCCCTCGTCCCGCACCAGGTCGATGACCTGCTGCTCGGCCATCGCCTTGGTCTCCTTGGTGACCGGGATGTGATGGAAGGGGATGTCGTACGAGCCGACGAGCTCGCGGAAATCCGTGTGGTTGGAGACCACGGCGGCGACGTCGACGGGCAGCGCGCCGATCCGGGCGCGGAAGAGAAGATCGTTCAGGCAGTGGCCGAACTTGCTGACCATCAGGATGACCTTCATCCGGTCAGAGGCCCGGTGGATCTGCCAGTCCATCTGGAACGAGTCGCCGATCGCGGCGAAGCTGGCGCGCAGCTTCTCCGCGGTGACGGGGGCGTCCGCGCTGAAGTGGACACGCATGAAGAACAGTCCCGTGTCGTGGTCACCGAACTGCTGACTGTCCTCGATGTTGCAGCCGGTCATGAAGAGGTAGCTCGACACGGCGTGCACGATGCCCTGCTTGTCGGGGCAGGAGAGGGTGAGGACGTACTGCTCGGGGCCGGTGGCGACAGGTGCGGACGCGTTCATGCGAAAAGGTTCGCACATCGGCGGCGCCGGGGGCTTCCCCGTCTTGGGAACCGGACCGCCGGTGTCACGCCGCCCGGGTCATGATCCGCAGCACTTCGAGGGTCTGGGGCGGCGCCTCGGGGTCGTCTCCGTCGCTCGTGGCGAGCCGCACGTGCGCGTCCCGGGCCGACCGCACGGCCTCCGGCCATCCCGGGTCGTCCACATAGGCGGAGACGGGCGCGTCGGGTCCGACCTGGTGCATGATCCGCAGGACGCGCAGCACGGCGGTGTCGACCAGGGCGGCCTCCTGCGAGTCCCTGAATATCGTCCCGACGTATTTCTCGGCGGACCAGTTGTCCAGCCAGGTGTCCTCGACCAGACGGTAGACGGCGTCGGTCACGTCGCCGTACCCGTCCACGCCGGCCAGCCAGACGTTTCGCTGGAACGACGGGTCGGAGAGCATGTGCAGCGCGGAGCGCACATTGCTGCGCCAGCGCCACCACGGCATGTCGTTGAGTGGCATGCCGTCCATCTTTGTGGAGCGACGGCCGCGACGGGAAGAGTTCTCCGAGCTTTGCACGGTCATCGATCGTACGTCCCGGCCGCCGACGCCCCGACCACCCCCCGTAATTCACCTGCGTGTCACCACACGTTGACCGCGGGTCACTCGGCGGTTCGGGATGCGGCGGAATCGTGCGGGTCCATGACCGGTCGGCGTCACACCACCATCAAGAGCACCCTCCGTATCGCTGCCGTCGTCACGGGCGCCGCCCTGGTGACCGGCTGCGGACTGGTCCCCGGGGCCACCGGGGGCGCCGGGGACCGGACGGTCACCGTGATGACCTGGGCCCCGGAGAAGACCGACGCGACGAACATGCCCGGCATGCCGGCCATGGCCCAGGCGTACGCGCGCTGGGTCAACGCCCACGGCGGCATCGGCGGCCGGCAACTGAAGGTCCTCACCTGCAACGACCACAACGACAGCGTGGAGGCCGCGAAGTGCGCCCGCTCCGCCGTCGACCAGCACGCCGTCGCCGTCGTCGGCTCCTACAGCCAGCACGGCCGCGCGTTCCTCTCGCCGCTGGAGTCCGCCGGCATCCCCTACATAGGCGGCTACGGCGTGAGCGACGCCGAGTTCACCAGCCCGCTCTCCTACCCGGTCAACGGCGGCCAGGCCGCCCTCCTCGCGGGCAATGGCGAGCAACTCGCCGACGCCTGCGAACGCACCGTCCTGATCCGCCCCGACACCATCGCCGGTGACGAACTCCCCTCCCTGCTGAACACCGGCCTCGCCCTGCGCGAACGCCCCGCCGCCACCGACCTGCGCGCCGCGGAGAACGCCACGGACTACGGCGGCCAGGCCCGCCGGGCACTGGCCACCGCGAGCGCGGGAAGCGCCGGAGGCGGCTGCGTCGCGGCTGTCCTCGGGGACCGCACGGACACCTTCTTCGACTCGTTCCGGCGGCTGCGCGCGGACTATCCGGCGGTACGCACGGCGTCCGTCCTCGGCAGCGTCGACCAGACCGTCATCAACCGCACCGGCGGCGCGAGCAGCCCGTACGAGGGCGCGTACGTCACCGGCTGGTACCCGGCGGCCGACGACGCGCGCTGGAAGCCGATGCGCGCGGCCATCGGCGAGCAGGCCTTCGGCGACAACCGGATCGACCCGGCGGACGCGGGCGTGCAGACCACCTGGATCGCGTACACCGTCCTGAAGCAGACCATCGAGAAGCTCGGCGACGCCGACGTGACCGCGCGCGCCCTGCAGACCACCCTCGACACGGGCGTCAAGATCACCACGGGCGGGCTCACACCACCGCTGCGCTGGGGCTACGACCACATGTCGGCGGCCGGTGACTTCCCCCGCCTGGTCAACTCCCGGGTCGCCTTCCAGCAGGTGCGCCAGGGCCGTCTCGTCGCGACCCGCAAGGGCCTGGTGGACGTGATGGACACGCTGGCGAAGGCGCCCTGAGCAGGGCGCCCGCCCACAGCCTCACAGCTGTACGGCCGTCCGCTGGGTCAGCCCGAACTTCGAGGCGATCTGGTTCCACAGCCCGGCGGCCTTCGTCTTCTGGGTGGAGGCCGTTGCGCTGGACGAGTCACCCGCGTGGCGCTGGCCCGTCACCTTGGCGTGCCCCTTGTGGCACCCCTTCTTCCCCGCCGCCTGGTCGCCCCACGCCGCGTAGTGGCTGTCCGCCGACGCGGACGCCTTCCACGCCCGGGTGAGCGCGTCCTTCAGCTCGGCGTTGCCGGGGAGCTGGTCCACGGCGAGGCCGTTCAGGCGCGTCACCAGGTTGTTGCGCTGAGTCGCGGCGTCCCGCAGGGCCTGCGAGGCCGGGCCGAGCTCCTTGCAGCCACCGATGTTGGCGACGGCCCCGACAACGGCCTCGCGGCTGTTGTTGGAGTCGGCGAGCAGCTTGTCCAGGGCGACGGCCTGCGCCTTCGCCGGGTCCGCGGCCGGCGACGACTGGTCCGAGGCCGCGGGCGAGGAGTCCGAGACGGTCTTGGTCGCGTCCGACTTGCTGTCGTCGTCACCGCCGCTGAGCAGGGCGCCCGCGCCGACACCGACGATGAGGAGTCCGACGCCGATCGCCGCGATCAGCGGCACCTTCGAACCGGTGCGGGGCTTGCGGCGCGGCTGCTCCGGCTCGTACGAGTGCTGCTGCGGCGGTACCTGGGGCCCGCGCCCGCCCGGGGCCTGCTGGGCGTGCGCGGCGCGCTGCGGGTGCGCGGTGTGCTGCTGGGCGTGCGGGTCGAAGCGCGGCATCTGCTGCGTCGACGCGGCCTCGCCCTCCGGCTCCGTACGGAACAGGGCGTCGAACTCGGCCGGCGGCTGCCGCTCGCCCGGGGCGCCGGGGCGGATGTCGTAGGGCATGCCCTGCGGCTGCGACGGCTGTGCGGGCACCGGCGGTATGTACTGGGTCGCCTCGCTGTCCGGGCCCCCGGGCACCGCGTCGGGCAGCGCGCCCGGCATCGGCTGCTGGACCGCGCGGCCCAGGTACTGGGTGGCGTCCGCGACAGGAGCCTCGGGCGGCAGCGGAGCGGCCGCGTACTGCTGAGGCTGCTGGTTCTGGTGCTGGTACTGGTTCTGGTGCTGCGGCGGCTCCGCGACCGGCGCGATGTACTGCGTGGCGTCGCCGTCGAAGGACTGGCCGTACGAGGCGCCGTAGGCACCGCCGTGCGAGCCGTCGTAGCCGGTGGGCGCGGCGGGCGGCAGCGGGGCCGCCGGACCGTGCTGCGGCGGCAGCGCCTGGGCCGGCATCTGCGGCGGCAGCGGGCTGCCCGCCTGCTGCTGCGCGGCCGGCTGCCCCCACTCGTACGTCGGCATCGGCCCGGCGGCCTGTGCCTGCTGGGACTCGGGCCCCCACGGCCGGCCCCACGGGGCGGCGCCCGCGGGTCCTGCCTGGTCGCCGAACGTGCCCGGCAACAGGGGCTCTCCACCGTCCGCGGGCAGCACGACGCCTTCGTGCGCCTGCCGTGCCGCGGGGAGATGCGGATCTTCGCCCTGTCCGCGCTGCTGGGTCACCGGGACTCCTACGTATGGGGGACCTTCGGAATCGTCGGCTCACGCTACCGGGTCCCCGTACGCCCGTGCTACGCACCTCAAAACCCGGAAGCCTCCCCCGTGACCGGAGTAACAAAACAAGGCTGCCGGGCGCTGATTACGCGCCCCGCCCCAGGATCACGCCGCCTGAAGCTCCACGCGCGCCCCGAACTCCCGCACCACGGACTCCTCCCGGAACGGTTCCAGCCGTTCTCTGAAGTCCTCCAGATACTCCGCGCCCCGGTTGGAACGCAAGGTGTTGAGCAGCTCCACCGCCCGGTAACCGGTGTGGCAGGCCTGCTCCACCTCACGCTGCTGCACCTGCGCCGTGGCCAGCAGGACGAGCCCGATGGCACGCCGTCTGGCCCGCGACTCCGGGTGCCCGTCGAGCGCCTCCTGCGCACATCGCGCGGCATCCCGCGCCTGCCCCAGATCCCGGTGGCAGTGCGCGAGTTCGTCCGCGAGATAGGCGTGATCGAAATGGCCGATCCACACCGGGTCGTCCCCGGAGTCCGCCCGCCCCTCGGCCCGCTCCAGCGCGGCAACCGCCTTGCCGGAGGCGTCCTGTGCGGACCTGGCGTCCCCGAGAAGCGCGTGACCGCGCGCCTCGGCGGCGTGGAACATCGCCTCCGCACGCGGCGTCACACGCCCGCGCGTCCCCTCCTGCGCCGCGCGCGCGAGCTGCGCGATCTCGCGCGGATTGCCGAGCTGCGCCGCCAAGTGACTCATGGACGCGGCCAGTACGTACCCGCCGTACCCGCGGTCCCCGCCGGCCTGGGCCAGCCGGAGCGCCTGGATGTAATAGCGCTGGGCCAGGCCCGGCTGCCCGGTGTCGACCGCCATGTATCCGGCCAGCTCCGTCAACCGGGCGACGGCGGCGAACAGTTCACGCCCCACCGCCTCCCGGTACGACCCGGCGAGCAGCCCGCTCACCACACTGTTCAGGTAATGCACCACCACCGGGCGCACATGCCCGCTGCCGTACTGGTGGTCCAGATCGGTCAGCGCCTGCGTCATCGCCCGCACCGCCGCCACGTCCGAGGGGCCGACACGCGGCCCCGCGGACCGCGCGACCTGCGCGTCGGGCACGGAGATCAGCCAGTCGCGGCTCGGTTCGACGAGCGCGGACGCCGCCACCGACGACCCGGACAGAAAGTCCCTGCGCCCCACGTCACTTCGCCACAGCTCACACACCTGCTCGATGGCGCCGAGCACGGTCGGCGAGAACTGCAGGCCGACACCGGACGCGAGGTTCTTCCCGTTGGCCATGCCGATCTCGTCGATCGTCACGGTGCGGCCGAGCTTGCGGCCGAGAGCCTCGGCGATGATCGCCGGCGCCCGGCCGCGCGGCTGCTGCCCGCGCAGCCAGCGCGCCACCGACGTCTTGTCGTAGCGCAGGTCGAGACCGTGCTCCGCTCCGCACATGTTGACCCGGCGGGCCAGGCCCGCGTTCGAGCAAGCCGCCTCCTGGATGAGTGCCTGCAGCCGTTCGTTGGGCTGTCGCGCGACGAGTGGCCGTGCGGCCATGGCGTACCCCCTGCTGTGCCCGTCTCCCGGTGTCCGGCTGCCGATGGACAGCCGGTCGATGGATCACTGCCCGGCGGAGAAACGGAAGATGCACCACAAACGGGTACCAAAGCGCCCGCCCGGCGTGGCGTCGCCACGCGTGGCCTCCTCCCGCGATCTCCCCCTCGTACAGTCACCGCACTACCCATCCCCCGCTGCCGCCTCGCATGCGCGCCCCCACCCATGCATCCATGCGCCCCGCATGCCGGAACGATGCTCCCGTCCCACCCTTGTATGCGCCCGTAACCCCTGATGGTGGCGGGAGTTGAGAACGTCGTGGAAGAGACCATCGCAGGCACATCGGACGTCACCTCACCCGTCACAGCTGCCGGACAGATCCCCCAGCAGCGCGGCGACTCCCTCCTCGACACGGCCGTGCGCTACGCGGAAGAGCGGCACTGGGACGTGGTCCCCGGCACCTGGCTGGAGTTCGACGGCGGCGTCCAGCGCTGCTCGTGCGACGACGCCCGGTGCGCCACGCCCGGCTCCCACCCCGCGCGCCCCGACTGGGCGTCGCAGGCGACCGGCAGCGCGACGGTGGCCCGCCGCATGTGGTCCAAGCACCCGAAGGCGGCGATCCTGCTGCCCACGGGCCGTACGTTCGACGCCATCGACGTGCCGGAGACCGCCGGATTCCTCGCACTCGCCCGCATGGAACGCATGGAACTCACGCTCGGCCCGGTCACCCGCACCCCCGACCGCCGCATGCAGTTCTTCGTGCTGCCCGGCGCCACCCTCAAGGTCCCCGACCTCATCCGCAAACTGGGCTGGCCCCCCGCCTCCCTCGACCTGGTCTCGCTCGGCGAGGGCGAGTACGTGGCGGCGCCGCCCACCCGCTTCGGCAGCCAGGGCGCGGCCCAGTGGGCCTGCCGCCCCACCGCCGCCAACCGCTGGCTGCCCGACGCGGAGGAGCTCATCTCGCCCCTCGCGTACGCCTGCGGGCGCGAGCGGGGCCGCGGCTAGGCGCTGTCGTATCGTGCGCAGACGCACGACGACGCCGACGAAGGGAGCGGGCCCAGGTGACCTCGGCCGAGGAGACTGCAGCCGTACGCGTACACGACCTCTGGAAGTCCTTCGGGCGGCAGACGGCGGTCGCGGGCATCGACCTCGTGCTGCCCGCCGGCAGGTTCATCGGGCTCGTCGGCCCGAACGGGGCCGGCAAGACCACCACCCTCTCCATGGTCACCGGACTGCTGCGGCCCGACCGCGGCACCGTGCACGTGGCGGGCCACGACGTCTGGGCCGACCCGGCCGAGGTCAAGGCCCGCATCGGCGTCCTGCCGGAGGGCCTGCGCCTCTTCGAGCGGCTCTCCGGACGTGAACTCCTCGCCTACACGGGCAGACTGCGCGGCCTCCCCGGCGCGGAGGTCGACAAGCGCGCGGCCCAGCTCCTCGACGTGCTCGACCTGTCCTCGGCGCAGCACAAACTGGTCGTCGACTACTCGACCGGCATGCGCAAGAAGATCGGCCTCGCCGCGGCACTCCTCCACAACCCCGAAGTCCTCTTCCTGGACGAGCCGTTCGAGGGCGTCGACCCGGTCTCGGCCCAGACGATCCGCGGCGTCCTGGAGCGCTTCACCCGGGCCGGGGCCACCGTCGTCTTCTCCTCCCACGTCATGGAGCTGGTGGAATCGCTCTGCGACTGGGTCGCCGTGATGGCGGCGGGCCGCATCCGGGCGCAGGGCCCCCTGGCCGAGGTCCAGGGCGACGCGGCCTCACTGCAGCAGGCGTTCCTGCACCTCGTCGGGGCGGACGGCCGCAACGACGGCGGCACGCTGGACTGGCTGGGCGGCGACCGACGATGACCCGCGTCCTCGTCCAGCTCAAACTCGCCCTGCTCCGCAACGGCCTGCGGCAGTCCGCCGGCCGGCGCGCCGCCTACATCGCCTCCGTCACCGTCGTCCTGCTGATCGCGGCGCTCCAGCTCCTCGGCCTCGTCCTCCTCCACGGCACCGCGCACGCCGCCACCGTCGGCATCCTCCTCACCGCCCTGCTCGCACTCGGCTGGGCCGTGCTCCCCCTCTTCTTCCCCAGCGGCGACGAAACCCTCGACCCGACCCGCCTCGTGATGCTGCCGCTCCGCCCCGACCCGCTGGTACGCGGACTGCTCGTGGCCTCACTCGTCGGCATCGGCCCCCTGTTCACGCTCTGCCTGACCGCCGGCGCGGCATACGCGGCCGCGCGCGGGCCCGCGGCCGCGGTCGTCGCCGTACTCGCGGTCCCCCTCACCGTCCTCACCTGCGTCGCCCTCGCGCGGGCCGTCGCCGCCGCCAACATCCGGCTGCTCACCAGCCGCAAGGGCCGCGACCTCGCCGTCCTCAGCGGCCTCGTCGTCGCGATCGGCGCACAGCTCGTCAACTTCGGCGCGCAGCGGCTCGGTTCGGCGGGCGGAGTGGGGGCGCTCGACCCCGTGGCGGACGTACTGCGCTGGATCCCTCCGGCCTCGGCGATCGGCGCGGTCTCCGCCACGAGCAGCGGCTCGTACGGTCCGGCAGCGGTCCAACTGCTGCTCTGCGTCGCCGGTTTGGCGGCCGTGCTGGTCAGCTGGCGGCGCTCCCTGACCCGCCTGATGACATCCCCCGACGGGTCGACCATCCAGGCCGCGGAGCCCGGCCGCCGCGGCCGCCGCACCGGCAGCGGCCGGCGCCTGCTCCCGGCCGGCCGCACCGGCGCCGTCATGGAGCGCGGCCTGCGCTACGTATGGCGCGACCCGAAGACCAAGGCCGCCTGGGTCACGTCCCTCGCCATCGGCCTGATCATCCCCGTCCTCAACGCCGCCCAGGGCACCGGCTCCGTCTACTTCGCGTGCTTCGCCTCCGGCATGCTCGGTATCCAGATGTACAACCAGTTCGGGCAGGACACCTCCGCCTTCTGGATGGTGGCGATGACCATCGCATCGCCCCGGGACGCCTACGCCGAACTGCGTGCCCGGGCCCTGGCACTCCTCCTGATCACGCTCCCCTACGCCACCCTCGTCACCGTCGTCACGACGGCGATGCTCGGCGCCTGGGCGGACCTCCCGGAGGTCCTGGGCCTCTCCTTCGCCCTCCTCGGCGCGATGCTCGCGACGGGCGCCTGGTCCTCGGCCCGCTTCCCCTACTCGATCCCGCAGGAGGGCTACAAGAACGTGGCCCCCGGCCAGGCCGGCCTCGCCTGGATCTCCATCTTCGGCGGCATGGTGGCCGCGGCCCTCCTCTGCGCCCCCGTCCTGGCCCTCACGATCACCCTGCACGCCTCGGGCGCCGACAGCTGGTCCTGGCTCCTCCTGCCCGTCGGAGCGGCCTACGGCGCGGCGGCGGCCTGCCTGGGCCTGCGCCTGGCGGCCCCGCGCACGGCGGCGCGGCTGCCGGAGATCCTGGCGGCGGTGAGCAAGGGCTGACGAAACGCAGGCGACCCACGAGCCATGGTTCCTCCCGTACGAGACGGTCGGAAGCCGGCCGGACGTACCGGCGGCTCGCGGGTCGGGTGACTGCTTGGGAATAGGGCCGGCTGCACGCACGACACACGTGCTGGTCCGACGCCGAATCCGAGACGCGACGACGGGCCGCTAGCCCGCAGTCACCTCAGACGTCCGGTGTGCATACATGCTCCGAACCACCTCCTCTCCTCTGTGCAGCACAGCCTAGGAACCGGTACGACAGCTCTCAACCGGTTTTTCGCGGCCTTGGGAAACCCGCCTCCTGCCGGAGGCCGTGGCCGTAGCCCCGCTGGACGAGGCCGGCCTCGGACTCGGAGTGGGTTCGGTCCCGCAGACGGATGGTGAACGGGACCTGCCGCGCGACCACGGCTCGCTCCTTGCCCAGAAGCTCGCGAGCGCGCGCAGGGTGACAGGGCATCAGCGGCCGCCCTTCCCTGGCCAGTACGAACACCCGGCCGGTGTGACGCCGACGGGATCCGCTGGTGGCCTCTCTTCTTGTGGGACAGGGCGGCTCGTAGGGGTGGTTGCCGCAGGATGCATGCTGGTGGGGTGAGCTCATCGGATTCTGCAAAGTTGACCGAACTCCGTGTGGGATGCGTCACGTTCGAGTTGAATGATCTGAAGCAGTACGGAGACTGCGCGGTATTCGTAGCGCCGACACAGCCTGCAGGGGGTGCCAGGTGAGTGCTTCCCGGCGTAGTGGGACCACCGATGCGCTCGGGCCCGACGAGCCCGAGCCGGACGGGGCCGATCTGCTGGCCGCGTTGCTGGACGGGATGGATGCCGCGCTGTGCGCTTTCGATGCCGATGGGGTCGTGACCCATTGGAATCGGGAGGCCGAGCGGATTCTGGGCTGGACGGCCGAGGAGGCCGTGGGGCGGACCGGGTTCGCGGGGTGGGCCGTGCGGTCGGCCGACGCGGTCGAGGTGCAGGAGCGGTTGCTGGCCGCCATGCACGCGCCGGGGCGGCAGGTGAACGAGTTCGCCCTGGTGACCAAGGACGGGGGGCGGGTTCTCGTCCGTACGCAGTCCGCCGCCGTCCGGGCTCCCGACGGCAAGCCCGCCGGGGTGTACTGCGCCTTCAGTGAGGTGCACACGCAGATCGATCTGGAGCGGTCCATCGCGCTGAGCGAGGCGCTGTTCGAGGACGCCGCGTGGGGTGTGGTGCTGGTCGACGCGGATCTGCGGCCCGCCGTGGTGAACGCGCACGCCGCGCGGGCCCTGAACTCCGGGCGCAGCGCCGTGCTCGGGCGCCCGCTGGGGGATCTGATCTCCCAGGGCGTGGAGGAGCTGGAGAGCGCGCTCACGCATGTGCTGTCGGAGGGTGCGCCGCCTTCGCCCACGGAGGTGTGGGTGACGCTGCGGCTGACCGGTGAGAGCGGTGCGCGGCAGGAGCGCAGGTGCTGGCGGAGCGGGTTCGTGCGGCTGGCGTCGCCGCTGGCCGAGGAGCCGGTGCCGCTGGGCGTCGGCTGGCTGTTCCAGGACGTGACGGAGGCCAAGCAGATCGAGCAGGAGGCCGCGACGCTGCGGTTCCGGACGCATCAGCTGCACCGGGCGGCGCGGGCCGCCGCCGAGTGCGAGGATCCGGCCGAGGCGGCGACGGTGCATCTGGATTTCGCGCTGGCCGGGTTCGCCGACCACGCAGTGATCGACCTGGTGGAGAACGAGGAGCCGCTGCGTCTCGTGCGTGCCGCCGCTACGCCGTCGGGCGCACCCGGGCCCAGCCTGCTGGTGCCGCGGGGCGCGCTGCCGGTGCGGTACGGGGAGGGGCATCCGGCGGTGCAGTGTGTGGAGCGGGCGGGTTCGGTGCGGTCCGCTGCGCCGGAGCCGGCGGGGGCCGGTGCCGGGGAGTGGGCGGCGGCCCGGCAGTGGCCCGAGGGGTCCGTGTACGCGCTGTGCGCGGTGTTGCGCAGCCGGGGGCGGACGCTGGGGGTGGTGACGTTCCTGCGGGGCGTCAGCCGGGCCGGGTTCGAGCGCGGGGACGCGATGTACGCGGAGAGCGTGGCCGTACGGATCGCCGCTCTGGTGGATCTGGCGGCCCTCGGTTCGGCCGGGGCCTGAGGGCCGCTCCCGGTCGCCGTACGGGGCGCGGCTCAGTGCTGGTAGAAGATGCGGTCGCGGTACTCGGCGAAGACCTTGGCGTTCCAGTCGTGGCCGCCGTCGACGTTCCCGGAGCGGAGCAGGGGCGGCTGGATGCCGCGGTCGGCGAGGGAGGTGGCGCAGGTGGCGAGTGTGGCCTGCATGACGGCGCTGGTGGTGACGGTGGAGGCGGAGGCGAAGGGGGCGTCGATCCCTTCGTGGCCGAGTTCCGCGTCGCCCACGTCGATCTTGGAGTCCAGGACGATGTCGCAGTGGTCGCGCAGGTACGTGCCGGAGGAGTGGCGGGAGGCGGGGGCGTCGGGTCCGGTGGCGTAGGCGAGGGAGGTCACGCCGATGACCTTGAGGCCGAGCGCGCGGGCGTTCATGGCCATCTCCACGGGGAGCGCGTTGCGGCCGGAGAGGGAGATGATGACGAGGGCGTCGCCGGCCGTGGCGGGGCTGGAGTCCAGGACCGCGGCGGCCAGGCCGTCGACCCGCTCCAGGGCGGAGCCGAGGGTGGCCGGCATGACGTCCACGCCCACGGCGCCGGGGACGGCGAGCAGGTTCATCAGCGCGAGGCTGCCCGCGCGGTAGACGACGTCCTGTGCGGCGAGCGAGGAGTGGCCGGCGCCGAAGGCGAAGAGGCGGCCGCCCGCGACGACGGTGTCGGCGAGCAGGGTGCCGGCCGCGGTGATGTTCTCCGTCTCCTCGTCGCGGACCCGCTGGAGCAGGCCGATCGCGGTGTCGAGGTACTGCGTGACCGGCTTGCTCTCGCGCATCGGCGTAGCCCCCTGAGTCGTGGTGTCGCGGATCACGGTGCGGTCTGGACCTGGGCTGTGTCAATACGGTCAAGGGCCCGCGGGGCCGCTGTTTTCCCGGCGCGGGACGGTTGTCAGTGGGATGCGTCAGAATTGGGGGCAGGGCCAGCGCATTAGCGACGCGGCGAGCCAGCGGAGCTGCTGCGGAGCAGAAGAGCTACACGAGGGGCACGTATGTCCGGACTGATCGACACCACGGAGATGTACCTCCGCACCATCCTCGAGCTCGAAGAGGAAGGTGTGGTCCCCATGCGCGCCCGGATCGCCGAGCGGCTCGACCAGAGCGGCCCGACGGTCAGCCAGACCGTGGCCCGTATGGAGCGGGACGGCCTGGTGGCCGTCGCCGCCGACCGGCACCTGGAGCTGACCGACGAGGGACGCAGGCTCGCCACGCGCGTGATGCGCAAGCACCGGCTCGCCGAGTGTCTGCTGGTCGACGTGATCGGCCTGGAGTGGGAGCAGGTGCACGCGGAGGCGTGTCGCTGGGAGCACGTGATGAGTGAGGCGGTGGAGAGGCGCGTCCTGGAGCTGCTGCGGCACCCGACCGAGTCGCCGTACGGGAACCCCATTCCGGGGCTGGAGGAGCTGGGCGAGAAGGACAGGGCGGACCCGTTCCTGGACGAGGGCATGGTCTCCCTCGCCGATCTGGACGCGGGCGCGGACGGCAAGACGGTCGTCGTGCGGCGTATCGGGGAGCCGATCCAGACGGACGCGCAGCTGATGTACACGCTGCGTCGTGCGGGGGTGCAGCCCGGTTCGGTGGTCAGTGTGACGCAGTCGCCGGGTGGCGTCCTGGTGGGCAGCAGCGGGGAGGCGGCGGAGCTGGAGGCGGATGTCGCCTCGCATGTCTTCGTCGCCAAGCGCTGAACCTTCCCCGGCGGTGTCAACCGCCGTGACGGGCAGGGCAGTTGCCCCGCCCCCGTGCGCCCGGCACATGCACCCAGAAAGCACGATTCACTGCGCAGAACCGCAGCGGCGGGGCGTTCTGCGTGCAAGGCTGTCGCGTGAGGCATATGACCGGAGGGGCCAGGTATGGACCACGGTACGGACCACCTGCCGTTCGAGACGCGACGATGCCGGGGAGTGCGGGAAGCAGAGGACCCCGGCGCCTTGCGGCGCCGGGGCCTGCCCTCCCCTGTTCCGACCCGGAGCCCCGAGCTCCCAGGGTCGTCCCCAGCGGACCGATTTCCCCGAGCGGTCCGCCTCCCGAGGAAGAGATCCCCTCGGCGACGCAGGTCATTCCTTGAGCTCTGTCACTCAAATGAGGGGTGTTGTCCGAGAGCGCCACGTTCTCGAAAAAAGGTTCGATAGCGTGCGCGGGTACGCGACTGCAGGCGCGACCACAAGGGGGTGCCGGGGCCTATGGCGCGGCGCATCGACGTGACCGGAGCGGGCGGGGTCCGCCTGGCCGCCTGGGAGTTCGCCGACCCGCCCAAGACGGGCGACGGCGGGCGGACCCCCGGAGTCCTGTTACTGCACGGCCTGATGGGCCGGGCGTCCCACTGGGCCGGTACCGCGCGCTGGCTGGCCGAGCGGCACCGGGCGGTCGCCCTGGACCAGCGGGGGCACGGGCAGAGCGACAAGCCCCCGCAGGGGCCGTTCGACCGGGAGGCGTACGTGCTGGACGCGGAGGCCGCCCTGGTCCAGCTGGGACTCGAACCCGCGGTGCTGATCGGGCACTCGATGGGCGCGCTGACGGCCTGGCAGCTCGCCGCCCGCCGCCCGGACCTGGTGCGGGGTCTCGTCATCTGCGACATGCGGGCCTCGGCGCTCGGCGCCGCCTCCCAGCGGGAGTGGGAGGACTGGTTCAAGTCCTGGCCGCTGCCCTTCACGACGCTCGCCGACGTACGGAAGTGGTTCGGGGAGGACGATCCCTGGGTGGAGCGGACCAATCCGGCACGCGGGGAGTTCTACGCCGAGGTGATGACCGGGTCCACCGACGGCTGGCGCCCGGTGTTCTCGCGGCGCCAGATGCTCCAGGCCAGGTCGACGTGGGTGTACGACGCGCACTGGGAGGAGCTGACCGCCGTGCAGTGCCCGACGCTCGTCGTACGGGGCCTCGACGGGGAGCTGGGGCGGGCGGAGGCGCAGGAGATGGTCCGCGTGCTGCCCCGCGGCGAGTACGCGGAGGTGGCCGACGCGGGCCATCTGGTCCACTACGACCAGCCCGAGGCGTGGCGCGCGGCGATCGAACCGTTCCTGGACGGGGTGCTGGCCGAGCTGTGACGCGCGGCCGGCCGCTCAGGGGGCGAGCCGCTCGGTCCGCCAGGTGCCCGCTCCCGCCGCGGTGTACCGCAGCCGGTCGTGCAGCCGGTTCTCGCGGCCCTGCCAGAACTCCACGGTCTGCGGGGTGACCCGGAAACCGCCCCAGTGCGGCGGCACCGGAACCGCCGAGCCGGGCGGATAGCGGCGGGCCAGCTCCGCGTACGACGCGTCGAGTTCGTCCCGGCCCGACAGCACCGACGACTGCGCGCTGGCCCACGCCCCCAGCTGCGACCCGTGCGGCCGCGACCGGAAGTACGCCGCCGTCTCCTCCCGGGACGTACGCGCGGCCGTCCCGGTGACGAGGACCTGCCGGCTCATCGGGTGCCAGGGGAAGAGCAGCGCGACGTGCGGGTTGGCGGCCAGGTCGCGGGCCTTGCGGGAGCCGTAGTTGGTGTAGAAGACGAAGCCCTCGTCGTCGTACGACTTCAGCAGTACCGTGCGGGAACCGGGCCGGCCCTCGGCGTCCGCGGTGGAGACGACCATCGCGTTCGGTTCGGCGCACGGGGAGCCGGGCGCCGCCGCCTGTTTGAACCAGCGCGTGAACTGCTCCATGGGGTGCGCGGGGAGATCGGCCTCCAGGAGACCTCCGTCGTGGCTGCGGTACTGCTCCCGCATCACGGCGGGATCGGGTACGCGACCGTCGAACTCCGGGCGGCCTGCGGGGTCTGCGTGGTCGTCGTGGGCGCTCACGGCGTCATCCTGCCGCACCCGGCGGCCCCGAGGTGAAACATGGCACTCAGTGCCGCAAGCTCTCGCCATTCGTGGCACTGAGGGTTATCGTCCAGAGGCCGAAACGATGCCGAAACAGATCCCGGATCGGTTGGGGTGATCCCGCGTCCTACGGGGCATCACCGGGGTGACCGACCCGGAGCGCGAGTCGTGCGAGACCGCGCATCCACTACTCCAGAGTCGCGAAAGAGCCAGCACAGCAGCGAGCACGCACAGTCCAGTTCCCCGTCCCCGCATGCAGAGGAGCCGCCTGATGTCCGACCCCGGCTTTGACCCCGGCTTTGACCCCGGCTTTGTACCTGGCCTCGAAGGAGTCGTCGCGTTCGAGACGGAGATCGCCGAACCCGACAAGGAGGGCGGCGCCCTGCGGTACCGGGGCGTCGACATCGAGGATCTGGTCGGCCATGTGTCGTTCGGGAACGTCTGGGGGCTGCTCGTCGACGGCTCCTTCGACCCCGGACTGCCGCCGGCCGAGCCGTTCCCGATCCCCGTCCACTCCGGCGACATCCGCGTCGACGTGCAGTCGGCGCTCGCCATGCTGGCCCCCGTGTGGGGCCTGAAACCCCTCCTCGACATCGACGAGGAGCAGGCCCGCGACGACCTCGCCAGGGCCGCCGTCATGGCCCTCTCCTACGTCGCGCAGTCCGCCCGCGGGCAGGGCGTCGCGATGGTGCCGCAGAGCGAGATCGACAAGGCGCAGTCCGTCGTCGAGCGGTTCATGATCCGCTGGCGCGGCGAGCCCGACCCCAAGCACGTCGCGGCCGTCGACGCGTACTGGACGAGCGCGGCCGAGCACGGCATGAACGCCTCGACCTTCACCGCCCGGGTCATCGCCTCGACCGGCGCGGACGTCGCCGCCGCGCTCTCCGGTGCCGTCGGCGCCATGTCCGGGCCGCTGCACGGCGGCGCTCCCTCCCGCGTCCTCGGCATGATCGAGGAGATCGAGCGGACCGGGGACGCCGAGGGCTTCGTCCGCAAGGCGCTCGACAAGGGCGAACGGCTGATGGGCTTCGGGCACCGCGTGTACCGGGCCGAGGACCCGCGGGCGCGGGTGCTCCGCAGGACCGCGCGTGAACTGGGCGCTCCCCGCTTCGAGGTCGCCGAGGCCCTGGAGAAGGCCGCGCTGGCCGAGCTGCACGCGCGCCGGCCCGACCGGGTGCTCGCCACCAACGTGGAGTTCTGGGCGGCGATCGTGCTCGACTTCGCCGAGGTCCCGGCCCATATGTTCACTTCGATGTTCACGTGTGCGCGGACCGCCGGTTGGAGTGCGCATGTTCTTGAGCAGAAGCGGACGGGGCGGCTGGTTCGTCCCTCGGCCCGGTATGTGGGGCCGGGTTCACGTTCCCCGCGCGACATCAGCGGCTTCGCCGGGATCGCCTAGCAGCTCGGGGGGTCCCCTTCGTTGGCGGCTGCGGGCCGGTGGGGGCCGGTCGCGCAGTTCCCCGCGCCCCTGGAGGCATGCGGCTTCGCCGCGCCTCCAGGCCTGAGGCGGCGCACGAAGTGCGCACCTCAGGGGCGCGGGGAACTGCGCGAGAAGCCCCACCGGCCCGCGGACGCACGACCTCCCAGGGGCGCGGGGAACTGCGCGACCAGCCCCCACCGGCCCGCAGCCGGTGAACAACCGGGCGGCGCCTACGGCGAAAGCGCCCCGTCCACAATCCCGGTCCACGCGGAGACGACCCGCTCGCGCCGCGCAGCGTCGTCCGTCAACAGATTGGCGAGACCCAGCCCCCGCCCCATGTCCAGCAACCCCTGCACGACCTCCCGCACCCCGGGCACGGACTCATCCGCACCGAGCAGCCGTACGGCGATCCGGTGGGTCTCCCGGCCGACCCGCGCCTCCAGCTCCGCGACCCGGCCGCCCAGCGCGGGCTCGTTCGACGCGGCGACCCACAGGTGCAGCGCCGCGCGGAACAGCGGGCCCGTGTAGAGGTCGACGAGGGCGGCGACCGCCTCGGCCCGGCCTTGCGGGCGCAGGGCGCGCAGGGCCGTGGAGCGTTCCTCGGCGACGTACTCGACGGCGGCGGTGAACAGGTCCTCACGGGTCGGGAAGTGGTGCTGGGCCGCACCGCGCGAGACCCCGGCGTGTTCGGCGACGACGGAGACCGTGGAGCCGGACCAGCCGTGCTCGGCGAGGCACGCCACGGCGGACTCCAGGAGCTTTTGCCGGGTGGCGCGCGAGCGGTCCTGTTTCGGCGACGTCGCGGCTCGCGCGTTCGCTGCACGTGGGGTCACAACACCCATGCGGGGTCCCGTCGTTCGAGAAAGGCGGTCATCCCTTCGCGGGCCTGGGAGGAGCCGAACAGCCGCGCCGACAGCGCTGTCAGCGACTCCGCGTCCCGGTCGAAGGCTTCCAGGACCTTAACCGTGAGCAGTTGTTTCGTCTCGGCCAGGCCCTGCGGGGAGGCCTTGCGCAGCCCGTCGAGGACCGGTCCGAGGGCCTGGTCCACGTCCGGTCCGGCCACGGTCACGAGCCCGATGCGCGCCGCCTCCGCCGCGTCGAACCTCTCCCCGGTCAGGTAGTAGCGGGCGACCGCGCGCGGGTCCAGGCGGGGCAGCAGCGGCAGGGAGATCACGGCGGGGGTGACCCCGATGCGCACCTCGGTGAAGGCGAACGTCGACGCCGAGGCGGCCGCCGCGATGTCGCAGGCGCCCAGCAGGCCGAGGCCGCCCGCTCGTACGTGCCCGTCGACCCGCGCGACCACGGGTTCGCGCAGCTCGACGATCTGCCGGAGCAGCCCCACCAGCGTGTCCGGGTCCGGGGGGTCGCGCAGGTCGGCGCCCGCGCAGAACGTGCCGCCGGTGTGGGTGAGGACCACGGCGCGTACGTCGTCGTCCTTGCCGGCGCGGGCGAGCCGCTCGGTGAGTTCGCCGACGAGGGCCGTGGAGAGCGCGTTGCGGTTGGCGGGCGAGTCGAGGGTGAGGGTGGTGACGCCGCGCGAATGCGCGTGGTGGACCAGGTTCGTGGCGGACATCAGCTCTCCCTCAGTTGGCGGCGCAGGATCTTCCCCGATGCCGCGCGCGGCACCTCCCCGACGAACGCCACGCGGCGGATCTTCTTGTACGGGGCGACGCGTTCGGCGACGTACGCCATGACGTCCTCGGCGGTGAGGCCCGTGCCCCCTTCGGTGCGCACGACGAACGCCTTCGGGATCTCGTTGCCGTCGCCGTCGAGCACCCCGATGACGGCCGCGTCGGCGATGCCGTCGTGGGTGAGCAGCAGGGCCTCCAGGTCGGCGGGGGCGACCTGGAACCCCTTGTACTTGATGAGTTCCTTGACCCGGTCGACGACGAACAGCCAGCCGTCGCCGTCCACTTGGCCGACGTCCCCGGTGTGCAGCCAGCCGTCGCGGTCGATCATGTCGTCGGTGGCCTGCGAACGGCCGAGGTAGCCCTTCATGACCTGCGGGCCGCGGATGAGGACCTCTCCGGGTTCGCCGGGGGCCACCTCCTTCGCCGGGTCGTCCAGGGACAGCAGCCGCATCTCGGTGGACGCGATGAGCTTGCCGACGGTGCCCGGCGGCGCGTCCTCGGCGTTCAGGGGGACGACGTGGGTGCCCGGCGAGAGTTCCGTCATGCCGTACGCCTGCCCGACGGGCGGCAGGCCGAGGCGGCGCGAGCAGGCCAGGGCGAGTTCGGCGTCCAGGGGCGCCGCCGCGCTGATGATGTACTCCAGCGACGACAGGTCGTAGCCCTCCACGGCCGGGTGTTTGGCGAGGGCGAGGACGATCGGCGGGGCCACGTACAGGGCGTTGATGCGGTGTTTCTCGATCGCGGCGAGGAACGTGTCGAGGTCGAAGCGGGGCAGGACGACGACGGTGGCGCCCTGCCGGAGCGGGGCGTTCATCAGCGCGGTCAGGCCGTAGATGTGGAAGAAGGGCAGGACGGCGAGGATGCGGTCGCCGGGGCCCATCGGGATGAGGGGTTCCAGCTGCGAGAGGTTCGTGGCGATGTTGCGGTGGGTGAGCATGACGCCCTTGGGGACGCCGGTGGTGCCCGACGAGTAGGGGAGCGCGGCCACGTCCTCGGCCGGGTCGAGCGCGACGGCCGGCTCCGGGGCGCTCGTAGCGAGCATGTCGAGCAGCGAGTGGTGGCCGCTCTGGCCCGCCGGGTCGCAGACGAATATCTCCCTTACTCCGCCCGCGAGTTCGGCCGCCGCGCGGGCCGGGGCGAGCAGCGGGGTGACGGTGACGATCCAGCTCGCAGCGGAGTCCCGCAGCTGTTTCGCGAACTCCTCCGGCGTGGCCAGCGGGTGCACCGTCGTCACGGAGGCGCCGGCGCGGGTGGCGCCGTAGAAGGCCACCGGGTAGGCGACGGTGTTGGGGCTGTGCAGGGCGACGACGTCACCCTTGCGGACACCGGCCTCGGCGAGACCGGCGGCCACTCTGCGGTGGAACCGGTCGAGCTGGGCGTACGTGAGGGTCGTGCCGGCCACTCCGTCGACGAGTGCGGGGGTGTCACCGCGGGCGGCGGCACCCCCGAGCACGGCGTCGTGAATGGGCTCGTCGACGACGGCTACGTCTTCGTACTCACTCCGGTACACCATGCTGAACTCCTCGTCGGCGGAAGGCAGTCAGGCGGTTCTCAGTACGACTTGGGCAGTCCCAGGGTCTGGTGGGACACATAGTTGAGAATCATTTCCCGGCTGACCGGGGCGATACGCGCGACGCGTGAGCCGGTGATGAGAGAGGCGAGGCCGAATTCGCGGGTGAGACCGTTGCCGCCGAGCGTGTGCACGGCCTGGTCGACGGCGCTCACGCAGGCCTCGGCGGCCGCGTACTTGGCCATGTTGGCGGCCTCACCGGCCCCGATGTCGTCGCCGGCGTCGTACAGGCGGGCCGCCTTCTGCATCATCAGGCGGGCCAGTTCCAGTTCGATGTGGGCCTGGGCGAGGGGGTGGGCGATGGCCTGGTGGGCGCCGATGGGGGCCCGCCACACGGTGCGTTCGCGGGCGTAGTCGACGGCACGGTTCAGGGCGTAGCGGCCCATGCCGATGGCGAACGCGGCGGTCATCACGCGCTCCGGGTTGAGCCCGGCGAACAGCTGGAGCAGGCCCGCGTCCTCGTCACCCACGAGAGCGTCGGCGGGCAGCCGCACGTCGTCAAGGGTCAGCTCGAACTGCTTCTCCGGAGCCTGGAGTTCCATGTCGATCCGGCGTCGCTCGAAGCCCGGGGTGTCGCGCTCCACGATGAAGAGGCAGGGCTTGAGGTTCCCGGTGCGGGCGTCCGACGTGCGGCCCACGATGAGGGTGGCGTCGGCGATGTCGACGCCCGAGATGAACACCTTGCGGCCGGTCAGCACCCAGGAGCCGTCGTCGTCCCTGCGGGCGGTGGTGGTGATCCGGTGCGAGTTGGATCCGGCGTCGGGTTCGGTGATGCCGAAGGCCATGGTGCGGCTGCCGTCGGCGAGCCCCGGCAGCCAGGCCCGCTTCTGCTCCTCGGTGCCGAAGCGGGAGATCACGGTGCCGCAGATCGCGGGCGAGACGACCATCATGAGCAGCGGCGAGCCGGCGGCCCCCAACTCCTCAAGCACTATGGAGAGTTCGGCGATACCGCCGCCTCCTCCGCCGTACTCCTCGGGGAGGTTGACGCCGAGATAGCCGAGCTTGGCGGCCTCGGACCACAGCTCCTCGGGGTGCCCCTCGGCCGCGGTGATCCTGGCCATGTAGTCGCGGCCGAACCGCTTGCCGAGTGCGGCGACGGCGGCGCGCAGCGCCTGGTGCTCTTCGGTCTCGAGAACGGTGCCGACAGTGCTCATGCGGACGTTTCCTCCACGGCTTCCTCGACTTCCACGGCTTTCACGACTACGGCCAACAGGGAACCGACCTCGACCTGGTGGCCGACGGCGGCGTGCAGAGCGGTGAGCGTTCCGGAGGCGGGGGAAGAGATGCGGTGCTCCATCTTCATGGCCTCCAGCCAGATCAGGGGCTGCCCGGCGGTCACGGCGGCGCCCTCGGCGAGCCCTTCGGCGACGCGGACGACGGTGCCGGGCATCGGGGCGAGCAGGGAGCCGGGGGCGCGCTGCTCGCTCGGGTCGGTGAAGCGGGGCAGGGCGGTGAGCGCGGTGCCGTTCACGTACACCCGGTCTCCGTAGGTGGCGACCGTGAACTTCCTTCGCACACCCGCGACTTCGAGTACGACGAGGCGGGGTGAGGCGTGCACGACGCGTACGTCCCCGTCGGCTTCGAGGCCGGTGCGGGTGTGCCGGTAGCGGACCTCGTGCTCGGTGCCGTCCGGTTCGCTGCGATAGCTCCGGACCTGTGGTTGTGAGGGGACGTTGCGGAAGCCGCCGAACCGGTGTCCGCGGGCGCCCGCGAGTGCGGCGGCCAGCGGCGCGTACGGGTCCGGTTCCGGGGTGGTCAGCTCGGCGAGATACCGGTCGTAGAACCCGGTGTCCATGCGGCCGTCCGCGTACTCGGGGTGGCTCAGGGAGCGTACGAGCAGGTCGCGGTTGGTGACCGGGCCGTGCACCTCGGCGCGTTCCAGGGCCCCGGCGAGGGCGCGGACGGCGGCGGCACGGGTGGGCGCGTACGCGACGACCTTGGCGAGCATGGCGTCGTAGTGCACGCCGATGGTGTCGCCGTCGGCGTACCCGGTGTCGAGCCTCACCCCCTCCGGCACGGCCAGGCGGTGCAGGGTCCCGGTCTGCGGGGCGAACCCGGCGGCCGGGTCCTCGGCGTACAGGCGGGCCTCGACGGCGTGCCCGCGCGGGCCCGGCGGCTCCTCGTCGAGCGCCTCGCCTTCGGCGATCCGCAGTTGCAGCGCGACCAGGTCGATGCCGAACACGGCCTCGGTGACGGGGTGTTCGACCTGGAGGCGGGTGTTCATCTCCAGGAAGTGCGCGGTGTCACCGGCGACGAGGAACTCCACGGTCCCGGCGCCCACATAGCCGGTGGCCCGCACCGCCTTCTCGGCCCACTCACGTACTCGGGCGTCCACTTCAGCTGTGAGCCCGGGTGCGGGCGCCTCCTCGATCACCTTCTGGTGTCTGCGTTGCAATGAGCAGTCGCGCGTGCCCAGCACCCACACGGTGCCGTGCGTGTCGCCGAGCACCTGCACCTCGACGTGCCGTCCGCCCTCCAGGTACGGCTCGACGAACACCTCGCCGTCCCCGAAAGCGGACAGCGCCTCGGCGCGGGCCGCCTCCCATTCCGCACCCAGATCGGCGAGTTCGCGTACGACACGCATGCCGCGGCCACCACCACCGGCGGCGGCCTTCACGAGGACCGGCAGATCGCTCTCGGTGACCTCGCCGAGCGGTGCGATGCCCATCAGCTGCTTGGCGCGCGTCTTGGAGGCCATCGCCTCGATCGCCTCGGGCGGCGGCCCGATCCAGACGAGTCCGGCGTCGGTGACGGCGCGCGCGAACGCGGCGTTCTCGGAGAGGAACCCGTAGCCGGGGTGGACGGCGTCGGCGCCCGCGTCCAGGGCGGCCTTCACCACGAGGTCGGCGCGCAGGTAGGTCTCGGCGGGCGTGGCGCCCGGCAGGCGCACGGCGAGGTCGGCCTCGCGCACGTGCAGCGCGCCCGCGTCCGGGTCCGAGTGCAGGGCGACCGTGCGTATGCCCAGCTCACGGCAGGTACGGAAGACGCGGCAGGCGATCTCGCCACGGTTGGCGACAAGAACGGAGGAGATCACGTGAGGCTCACATCCTGAAGACGCCGAAGCCGCCGCGGGCGCCCTCGTACGGTGCGGTGTGCAGGGCGGACAGGCAGATGCCGAGGACGGTGCGGGTGTCGCGCGGGTCGATGACGCCGTCGTCGTAGAGCCGTCCGGACAGGAACATCGGCAGCGACTCCGACTCGATCTGCTGCTCCACCATGGCGCGCAGCGCGGCGTCCGCGTCGTCGTCGTACGGCTGCCCCTTGGCCGCGGCGGACTGCCGCGCCACGATCGAGAGGACGCCCGCGAGCTGCTGGGGCCCCATGACGGCGGATTTGGCGCTGGGCCAGGCGAACAGGAAGCGGGGGTCGTAGGCGCGCCCGCACATGCCGTAGTGCCCGGCGCCGTACGAGGCGCCCATGAGGACGGACAGGTGGGGGACGCGTGAGTTGGAGACGGCGTTGATCATCATCGAGCCGTGCTTGATGATGCCGCCCTGCTCGTACTCCTTGCCGACCATGTAGCCGGTGGTGTTGTGCAGGAAGAGCAGCGGAATGTCCCGCTGGTTCGCCAACTGGATGAACTGCGCGGCCTTTTGGGACTCCTCACTGAAGAGCACCCCTTGCGCGTTGGCGAGAATCCCGACGGGATAGCCGTGCAGGGCCGCCCAGCCGGTGACGAGGCTCGCGCCGTACAGCGGCTTGAACTCGTCGAAGTCGGAGCCGTCGACGATCCGGGCGACGACCTCGCGCGGGTCGAACGGCACCTTCAGGTCCTCGGGCACGATCCCGAGCAGCTCCTCGGGGTCGTACTTGGGCTCCTCCGCCACCCGCGGATCGGCGTACGCCTTGCGGTGGTTGAGGCGGGCGACGACGCGGCGCGCCTGCCGGACCGCGTCCTGCTCGTCGACGGCGAAGTAGTCGGCGAGGCCGGAGGTGCGGGCGTGCATCTCGGCGCCGCCGAGCGATTCGTCGTCGCTCTCCTCGCCGGTCGCCATCTTCACCAGCGGCGGCCCGCCGAGGAAGACCTTGGCCTTCTCCTTCACCATGATCACGTGGTCGGACATGCCGGGGATGTACGCGCCGCCGGCCGTGGAGTTGCCGAAGACGACGGCGACCGTGGGGATACCGGCGGCGGAGAGCCGCGTGATGTCGCGGAAGATCCCGCCGCCCGGGATGAAGATCTCCTTCTGCGAGGGCAGGTCGGCGCCGCCGGACTCCACCAGCGATATGCACGGCAGTCGGTTGGCGAAGGCGATCTCGTTGGCACGCAGGGCCTTCTTCAGGGACCACGGGTTGCTGGCGCCGCCGCGCACGGTCGGATCGTTGGCGGTGATCAGGCACTCCACGCCCTCGACGACACCGATGCCGGTGACGAGGGAGGCGCCCACGGTGTAGTCGCTCCCCCACGCGGCGAGCGGCGACAGCTCCAGGAAGGGCGTGTCGGGGTCGACGAGCAGCTCGATCCGCTCGCGGGCCAGCAGTTTGCCGCGCTTGCGGTGCCTTTGTACGTACTTCTCGCCGCCCCCGGCCAGCGCTTTCGCGTGCTCGGCGTCGAGCGCGGCGAGCTTGTCGAGGAGGGCCGCGCGGTGGGCGGCGTAGTCGTCGGACCGGGTGTCCAGGGCGCTAGCCAGGACGGTCACAGCAGAGCCTCCGGTATGTCGAGGTGGCGGGAGCGCAGCCATTCGCCGAGCCCCTTGGCCTGCGGGTCGAAGCGGGCCTGCGCGGCGACGCCCTCGCCGAGGAGGCCCTCGACGGTGAAGTTCAGGGCGCGGAGGTGGGGCAGGACGTGCCGTGTCACGGCGAAGTCGGCGGTCTCCGGGAGGAGTTGGTGCAACAGGTCGACGGTGAGGGTGTGGGCCAGCCACGGCCAGCCGGCTTCGCTCGTGGTCCATACGCCGATGTTGGCGTCCCCGCCCTTGTCACCGCTGCGGGCTCCGACGAGGTGACCGAGGGGCGCGCGGCGGGTGGGTCCGGCCGGTGGTTCCGCGGGGAGGACGGGTTCGTCGACGGGAGCCAGTTCCTGTGTGGCGCCCTCGTACGGCGGTACGGGGTGCCGCTCGCCGTCCGGCAGGACAGCGACGTGCGGGACGTCTTCACGCGGGACGTACGCGGCCTCGAAGACGCCGTACGGGGAGCCCTTGCCGGGCGGCGCGGTGACGTGGAACCCGGGGTAGGACCCGAGTGCCAGCTCCACGGCGGCCCCGCTCAGCGCGCGCCCGACCGCGTCCTGGTCCTGGTCCCGTACGACGAGCCGCAGCAGGGCGCTGGCGGTCTCCTCCGTGTCGGCGTCGCCCCGGTCGGTCCTGGCCAGCTCCCAACGAACGTCGCTCGGCCGCGACTTGGCCCTGCCCAGCGCTTCGTCCATCTGCTGCCGGACCAGCTCGGCCTTGGCCTCGATGTCGAGCCCGGTGAGCACGAAGACGACCTCGTTGCGGAACCCGCCGAGCCGGTTCAGGCCGACCTTGAGGGTGGGCGGCGGCGCCTCGCCGCGGACGCCGTGGATACGGACGCGGTCGGCGCCGGCCTCCTCCAGCCGTACCGAGTCGAGCCGGACGGTGACGTCGGGCCCGGCGTACCGGGCGCCCCCGGTCTCGTACAGCAGTTGGGCGGTGACGGTGCCGAGGTCGACGAGGCCGCCGGTGCCGGGGTGCTTGCCGATGACGGCGGACCCGTCCTCGTGGATCTCGGCGAGAGGGAAGCCGGGGCGGCCCAACCTCTGCGCGTGCGCGGCGAATTGGGAGTAGTTGCCGCCGGTGGCCTGGGTGCCGCACTCCAGGACGTGCCCGGCGACGACGGCCCCGGCGAGCCGGTCGTACGCGTCGGGGGCCCAGCCGAAGTGCCAGGCGGCGGGCCCGCTGACCAGGGCGGCGTCGGTGACGCGGCCGGTGACCACGATGTCGGCGCCGGCCTCCAGGCAGGCGGCGATTCCGGTGCCGCCGAGGTAGGCGTTGGCGGTGAGGGCGCCGGGGAAGCGCCCGGTGCCGAGCAGGTCGTCGCCCTCGACGTGGGCGACGCGTACGGGGAGGTTCAGTTCGGCGGCCAACTCCCGTACGGCAGCGGCGAGTCCGGCGGGGTTGAGTCCCCCGGCATTGGCGACGATCTTGACTCCCCGCTCCACGGCGAGCCCGAGACACTCCTCCAGCTGCCGCAGGAATGTACGGGCATAGCCGCGCCCGGGGTCCTTGAGGCGGTCGCGGCCGAGGATCAGCATGGTCAGCTCGGCGAGATAGTCACCGGTGAGGACATCGAGCGGCCCGTCGCCCAGCATCTCCTTCATGGCGTCGAACCGGTCGCCGTAGAACCCGGACGCGTTGCCGATCCGCAGCGGCGGCCGGCTCATGCGGCGGACCCCTTCGGCGCGCGGCCCTGGCCGGGCGGCCCGGCGAAGGCCTGCGCGATGTCGAGCCAGCGGTCGGCGTCGGGACCTTCGGCGCGTACGGCGAGGTCGTCGCGGTGGGCGCGCTGGGTGACGAGGAGACAGAAGTCGAGGGCGGGCCCGGAGACACGCTGTGCGGCACCCTCGGGCCCGTACGTCCACAACTCACCGCTCGGCCCGAGGAGTTCGATGCGGAACTCTCCCTCGGGGGCCGTGACTCCGTGCACGGCGAAGGCGAAGTCCCGGGCGCGCACGCCGATCCGGGCGACATGCCGCAACCGGCCGGAGGGCGGCCGCACGACACCGAGCGCCTCCGCGACGTCTTCGCCATGGGCCCAGGTCTCCATGAGGCGCCCGGTGGCCATGGACGCGGCGGACATCGGCGGTCCGTACCAGGGGAACTTGGCCTTCGTCGCGGCGGCGCCCCGCAACACCTTCTGCAACTCCTCGCGCCCGTCCCGCCATTGGGCCAGCAGCGCCGCGGGCTCCTGGGCGGCGCCCTCGTCGGCGCCGTCGTCCACGAACGAATCCGGCGCGGCGATCGCCTTGGCGACCTCCCCGGCGAACGCGTCCGGGTCCCCCATGGCGAGCAGCGCGGCGCGGTCGGTCCAGGCGAGGTGGGCGATCTGGTGGGCGACGGTCCAGCGCGGGGCGGGAGTCGGCGCGGCCCACCGCTCGGGCGGCAAGTCCCGTACGAGTGCGTCCAGTTGCAGACTCTCGGCCCGCAGATCGTCGAACACGACCAGCGTTTCGGACACGGTGCGCTCCCCTCGGGGCACGGCGGTGTGCGGCGTGTTCGGAGCATGGCAGCGGGGCTGGAAACAATCAAGCATGCTTGCATGAAAAGTTCCGGCTCCCAGGAGTACACGTACAGCTACTCTCTGCTACGGGACAACAGGAACGGGGTGCCCCCACATGGCCAACATCCGCTCGCTCGACCCCAGCGCCTCCCCACTGGACTTCTACGGCTCCGAGTTGCGCCGCCTGCGGGAGGAAGCGGACCTGAGCCAGGACCAGTTGGGCGCCTGCATCTTCTGCACCGGCTCACTCGTGGGCCAGATCGAGACGACCAAGAAGATCCCGACCCGCGACTTCAGCGAGCGGGCCGACGCCGCGCTCGGCACGGGCGGTCTCTTCTCCCGGCTGGTGGGGCTGGTGCTGCGCAGCCAACTGCCCACGTGGTTCCAGCCGTACGCGGAGCTGGAGGCGCGGGCGTCGTACATCTCCACCTACCAGTGCCAGTTGATCCACGGGCTGCTCCAGACCGAGGAGTACGCGCGGGCGCTGCTCGGCGTGGACCATCCCGAGCGGGTCGACGAGCAGGTGGCGGCCCGCAAGGAGCGCCAGCGCATCCTCGACCGCGCCGTTCCCCCCGCCCTGTGGGTGGTGCTCGCCGAGGCGGTGCTGCACCAGGAGGTCGGCGGCCGGGACGTCATGCGGCGCCAGCTGGAGCATCTGCTGCGCTTCGCCGCGGGTCCCTGGCTCAACATCCAGGTGCTCCCCTTCTCGGTGGGTCAACACACAGGGATGATGGGTTCGTTCACCCTCCTCCGCTTCGACGAGGACCCCGACCTCTTCTACGCGGAGAGCTACGACCAGGGGCACATGACGGCCAATCCACAAGTGATCAGGGAGCGTTCGGTCGGTTACGCTCGCCTACAGGCCTGCGCTCTCTCCCCGGAGGAGTCGGCCCAACTGATCGTCCGCGTCACGGAGGAACGTTATGGGCAGGAACCCGAACCCGACAGACGCACAGTGGCGTAAGTCGTCCTACAGCGGCACCAGCGGCGGTGAGTGCGTCGAGGTCGCGGCGCTCCCCACCGCCGTGGCTGTCCGCGACTCGAAGAACCCGGCCGTCGGCCCCTTCCGCGTCACCCCGCACGCCTTCACCGCGTTCCTGGCGGCGGCTTCGCGGGGCCGCGTCTGACCCCGGCCGCCGCCGGGCCCGCGCTCAGCCCCGCTTTCGCCGCCCCACCTGCGTCCGCACCGCCCCCATGCTCGCCGCGATGACGAGGGCGATCGCCATGGCCTGGAGCCAGGACAGGGCCTGGCTCAGGACCAGGAAGCCGGCCAGGGCCGCGATGGCCGGTTCGAGGCTCATCATGACCGCGAACGTGGACGCGGGCAGGCGGCGCAGGGCGATGAGTTCGAGGGTGTAGGGCAGGACCGAGGAGAGGACGGCGACGGCCGCGCCCAGGCCGATCGTCACCGGGTCGAGGAGCCGGGTGCCGGAGGCCGCGATGCCGAGCGGCAGGCTGAGCACCGCCGCCACGGCCATCGCGAGCGCGAGCCCGTCGGCCTGCGGGAAGCGGCGGCCGGTGCGGGCGCTGAAGATGATGTACGTCGCCCACATCGCGCCCGCCGCGAGCGCGAAGGCGACGCCCACCAGGTCCAGGCCGCCGAGCCCGTCCCCCGCGCCGCCGAGCAGGAACACGCCGCACAGCGCGAGGCCCGCCCAGAGGAAGTTGACCGCGCGGCGCGAGGCCAGCACGGAGAGGGCGAGGGGGCCCAGGACCTCGAAGGTGACCGCGAGGCCGAGCGGGATACGGGCCGCGGCCTGGTAGAAGAGCATGTTCATGGCGCCCATGGCGACGCCGAACGCGACGACCGTGCCCCAGTCGGCGCGCGAGTGGCCGCGCAGCCGCGGGCGGCACACCACCAGCAGCACGAGCGCCGCCACGACCAGGCGCAGCGTCACCACGCCGACCGCGCCGACGCGCGGCATCAGGCTCACCGCGAGCGCGCCGCCGAACTGGACCGAGACACAGCCGGTGAGCACCAGGCCGACCGGGCCGAAGGTGCCCCAGCGGCCCTCGGCGGCCGGTTCCGCGCCGCCGGCCCCCGTGAGGACGACGGCCTCCGGCGCGGGCGACTGCGGCTGTTCGGTGCGCGAGCCGTTCACAAGGCCTCGTTTCCTCTCCCCGGTCAGGAATGCACTGCCCCTCGGCCATGAGTGCATTATTTTGAACTTACGCGTCCACGGTGCTGGACTGGACGCGCCGCGTGAACCTCCACGCTAGAACCGCCGGGCGCGGCCTGTGAAATGCCTTCTGCGCTCCCGTTATGCTCCGCGAACATGAGCCGGGACCGGGACCACGCCATCGAACTGCGCCACCTGCGCTGTTTCCTCGCCATCGCCGAGGAGGGCAACGTCACCCGCGCCGCCGCGCGCCTGCGCCTCACCCAGCCCGCCGTCTCCCGCACCCTCGCCGCCCTGGAGACCGCGCTCGGCGTCCGCCTCGTCGACCGCTCCACGCACCACGTCGCCCTCACCCCCGAGGGCCACGCGTTCCGCGAGAAGGCGGCCGTCGCCGTCGCCGCGTTCGAGGACGCGCTCGCCGCCGCCCGCACCACGCGGCGCCCCCTGCGTCTGGGCCACGCCTGGTCCGCGGCGGGCGATTTCACGACGCCGCTGCTACGTCGCTGGCGGCAGGCCCACCCGGACGTGCCGCTGGAGCTGCTGCGGATCGACGACCGCACGGCCGGTCTCACCCGCGGCGCCGTCGACGTCGCCCTGCTGCGCGGCCCGGTCGACGCGCCCGGCCTCGTCACCGAACTCCTGCACCGCGAGACGCGGGTGGCGGCGCTCCCCTCCGACAGCCCGCTCGCCCGGCGCCCCGCACTCACCCTCGCCGACCTGCGCGACCAGGTCATCGCCCTGAACACCGTCTCCGGCACCACCACCCTCGACCTGTGGCCGCCGACCGCCCGGCCCACGGTGACCCTGCCGGTCGCCAACACCGACGACTGGCTCGCCGCGATCGCCGCGGACCAGGCGGTCGGCGTCACGTCGACCGCCACGGTCGGGATGCATCCGTACCCCGGCGTCACCTACGTCCCGCTCACGGACGCCCCGGCCCTCCCCGTCCACCTGGCCCGCCGCGAGGGCCCCGGCCACCCGTCGGCCCCCGCGCTGATCGCACTGGCCCACGAGGTGGCAACCGAGGGCCACGGGACCCCCGGCTGACCAGGACCTCCGGTCGACCGGGCCCCGCCCGAGCGGGCCCCTGGTCGGGCAGACCCCGCCAACCGGGACCCCGGTCGACCGAGACCACCGGTCAGCCGACACCCCCTGCCAACTGAAACCCCGGCCGGCCAGGCCACCGGTCAGCCCAGCCCGTCCGCCAGGATCTCCGCGAGATGTCGCGCCCGCACCCCCGCCAGCTGCTCCACCTGCGTCCGGCACGAGAATCCGTCGGCCAGCACCAGCGTTCCGTCGCCGGCCTCCCGCACCGCGGGCAGCAGTGCCTCCTCCGCGCAGGCCACCGACACCTCGTAATGCCCCTTCTCGAAGCCGAAGTTGCCCGCGAGGCCGCAGCACCCGCCGCTCAACTCGCCCTCCAGACCTACCCGTTCGCGCAGCCGTCGGTCCGCCGCGTCGCCCAGCACCGCGTGCTGATGGCAGTGGGTCTGGCCCACGACCGGCCGGTCGATCCGCGGCGGCGTCCACTGCGGCGCGTACCGCTCCAGCGCCTCGGCGAAGGTGACCACCCGGTCGGCGAGCCGGCGCGCCCGGGGGTCGTCCGGGAGCAGCTCGGGCAGATCCGTGCGGAGCGCGGCCGCGCAGGACGGCTCCAGGACGACGACGGGCCGCTCCCCGGCGAGCACCGGCTCCATCAGGTCGAGGGTGCGGCGCTGCACGGCGCGGGCCCGGTCGAGCTGCCCGGTGGAGACGTACGTCAGCCCGCAGCAGACCCGCCCGCGCACCGCCGGTGTCCGGCCGTGCGTCCGCGTCGGCGGCAGCGCCACGGCGAGCCCGGCCGCCTCCAGGACCCGCGTCGCGGCCTGCGCCACCTGCGGCGCCAGATGATCGGTGAACGTGTCCGGCCACAGCACCACCTCCGGACCGTCGCCGCGGGCCCGCGCCGCAGCGAACCGCCTCCCGAGCCCGCGATGCCAGGCACCGCTGAACGTCCCCCGCGCCACCCGGGGGATCTCCCGCTCCCCCGCGATCCCGCCGACCCGTTTCGCCAGCCCCGCCAACGCCCGTACGCCACCGAGGCAGTTGACGATCCCGGCCGTCCGCGTCCGCTCGACCAGGCGGAGCCAGCGCGGCAGCCACCCCATCGCGTAATGCGCCATCGGCCGGCGCCGCCCCTCGTAATGGTGGTGCAGGAACTCGGCCTTGTACGTGGCCATGTCGACGCCCACCGGGCAGTCGCTCCTGCACCCCTTGCAGGACAGGCACAGGTCGAGCGCGTCCCGTACCTCCTCCGAACGCCACCCGTCGGTGACGACCTCGCCGGCCAGCATCTCGTGCAGCAGCCGCGCCCGCCCGCGCGTGGAATGCGCCTCCTCACCGGTGGCCCGGAACGACGGGCACATCACGCCACCACCCGAACCGGCCGACTCCGTACGGCACTTGGCGACCCCGACGCAGCGGCGCACCGCGGCCGAGAAGTCCCCGCCGTCGTGCGGATAGCCGAAGACGACGTCCACCGGTTCGCGGGGCAGCACGGCGAACCGCAGGTTCTCGTCGAGCCGGGCCGGCCGCACCAGCATCCCCGGGTTCAGCACGTCGGCGGGGTCCCACACTCCCTTGACCCGCTCGAAGAGGCCGACCAGCTCGCTCCCGTACATCGTCGGCAGCAACTCGGCGCGCGCCTGACCGTCCCCGTGCTCGCCGGACAGCGATCCGCCGTGCGCGGCGACCAGCACGGCGAGTTCCTCGGAGAACCGCCGGAAGCGCCCGATCCCCGCCTCCGTCAGCAGATCGAAGTCGATACGGACATGAATGCAGCCGTCACCGAAGTGCCCGTACGGGGTGCCGCGCAGCCCGTGCTCCCGCAGCAACCCCCTGAACTCCCGCAGATACGGGCCCAGTCGCGCGGGCGGCACGGCGCAGTCCTCCCAGCCGGGCCACGCCTCGCTGCCGTCCGGCATCCGCGTCGCCGTCCCGCTGGCGTCCTCCCGGATCCGCCACAGCCGCCGCTGCCCGGCCGGATCGTCGACCACGAGCGCGTCCACCACGTCCGCCGCCCGCACGATCCCCTCGGCGGCGGCCCGCGCCTCACCCGGCGTCGCGCCCCCGGTCTCCACGAACAGCCACGCCCCGCCTTTCGGCAGCCCCGAATCCGCCGGTACGAGGTCGGCGGCCATCCCCTCGACGGTCAGCGGCCCGTACGGCAGCAGGCCCGCGGCGGCTTCCGCGGCCGCGCTCTCGTCCGGATAGCCGAGCACGGCCAGGGCCTTCGCGATGGGCGCCCCGACGAGCTTGACGGTCGCCTCGGTGACGAGCCCGAGCGTGCCCTCGGTGCCGCAGAAGAAGCGGGCCAGGTCGGTGCCGTTCTCGGGCAGCAGCGCGTCGACGGCGTACCCGGAGATCCGCCGGGGCAGCCCGGCGAACGGCGCGAACCCGGTCCTGATCGTCGCCAACTCCCGCTCCACCAGGGCCCGCAGCCCCTGCGGCGCGCCGTCCCAGCCCTGCCCGAGCCGGTATGCGGCACCGTCCGCGCCGACGACGCTCAGCGCGGCGACACTGTCCGCTGTCGTGCCCCACGCCACGGAGTGCGAGCCGCACGAGTTGTTGCCGATCATCCCGCCGAGCGTGCAGCGGCTGTGCGTCGAGGGGTCGGGCCCGAACCGCAGCCCGTGCGGGGAGGCTGCCGCCTGGAGCCGGTCGAGTACGAGTCCCGGCTGCACGACGGCCGTTCCCGCCGCCGGGTCGAGGTCCAGGACGCGGTTCATGTACCGGGTGAAGTCGACGACGACCCCCGTCCCGGTGGCCTGCCCGGCGATGGACGTGCCGCCGCCGCGCCCCACCACCGGAACGTTGCGCTCCGCGCAGAGGGCGAGGGTGGCCCGGACGTCGTCCGCGTCCTTCGGGGCGACCACGCCGAGCGGGACTCTTCGGTAGTTGGACGCGTCCATCGTGTGCAGCGCGCGGGCGCCGATCCCGAAGTCGACGTCGCCCCGGACGACGTCCCGTAGGGCCCTACCGATGTCGTCAGCCATGCCCCCAGCATGCATGTCGCTCACCGCTCGGGGGAGGGTGCCGGTGGGGCGGGTGGGCATCGGCGGCCCCCTGAGATGGCGCACGCGGTGCGCGTCTCAGGGGCGCGGGGAACGGCGCGACCAGCCACGACGAGAGCCGCACCCGCACGACGGCGAGACGCGGCAGACGCCAAGGCGCTCCGGGGCGCGAAAAGCCCCACCGGCCCGCGGCCACAAAACGACCTGGACCGGCCACGACGACAGCCGCCCCCGGCAATCCCCCACCACCCTTCGGACGAGACTCCCCATCTCAGCCGCCGGACAAAGCCCAGGCCCGCCAAATCCACCGGCTACCCTCCAAGGCGTGGCTGAGATCCAGATTCCCGCTGACATCAAGCCCGCCGACGGACGTTTCGGCGCTGGCCCCTCCAAGGTGCGTACGGAGGCGTTGGACGCCCTGGCCGCCACCGGTACCTCCCTGCTCGGCACCTCCCATCGCCAGGCCCCGGTCAAGAACCTGGTCGGCCGCGTCCGCGAGGGCGTGAAGGACCTGTTCCAGCTCCCCGAGGGCTACGAGGTCATCCTCGGCAACGGCGGCTCCACCGCCTTCTGGGACGTGGCGACGCACGGCCTGATCGAGAACAAGTCGCAGCACCTGAACTTCGGCGAGTTCTCCTCCAAGTTCGCGAAGGCGTCGAAGCTGGCCCCGTGGCTGGCCGAGCCGACCGTGATCAGCTCGGACCCGGGTACGCACCCGGAGGCGAAGGCCGAAGCCGGCGTCGACGTCTACGGCCTGACCCACAACGAGACCTCGACCGGTGTCGCCGCCCCGATCAAGCGTGTCGCCGGTGCCGACGAGGGCGCGCTCGTCCTGGTCGACGCCACGTCCGGCGCGGGCGGCCTGCCGGTCGACATCGCCGAGACGGACGTCTACTACTTCGCTCCGCAGAAGTCCTTCGCCTCCGACGGCGGCCTGTGGATCGGCGTGTTCTCCCCGGCGGCGATCGAGCGCGCCGAGCGGATCCACGCGTCCGGCCGGCACGTCCCGGAGTTCTTCTCGCTGCCGACGGCGATCGACAACTCCCGCAAGAACCAGACGTACAACACCCCGGCGCTCGCCACGCTCTTCCTGCTCGGCGAGCAGCTGGACTGGATCAACGGGCAGGGCGGCCTCGCCTGGTCGACGGCGCGCACGAAGGACTCCTCGACCCGCCTGTACTCGTGGGCCGAGGAGTCGAAGTACGCGACGCCGTTCGTGACGGACGCGGCCAAGCGCTCGCAGGTCATCGGCACGATCGACTTCTCCGACGACATCGACGCCGCCGCCGTGGCGAAGGTGCTCCGCGCCAACGGGATCGTCGACACGGAGCCGTACCGCAAGCTGGGCCGCAACCAGCTCCGCGTCGCCATGTTCCCGGCGATCGACCCGGCCGACGTGCAGGCGCTGACCGCCTGCGTCGACTACGTCATCGGCCAGCTCTGACGCACCCCCGGTTCGCCGGAGGGGCACGGACCAGCCCCTCCGGCGAACGAGGCGACCAGAGACCGGTCGCCCGCTACCGGATCACTTCGCCTTGGGCCGCCGCAGCAGCCGGCCGATCCCGATGACCGCGATCAGCGCGACGGCGGCCCCGACGGCTCCGGCCTTGCCGGTGAACCCGCCACCGTCCCCGTCGCTGCCCGAACTCCCGCTCTCACCGCCGGAGTTGCCGCTGCCGCCCGCGCCCTCCACCTCCACGGGCTTCACGGAACTGCCCTTCCCCTCACTGCCGTAGAGGAGGGTCTTCCCGTCGAGGGTGTACGTCACCGATTCGCCCTGGGGCTGCAACGGCACGTTCAACTGGCCCTGCCTTTTGGGCTTTCCGTCGTTCCAGGAGTACGCGACGCCGCCGAAGTACCCGCGCAGGGCAAGCTGCTTCCCGTCGGGCGAGAAGGCGCCGTCGGTCACCCACAGGTCGATGTCGGCGACGCGCTTGAAGACGTTCGTGGCGGAGGAGTCGAGCGGGTCGGGACCCTCGTACAGGCCGCCCCCGTCCTCGCCCTTCTCCACGATGTAGACGCGCCCGGTCTTCGGGTGGACCATCATCGCCTCGGCGTTGCGCGGCCCGTCCGCGTACTTCACGACGTACTGAGTGGCCCGTACGGTCTGGTCGCGCAGCTCCTTCGGCTCGGGCAGCTTGTAGATCCACACGTGGTCCCACTTGCCGCCGAGGTTGTCCCCGATGTCGCCCACGTAGAGATCGCCGTCGGGGCCGACGGAGATCGCCTCGACGTCGCGCGGGGAGCCGATGCCGGTGAGGGTGAGGGTGGCGAGGGTCTTCCCGGTCCGCCCGTCGACCGCGTACAGGTACGCGCCGTCGTCGCTGTCGTTGTGGGTCCAGTAGACGCCGGGGTGGGCGCGGGAGGCCGCGAGGCCGCTGGACTCGGTGATCCGCGGGTCCTGGATGGTGAACCCGTCGGAGCCGGCCGGCGGGTCGTCGGCGAGGGCGGGACCGACCGCGAAGACCGAGAGCAGCACGGCGGCGGCCGCGACCCCACCCACCCGTGATGACGCCTTGTACGAACGCATGCCCCCAGCTTGCCAGGCGTGTTCGGACTCACACGCACGCGGCCCGGGTGATCGACGATGATGATCCGATGCTCAGGTTCATGTTCGTCGGCGACTCGATGACGATAGGAAGCGCGGGCGAGCACACCTGGCGCCACCGCATGTGGCAGCACCTGCGCGCCACCGGCACCGAGTTCGCCGTCGTAGGCCCCCGCACCGCCCTGTACGGCGACAGCCACGACTACGCCGAACCGGACTTCCCGCAGCACCACTTCGCGGGCTGGGGCGAGGGCTGGCTGCACATGGCCCCGGCGATCGCGGCCACCGTCACCGAGACCCGCGCCGACGTCCTGCTGATCTCGCTGGGCCTGATCGACCTCGGCTTCTACACGAACGCCGGGCAGACCGCGGAGAACGTACGCCGCTTCGTGACCGGGGCCCGCGCGGCGAACCCGGCCCTGCGCATGGTCGCGCTCCCGGTGATCCCGAACATCCGGGCCGAGTCCGACGCCCCCTTCGCGGCGCAGGTCGCCCACTTCAACTCCCTGCTGGCGAAGGCGGTCGCGGATCTCGACGAGCCCCGCTCACCGCTCCTGCTCGCCTCGGTCCCGGAGTCGTACGACATCCACACGGACACCTACGACGGCACGCATCCGAACGCCTCGGGCGAGCACAAGCTGGCCGGCGCGTTCGCGGACGCGCTGCACCAGGCGTGGGGCGTCGGCGGCCCGTACCCCGCCCGGCCCGCAGCGGATCCGGTGTCCTGATCCGCTTGCCTAGAGCGCACTCCACGTCCTTGGCTGGAAACCATGAAGTACACACAGCTCGGACGCACGGGACTCAAGGTCAGCCGACTGGTCCTCGGCACCATGAACTTCGGACCGCAGACCGACGAGGCGGCCGCCCACTCCATCATGGACGCGGCGCTGGCCAGTGGCATCAACTACTTCGACACCGCGAACGTGTACGGCCAGGGCGAGAACAAGGGCCGTACCGAGGAGATCATCGGCAGCTGGTTCGCCCAGGGCGGTGCGCGGCGCGACAAGACCGTTCTCGCCACCAAGGTCTACGGCAACATGACGGCCGACAACAGCCACGTCTGGCCCAACCACGACCGGCTCTCCGCCGTGAACATCCGGCGCTCCGTCGAGGCCAGCCTCAAGCGCCTCCGGACGGACTACATCGACATCTACCAGTTCCACCACATCGACCGGGCCACCCCGTTCGAGGAGATCTGGCAGGCGGTCGACGTCCTGGTCCAGCAGGGCAAGATCCTTTACGCGGGCTCCTCCAACTTCCCCGGCTACAAGATCGCCCAGGCCAATGAGACGGCCGCCCGGCACGGCCGCGTCGGCCTCGTCAGCGAGCAGTGCCTCTACAACCTGGCCGAGCGCCGCGCGGAGATGGAGGTCATCCCGGCCGCGCAGGAGTACGGCGTCGGCATCATCCCGTGGTCCCCGCTGCAGGGCGGGCTGCTCGGCGGTGTGCTCAAGAAGGAGAGCGAGGGCAAGCGCCGCAAGGCCGGCCGCAGCGCGAGCTCGCTGGAGAACACCGAGGTGCGCGAGCAGGTCCAGCGGTACGAGGACCTGCTCGACAAGCACGGCATCGAGCCCGGTGAGGCGGCCCTGGCCTGGCTGCTGACCCGGCCGGGCGTCACGGGCCCGATCGTCGGCCCGCGCACCCAGGAGCAGCTGGACTCGGCGCTGCGCGCGGTCGAGCTCGAACTGAGCGAGGAGGTCCTGACGGGGCTGGACGAGATCTTCCCGGGTCCGGGGCCGTCCCCCGAGGCGTTCGCCTGGTAGAGCGCGCCGGACGCGCACACGTCGCGGCGGCCGAGGCCTACGCGCCGACGGCCGCCGCGACGGCCACCACGACGAACATCAGCACAAGTACCCCGGCCATGATCCGGTTCCGCGTCTTCGGGTCCACGTACCGAGCCTAACGCGCGCCCGGCAGCGTCCAGGCGGCGACCTTCTCGTAGCGCGGCCGCTCCCCCGGCACCCCGGACACCGGGAGGTTGCTGCGCACGAGCGCCAGCTCGTCCACGGTCCAGGCCGCGCTCTCGAAGGCGACGAGCGCCTCGGCGTACGGCCCGAGGCCGAGATCGGCCCGGCTGCCGCGCGCCAGCGTCAGATGCGGGCGGTAGCGGCGGTGCTCCCCGGGCAGCCCGGCCCGCCGGCCGGCCGCCTCCGCCCGCTCGGCCAGCCGCCCGAGCGCGGCGACGTCCCCGCGCACCCCGGCCCACAGGGCTCTCCCGCCGAAGTGTCCGCCCCCGCGCAGCGCGAGTTCGAACGCCTCCGTGCGCGCCGCGGCCCGCGCCAGCCGTTCCGTCAGCTCGGGCACGGTCGCTTCCGGTACGTCGCCGTAGAAAGCGAGCGTGAGGTGCCAGCCGGGCCGGCCGGTCCAGCGCAGTCCGTCGTGGTCCGCGAGACGGTCGACCGCGCGGCCGAGTTCGGCGAGGACGGGGGCCGGGGGCAGCACCGCTGCGAAGAGTCTCACCGCGCCAGTCTCACGTACGGCGATACGGCGAAGGGCCGGACGGAGAGATCCCGTCCGGCCCTTCCCCCGCTCGCGGACGAGGCTCACGCCACCGCGGCCAGCTCCCGCGGCTCGCGCGGCACGAACTGCAGATGGCGCTCGCCGCGCCGCAGGTCGACCTTGAGGCGCAGGTTCGCCGCGCGGGCCAGCATCAGGCCGACACCGGCCGCCGCCACGGCGCAGATCACACCGCCGATCGTGAAGCTGACCCGGACCCCGTACTGGTCGGCGATCCAGCCGAAGAGCGGTCCGCCCAACGGCGTACCGCCGGTGAACACCATCATGAACAGGGACATGACGCGGCCGCGCATCTCCGGGTCCGTGCCCATCTGGACGGTGGAGTTGGCCGTCACGTTGACCGTCAGGCCGAGGATGCCGAGCAGCACGATGAGCGGGGCGAACGCCCAGACGCCCGGCGCCCACGCGGCCAGGAACTCCAGGACACCGAAGCCGATCGCGGCGCCGACCAGGACCCGCAGCCGGGTCGAGCGGCGGCGCGCCGCGAGCAGTGCGCCGGCCAGCGAGCCGATCGCCATCAACGTGTTGAACAGGCCGTACTGGCCGACCCCGCCGTGGAACACGTCGTCGGCGTACGCGCTCAGCCAGATGGGGAAGTTGAAGCCGAACGTGCCGACGAATCCGACGAGCACGATCGGCCAGATCAGCTCGGGGTGGACCGACACGTAGCGCAGTCCCTCCCGCAGCTGTCCCTTGCCGCGAGGGGTCCGCTTGATCTCGTGCAGCTCGCGCGTGCGCATCAGCAGCAGACCGGTGAGCGGCGCGAGGAAGGACAGGCCGTTGGCGAGGAACGCCCAGCCGGGGCCGACGGCCGCGGTCAGCGCGGAGGCGACGGCGGGGCCGATGAGCCGCGCGGACTGGAAGTTCGCGGAGTTCAGGGACACCGCGTTGCGGACCTGGTCCGGGCCGACCATCTCGGAGACGAAGGACTGCCGTGTCGGGTTGTCGACGACGGTGACCAGGCCGGTGAAGAACGCGGCGACGTAGACGTGCCAGACCTGCACGTTGCCGGAGAGCGTGAGCGCGGCCAGGAACAGGCCGGACAGGCTCATCGCGCCCTGGGTGCAGAAGAGCAGGCTCCGCTTGGCGAACCGGTCGGCGATCACGCCGCCGTACAGCCCGAAGAGCAGCATCGGCAGGAACTGCATCGCCGTCGTGATGCCGACGGCGGCGGACGAGCCCGTGATGGACAGGACCAGCCAGTCCTGGGTGATGCGGGCCATCCAGGTGCCGGTGTTGGAGATCACTGCCCCGGACGCGAACAGGCGGTAATTACGCACCTTCAGGCTCGCGAACATCGAGGGCTTGCGGGGGTGGGCGGTTTCGTCGTGGGCGGTTGGTGCGGGGGCGGAGTCTGCTCCGGATCCCGTACTCAAAGTGGGTTCGCCTCCTCGGCGGTCGTCGTGCTCGGAAGTGTTCGAAGTGTTCGAAGTGTTCGAAGTGTTCTCAGAGTTGGGCGAGCTTCTCCAGTACGGGGGCGGCGGCGCGCAGCTTGGCCCACTCGTCCTCGTCGAGTCCGACGGCGAGGTCGGCCAGCCACGCGTTCCGCCTGCGGCGGGACTCGGCGAGCATGGCCTCGGCCTGCTCGGTCGAGGTGACGACCTTCTGCCGGCGGTCCTCGGGGTGAGGCTCCAGCCTGACCAGTCCCTTGGCTTCCAGGAGCGCGACGATGCGGGTCATCGACGGCGGCTGCACATGCTCCTTGCGGGCCAGCGCGCCCGGGGTCGCCGAGCCGCATCCCGCGAGGGTGCCGAGCACCGACATCTCGGTGGGGCTCAGCGATTCGTCGACCCGCTGGTGCTTGAGTCGGCGGGACAGGCGCATCACGGCGGAGCGCAGCGAGTTCACGGCGGCTACGTCATCGCCATGGGAGAGGTCCGGCATGTTCGTTAGCGTAACTCATTACTGTGTCTAACTACTACCGCATGGGCCCAGGCTGCCCGTGATTCACGCCACCGAACCCCTACATCACCCATACGAGTGAGTCGGTTCCAGAAAGTGACACGCCGGGCGGCGTGCTCCCGCGACCCTGTCCGCATGGGATCGACTGTGCTCAGCCTGCGGATAGACGGTGAGCTGCTCGACCGGCTCAAGGGACATGCCGCGAAAAGGGGAATGAGCGTCCAGGACTACGTGGCCCGGACGCTCGTTCGAGACGACTTCGACGAACGCTTCAAAACGGCGGTCGAGGAGACGGAGAGGTTCTACGGGGCGGCCTGAGCCGCCCCGCGGGACCGCATCACGTCAGGCCGAGCGCCGGCATGAGGTAGTAGAAGGTGAAGACCGCCGATACCGCGTACATGGCGACCGGCACCTCCTTGGCCCGGCCCGCCACGACGCGCAGCACGGTGAAGGTGATGAAGCCCATGCCGATGCCGTTGGTGATCGAGTACGTGAACGGCATCATCAGCATCGTCACGAACGCCGGGATCGCGATCGTGTAGTCGCCCCAGTCGATGGCCCGGATGCCGCCGGACAGGATCAGGAACCCGACCGCGAGCAGCGCGGGGGTGGCCGCCTGGGACGGGACCATCGTGGCGATCGGCGTGAGGAACAGCGCGACCGCGAAGAGGCCACCGGTGATGACGTTCGCGAAGCCGGTCCGGGCGCCCTCGCCGACACCGGCCGTGGACTCCACGAAGCAGGTGGTGGCGGAGGACGACGAGGCGCCGCCGGCGGCGACGGCGATGCCGTCGATGAACAGGACCTTGTTCATGCCGGGCATCTGGCCGCGCTCGTCGGTCAGATGGGCCTCGTCGCTGATGCCCATGATCGTGCCCATCGCGTCGAAGAAGCACGACAGCAGCACGGTGAAGACGAAGAGGATGCCGGTCAGCACGCCGACCTTGCTGAACCCGCCGAACAGGCTGACGTCGCCGACGAGCCCGAAGTCCGGGGTGGAGACCGGGTTCCCGGGCCACTTCGGGGAGGTCAGCCCCCACGAGGGCACCTTGGCGACGGCTTCCACGATCACCGCGACGACGGTCATCACGACGATGGAGATCAGGATCGCGCCCGGCACCTTGCGGACCAGGAGCGCCAGCGTCAGCAGCACGCCGAGGACGAAGATCAGCACGGGCCAGCCGTTGAGGTGGCCGTCGGCGCCGAGCTGCAGCGGCACGGTGGTCTGCGCGGCGTCCGGCATACGGGAGACGAAGCCGGAGTCGACGAGGCCGATCAGCATGATGAAGAGGCCGATACCGATCGCGATGCCCTTGCGCAGGCCGAGCGGCACGGCGTTCATGACGCGCTCCCGCAGGCCGGTGGCGACGAGCAGCATCACCACGAAGCCCGCGAGGACGACCATGCCCATCGCGTCCGGCCACGACATGCGCGGCGCGAGCTGCAGGGCGACGACGGTGTTCACGCCGAGGCCCGCGGCGAGCGCGATCGGCACATTGCCGATGACACCCATGAGCAGCGTGGTGAACGCGGCGGTCAGCGCGGTGGCGGTGACCAGCTGGCCGTTGTCGAGCTGATGCCCGTACATGTCCTTCGCGCTGCCGAGGATGATCGGGTTCAGCACGATGATGTAGGCCATCGCGAAGAACGTGGCGAAACCGCCACGGACCTCACGGCCGACCGTCGAGCCACGCTCGGAGATCTTGAAGTACCGGTCGAAGCCGTTCTTCGGGGCCGACGGCGGCTGTTCGTTGGCATCGACCGGAGCGGTGGCCGAAGTGGACATGGGTGACCTCAGCGGTATTCAGAGCGGAGCTTCTGCGGGCGGGAACGTGATCGAGTCTGGTCCTCGCGTGATCACCAATCGGTTACCCCGATGTTTCCGTTGGCATTTCGTACGAACAGAAGTGGCCAGACTCAGGCCGTTTCAGTATGAACATATGAGCCGGAATTCGCTATCTCCGCGCGTAGACCCTTGCGGCACACGGGTGACAAGGGGTTGCGGCCAGTTCCGAAACCGATCCCTCGTAAGCTGTGCACATGGCGAAGTGGACCCCCAAGCACGAGGCACCTGAACCCCTGGAGGGTCCTGTGGTCGCCACCATCACCGGCGGCACGATCCTGTGGTTCGTCCTCTTCCTCGTCCAGCTGCCGTTCTACGGCTGGTTCGACGACCGCGGACAGACCTGGTGGGTATGGACCTGTCTGGCCGGCGCGGGCCTCGGCCTCATCGGCATCTGGTACGTCCGCGGCCGTGACGCGGCGATCAAGCGGGCCGCGGCAAAGACTCCGTAAGGGGGGCGTACCCCCCATATCGCCCGTACTGTCGTTCCCATGACGCACATCGACGCGGGCTCCGAACTGGATCCGGTGCACCCGGTGCCCATGCCGGAGCGGGCGACGGGGCTCACCGGTGCCGAGGTCGCGGAGCGCGTCGCCCGCGGCGAGGTCAACGACGTGCCCGTGCGCAGCTCGCGCTCGCTCACCGAGATCATCCGCGCGAACGTCCTCACACGCTTCAACGCGATCATCGGCGTGCTCTGGCTGATCATGCTCATCGTCGCGCCGATCCAGGACAGCCTCTTCGGCTTCGTGATCATCGCCAACACCGGCATCGGCATCATCCAGGAGTGGCGCGCGAAGCAGACCCTGGACTCCCTCGCCGTGATCGGCGAGGCCAGACCGACGGTCCGGCGCGACGGGGCCGCCACCGAGATCTCCACCTCCGAGATCGTGCTCGGCGACCTGATCGAGATCGGGCCCGGCGACAAGATCGTGGTGGACGGCACGTGCGCCGAGGCCGACGGCCTGGAGATCGACGAGTCGCTGCTCACCGGTGAGGCCGACCCGGTCGTGAAGCGGTCCGGCGACCCGGTCATGTCGGGGTCGTTCGTGGTCGCGGGCGGCGGCGCGTTCCAGGCGACCAAGGTGGGGCGCGAGGCGTACGCGGCCCAACTCGCCGAAGAGGCGAGCCGGTTCACGCTCGTCCAGTCCGAGCTGCGCTCCGGCATCTCCACCATCCTCAAGTACGTCCAGTGGATGATGATCCCGACCGCGATCGGCCTGATCATCAGCCAGCTCGTCGTCAAGGAACACGACTTCAAGGACTCCGTCGCACGCACCGTCGGCGGCATCGTGCCGATGGTCCCCGAAGGCCTCGTCCTGCTCACCTCCGTCGCCTTCGCGATCGGCGTCATCCGCCTCGGCCGCAAACAGTGCCTGGTGCAGGAGCTGCCCGCCATCGAGGGGCTGGCCCGCGTCGACACGGTCTGCCTCGACAAGACCGGAACGCTCACCGAGGGCGGCATGGACATCGCCGAGCTGCGCGCCCTCGGCGGCGCCGACGAAGGCCACGTACGCAAGGTGCTCGGCGCGCTCGGCGGGTCCGACCCGCGGCCCAACGCCTCGCTCCAGGCCATCATCGACGCCTACCCGGACAGCGGGGAGTGGCGCTGCACCCAGGCGCTGCCGTTCTCCTCGGCCCGCAAATACAGCGGCGCCGCCTTCAGCGAGGGCGACGGGACGCACAGCGCGTGGCTGCTCGGAGCGCCCGACGTGCTGTTGCCCGACGGCGACCCGGCCCTCACCGACACCGAGGAACTCAACGAGCAGGGGCTGCGCGTACTGCTGCTCACCCGCGTCACAAAAGATCTGGAGGACCCCGGGGTGGAGGAGGGCGCCGAGCCGGCCGCGCTCGTCGTCCTGGAGCAGCGCCTGCGCCCCGACGCCGCCGACACCCTGCACTACTTCGCCGAGCAGGACGTCAAGGCCAAGGTCATCTCCGGTGACAACGCCGTCTCGGTCGGGGCGGTCGCCGGAAAGCTCGGCCTGCCCGGCGCCGAGAACACCGTCGACGCCCGCACCCTGCCCAAAGAGCGGGCGGAGATGGCGGACGCGCTCGACGAGGGCACCGTGTTCGGCCGGGTCACCCCGCAGCAGAAGCGGGACATGGTCGCCGCGCTCCAGTCCCACGGACACACCGTGGCGATGACCGGCGACGGCGTGAACGATGTACTCGCCCTCAAGGACGCCGACATCGGCGTCTCGATGGGCTCGGGTTCGGAGGCGACCCGCGCGGTCGCCCAGATCGTGCTGCTCAACAACAGCTTCGCGACGCTGCCTTCCGTCGTCGCCGAGGGCCGGCGCGTCATCGGCAACATCACGCGCGTGGCGACCCTGTTCCTGGTCAAGACCGTCTACTCGGTGATCCTCGCCCTGCTCGTGGTCTGCTGCCAGGTCGAATACCCGTTCCTGCCGCGGCACTTGACGCTGCTGTCGACCCTCACGATCGGCGTCCCGGCGTTCTTCCTGGCGCTCGCGCCCAACAAGGAGCGCGCGAAACCGCACTTCGTGAAACGCGTGATGCGGTACGCGATCCCTGGCGGGGCCGTCGCGGGGCTCGCCACCTTCGTGATCTACATGATCGCCCGGCACTTCTACACGGGCTCGGGCGCGCTGGGCGCGGAGACCAGTTCGGCGACGCTGACGCTGTTCCTGATCTCGATGTGGGTGCTCGCCATCATCGCCCGCCCCTACACGTGGTGGCGGGTGTGCCTGGTGGCGGCGATGGCGCTCGGCTTCCTGCTGGTCCTGGCCGTGCCGTGGCTGCAGGACTTCTTCGCGCTGAAGCTGGTGGGTACCACCATGCCGTGGACGGCGGTGGGTGTGGCGGTGGTGGCGGCGGCCGTCCTCGAATTCCTGTGGAAGTGGATCGGCCGCCGCTTTCCCGACTAGGGCCTGTCTGCAAAGTCCCGTCGTCGCCCGAAGGGCGCCCCCGCGGCGTCTGGTGCGTGCTCTCGGCGGGCCGGGTGCAAAGCCTCGTACTGGATGTACTTGGCTTTACGCCCGGTGCGGCGAGAGTGCGTGCCAGGCGTCGCGGGGCAGACGGGAGTTTGAAGACAGGCCCTAGCGGTGGTGCCTGCCGGTGCTGACTAGCGGACGTCGACGAAGTCGCTGACCGAGGTGACCGCCGGGGTGGTGGAGGTGCCGGCGAACTTGTAGCGGAAGTAGCCGTCCGCGGACGCCGTGACCGTCGTCTTCAGCGCGCCGGTCGAGGAGGACGTGACCGTCTTGACGTTCGAGTACGTGCTGGACGTCTTCTTGCGGTACTGGAGCGTCACCTTCTGCTTGGTGTAGCCCGCGTACTTGCCGGTGTCCCAGTTGGCGCGGGACAGCAGGCCGGAGACCGTGATGGTCTTGCCCTTCTTGACCGGCTCGGGGGCGGCGTTGGTGGTGAGCTTGGAGTAGCGCTTGAGCCCGACGGTCTTGTAGTTGTCCTTCGTGGCGTAGTCGTAGTCATTGCCCTGGGCGAGCGCCCACACGTGCCAGTTGCCACCCTCGAGCCCGTTGTAGAGCTCGGTCTTCGGGCTGGCCTGGAAGTGCTGCGTGCAGGTGGACGTCGTGGCGTTGACCACCTTGCACGAGGCCTCGTCCTCGAGCGGGAACCAGCCCAGGGCGTTCTCGTCGAGAGCCGATCCCTTCCACAGGAACGCCTGGGCCGACAGGACTCCGGAGTTGTCCTTGACGGTGAAGGTGACCGCGAACTTGAGGGTGGCCGAGGTGCCGGCCACCAGGTCCTTGCCGCCGTTGACGACGACGTTCGAGATGGCGGTGTCGCCTTCGCCGTCGTCGGCGGCGGAACGGGTCAGCGCGCGGGCGCCGTTGTGCTGCTGGGCAGCGGCGGCGTCCGAGACGAGCGCCTGGGCCCGCTTGGCAGCGGACGCGGAGTCGTCCGCCTGTGCTGCCGGTACGGCGAACGCGGTGAGGGCCAGGGCGCCGGAGACCGTCACGGCGGCCGCGGTGGCACGAATGCGCATGTGTTCCCCATGGTGGAGAAGGGGCCCCGCGGTGCAGATGCCGTCACGCGGGTCCCAAGTGGTCTAGGAGTCTGTTGACTCGCGAAGTAGACCGGTGATCCACGCGACAGGTTGCACGGGATCCACCCAATCTTCACGTGATCTACATCTCACGTGTCAAGGGAGGGGCCCCGGCGCGCCGCCCAGGGCCTGTCTTCACACTCCCCTCGTCGCCCGGAGGGCGGCCCGGCGGCGTTCGGTGCGTGCTCTCGCCGGGCCGGGTACGGGGCCTCGTACGGGGCGTACCCGGCTTTGCGCCCGGTGCGGCGAGAGTGCGTGCCGGGCGACGCCGGGCAGAGGGGAGTGCGAAGACAGGCACTAGTCGAACCAGCGGTCCCGCTCCAACTCCCGCGTACGGGAGGGATCTTCCAGCAGCGCCGCCACCTCGAACCGCCGCGGCCACTGGCCCGCCGCCCACGCTAGCCCGGCGGCGACGCCCTCCAGGGTCGCCGCGTGCACGGTCCCCTCGGGCGTGCGGCGCCAGTCGACCTCGGTCCCGTCGACGTACAGCTCCTCGTGTTCGACGTACGAGTCCGGGGTGGCGGGCCCGAGGAGCGTGCGGACGGAGTCGGGCACCGGGTGCTCGGCTCCGTCCCCGCTCACCTTCGCGTCGATGTCCGTGCTCAGGCGGCGCACCTGGAAGAGCTCCGCGAGGTGCGCGGCCCCGGCCGGGGCGACGGGCAGCAGCGCGCGGCCGCCGGCCAGCGGGATCAGGTCGGGGGCGTCGGCGACGAGGGCGTCCGCCGCGTCGACCACGACCACCTCGCCGTCCCGCACCGCACGCAACTCGTCCGGCAAGGTGACCTGTTCGGGGTCGAGTGCGGCCAGCCTGCCGTAGACGGCGTGCAGTTGGGCCGCGCTCACCACCCGGTCCGGATCGGCGAGCCGGTCCAGAAGCTCCGCGGCGCCCCCGGGTTCGTCGAGCAGCGCGGCGACGGAGGTCCGCACACCGAGGGTGCGCAGTACCTGCTCGTCGTCGAAGCCGCTGGCGTCGGCGGCCTCGTACAGACCGACGAGGAGCGGGTCGCCGCCCTCCGCGCGCAGTCCTGCGGGGCGGCGGCCGTCCAGGACCGGGTTCCCGCGCAGCCACCACGCCGTGTACGGGCGGACCAGCTCATGGGTGCCGTCGGGCAGCAGGACTCGTACGGGCTGGGTGAGGGCGTCGCGCAGCGGGGGCTGCGACAGCAGGGCGAGCGCCTGCGGCCAGCGGTCCTCGTCGACCAGGTCGAGGTCGCGTACGGCGATCAGCTCGGTGGCGACGGGCGGCACCGGGGTGTCGGGCAGCCGGTCGAGGACGTCCTCGCACCACACGTCGACGGCGTCGAGCAGGCCCGGGTCGTCGGGCTCGGGGAAGTCGCTGTCACGAGGGTCGAGTTCGTCGGGGTCCAGGACGACGTCGGTGGCGCGGACGAGGGCGAAGGTGGCGAGCACCCCGCAGGCGGCGAGGGGCTGTTCACCCCACCGCTCGGCCAACTCCTCGTCCACATACGGCAGCTCGCCTTCGCGCAGGACGGCCGCGATGGGGCTGCCGGGGAGCAACAGTTCGGCGGCGGGGACGAGTTCGCCGCTCTCGTCGGGCAGGGCGAGGGCGCCGAGCCACGGCTCGTCGCCGGTGTCGAGGTGGGCGTCGCGCACCAGGGTGAGGACGACGTCCGCCAGCTCGTCGGCGCTCAAGGTGCCTTCGTCGTCCCAGGCGGGCTCGTCGTCCAGGGAGGCGGCGACGGCGGCCCGCAGCTGCGGAGTCGTCAGGACCGCGCGGGGTGTGGCGGGCAGCGCGCCCAGCTTCTCCAGGAGCGGGTGGGCGGCGTCGGGGTGGGCGACCTTGAGGCCGAGCCGGGCGAGGGCGTCGCCGGGCAGCGCCGACGCGTCGGCGGTCGGCAGCAGCACCTGGCGAGGCCCGATGACGGTCCGGCCCCCGGCGAGCGGCACGGGCAGCCCGCTGAGCCGGTCGGGGTCGACCCCGGCGAGGGAGTCGTAGAGCCGCCGCCACCAGCCGGGCTCCCGCTCCAGGCCGGCCAGCCGGTCGATCGCCTCGGCCAGCGGGACGCGCGCGACGCCCACCGTCCGCAGCTCGGAGCGGCGTTCGAGCCCGGCGGGCAGCAGACCGGTCAGCACGTCGGCGAGGACCCGCACGGTGTCGGCCCCGACGCCCTCGACGACCTCGGCGTCACGCGGCTTCAGGGCCACGGGCCGGTCGTCCTCATCGGACTCGGGTGCGAGCGCGGGGGGCAGGAACGCGGTGCGGGGCAGCCGCTCCAGGATCGCGGCCCGCAGCGCCCCGTCCAGCTCGCTCCTGCCCAGCGGCCCGGGTACGAGGTCGAGGATGCCGGTCCCCACGGGCCGCCAGTCGCCGAGCAGTTCGGCGTACGCGTCGGCGGCGCGCAGGACGAGGTGGTCGGTGAGCGGGCCCGGCGCGACGTGCCGCCGGGCGGTGTCGAGCGGGAACGAGCCGATGAGCAGCGCGGGCACCCCGAGGGCCTCGTCGCTCGGCGTGGGCGCGTACAGCACGGGCGCGCTGTGCGGCTTCCGCGGAGCCCCTTCGCCGTCGACCGGCACGGCCCAGGTGACCGACCAGTGGGGGCGCAGGCGCTCCTCCACGGGCCGGTCGGCGAGGAGGTCGGGGGTGAGGGCGCCGGTGCGGGTGACGGTGCGCCAGCGCAGCTCCGCAGGCTCCCGGGCGTCGTCCGAGATCACCGTGTACGCGTCCGCGGCGCCCCGGCGCAGCACGCGCGTCCCGGCGTCGGTGGTGACCGTGACCTCCGCGAGGCCCGGCAGGGCGAGCAGCAGCGTGTCGTCGATGTCCGCGAGCAGGCGGGCCGCGAGCGCCTCGGCGGCCTGGTCGCGCAGCGGCAGGATGACGACGGTGTCGTACGTGTCGGGGGCCTGCCCCTCGGCCGCGAAGGGCAGCCGCAGGAGCGGGACATGGCCGTCCCGGCGGCGCAGTTCGTCGCCGAGTGCGGGGCTGTGCAGGGCGGCGTCGGCGGCGGCGAGACGCGCCTCGCCGAGGGACCAGCGCACGCCTCCGGTGCGCCCGACGACGGCGGGCTCGTCGCTGACGGCGAGCACGGCGGCGAACCCGACACCGAACCGGCCCACGGCCGCCCCGGTGTCCTCCCGCTTGGCGGACGCCCGCAGCGTGGACAGCGACTCGACCCCGGTGGCGTCCAGCGGCGTCCCGGTGTTCGCGGCGGCCAGAACCCCGTCCCGGAGGGTGAGCGCGAGGCGTCCCTCGGTTCCCGCGCGGGCGGCGGCGTCCGCGGCGTTCTGGGCCAGCTCGACGACGAGCCGGTCACGGTAGCCGCCGAGCGCGAGGTCCTCCTCGGCGTTGGCGTCCTCCCGGAACCTGGCCGCGCTCCCGGCCCACGCGTCCAGCACGCCGCGCCGCAGTCCGGCGGTGCCGAACGGGTCCATGCCCTCGGGCGCCGGCCAAGCGATCTTGCTGACGCTCACGGGGGTCTCCTCTGGGGGGCTGTTGTCGGTCGGCCCGCACGGTATCGCGGCGCTTGGGGTGCCTCGGAGGGTGCGTTGCCGTGTGCGGCCCCGGTGGGGGCTGATCGCGCAGTTCCCCGCGCCCCTGGAGCATGCGGCTGCGGGGAACTGCGACCCGGTAGCCGCAGCTCAGCGCCCCGAATCCTACGAGTGGCCCAGATCCTCCGCGCCATCGGAGAGCGCGGCCCCGACCGACCCCGCATCCGGCTCCACGCGGAGCGGAAGCGCGTCCACCAGCGTCTCGTCGACAACCGGCGGAGCCGGCCGCGGCGGGGTCGGCATGACCGCGGCCTCGGAGTGCCCGCCGCACCCGTAGGCCAGCGACACCACACGCCCGTCCGCAGGCGAGAACTCGTTGGCGCAGACGCCGAAGGCCTGGCCGAGCGAGCCGCCGACGGGCTGGAGGAAGCCGCAGGAGACACAGGTGGCGGGGGCCGCCTGCGCCATCGGGGTCTTCGCGCCGTAGGACTCCTCCCAGCGGTCGGCCGCGACATGCAGCCCGTACCGCGAGAGCACCCGCGCGCGGCGCATGCCCAGTTCCTCGGCGACCGCCGCGATCGAACCGCGCGCCGGGGCGACGGGCAGCTCGGCCACCGGCCCGGCCGTGACCTCGACGTCCTCCGCCTCGACGAGCTCGGCCATCTCCTGGGACAGCGGCGAGTTCGGCGGCGGTACGTCCTCGCCGGTGTAACCCGGCTCCAGACGCAGATCGTCGGCCTCGGTGGGCAGGAGGTCGCCGGGGCCCATGTCACCCGGGCGCAGCCGCTCGCTCCACGGCACCCACTCGGGTGCGAGCAGGGCGTCGGGGCCCGGCAGCAGCACCGTCTCGTCGAGCGTCACGTACTTGGCGCGGGAGGCCCGGGCGACGGTCACCGCCCAGCGCCAGCCGCGGTAACCGAATTCCTTGCACTCGAAAAGGTGCGTGACGACGCGGTCGCCCTCGACGACCATTTCGACATGCTCGCCGACCACACCGGGCGCGGCGGCCTCCTCGGCCGCGGTGCGTGCGAGGTCTACCGCCTCGGCGCACAGACGGTCAGGGGTGCGGCTTCGCGTTGTCGCTGCGCTCACAGGTATCGCTTCTCTCCTACGCCGTCTCTCGAGTGCGCCATCCTGTGTGCGGGAGCGCGGACGGAGCGGACCGGAGGGCCGCGTCGACGTCCGCACCCGACGTTCCGGGCGCACCTACGTCATCCATTCTGCGGGATGGCCGAGAGGCGCGCGGCCGATAACAACCGCCGCGGGCGCGCTACGCACGCTACCTCCTCCTGCGCCCTGCGCCCACACCGACGTACGAGCCGCGCCTCACGCGAAAGCCGACCCGCGTACCCATATCGGCACTAGTACGCCCGTTCACGGGGCACTATGACTGGGTGGCTACGGCAAGGTCGTCGTCCCGTTCGGCGGGAGAGTCGGCGTACGTACACAGCGGTTCGGGCCCGGTGCGCGGGGCCGTCCGCAAGGTCGGCCGTGCCCTGCGTCTGCCGTTCACGGGCACCGGACGCGGTATCCGAAAAGTCACCCATGCGCACGGCGCGGGCGAGTCGGGCCTCGGAAAACTCATCGAACTCCACGCGGTGAACGGCGCGGGCGACGTCATGATCACCGTCGCCCTCGCCTCGACGGTCTTCTTCTCCGTACCCACGGACGAGGCGCGCGGCCGGGTCGCCCTCTATCTCGCCATCACCATGGCGCCCTTCACTCTTCTCGCCCCGGTCATCGGTCCGCTTCTGGACCGGCTGCCCCACGGGCGGCGGGCCGCGATGGCCGCTTCGATGCTGGCGCGTGCGCTGCTCGCGCTCGTCCTTTCCGGTGCCGTGGTGACCGGCGGCATCGAGCTGTATCCGGCCGCGCTCGGCGTCCTCGTCGCCTCCAAGGCGTACGGAGTCGTCCGTTCGGCGGTCGTGCCACGGCTGCTCCCGCCCCGCTTCTCCCTGGTCAAGGCCAACTCGCGGGTCACGCTCGGCGGGCTGCTCGCCACCGGGGCCGCGGCGCCTGTCGGAGCCGGCCTGCAGATCCTCGGACCGCGCTGGCCCCTCTACGGCGCCTTCGTGATCTTCGTGGCGGGCATGGTCCTGTCGTTCTCGCTGCCGCACAAGGTCGACTCGGCCAAGGGCGAGAGCAAGGCGCTGCTCGCCGCCGACGAGGAGCACCTGCACGGCCCCGTGAAGAAGCAGCGCAGGCCGGGTCTGCGGACCGTGGGAACCGCCGTGACCCACGCCCTCGCCGCCAACGCCGCGCTGCGCTGCCTGTCCGGGTTCCTGATCTTCTTCCTGGCGTTCCTGCTGCGCGAGCATCCGCTGACCGGGGAGAGCGCGGCCATGTCGCTCGGCCTGGTGGGCGTGTCGGCCGGGGCCGGTAACGCGCTGGGCACGGCCGTCGGGGCCTGGCTGAAGTCGCGGGCGCCCGAGATCATCATCGTGACCGTGGTGGCGGTGGTGCTCGGCGCGGCGATCGTCTCCGCGGTCTTTTTCGGGGCTTTCATGACGGCGTGCCTGGCGGCGGTCGCCGGTTTCGCCCAGGCCCTGGCGAAGCTTTCGCTGGACGCGACGATTCAGCGGGATGTCCCGGAGGCGGTGCGGACCTCCGCGTTCGCTCGTTCGGAGACCTTGTTGCAGATGGCGTGGGTTCTTGGCGGGGCGATCGGGATCGCGCTGCCGTTGAACGGGGTGCTGGGGCTTTCGGTGGGGGCGGGCATTGTGGCGGTGGGGTGGTTGTCGACGGTGCGGGGGCTTTTGTCGGCCGCGCGCCACAGTGGGCCCGCGCGAGCGCGAGTGGCTTAGCGCCTGCCGGGTCGGGTCCCGACGCCGAGTGCGGCTCTCGTCGTGGCCCTGAGCGCCTTGGCGTCTGCCGCGCCTTGCCGTCACGCGGGTGCGGCTCTCGTCGTGACTTCGCGCGCAGTTCCCCGCGCCCCTGGAGCATGCGGCTTCGCCGCAGCCCCATGAGGGCGCGGTTCACGCGAGAAGTCACGACGGCTGCGCACCCGCCCGACACGCACAACCCGCCCCCCACAAGACCGCCGCCGAACCCACCCGTCCGACCCGCGGAGCGAATGGCCACGCCGACGGGACACCCACCCAGAGACGGGAGCGTGGCGCCAGATAGCCTTCGCCCATGACCTCCCAGCGTTTCGTTGTGCGCCACAGGCGCACCGTGGCCGCCGTCGGTGCCGTCGGCGCCGGACTGCTCGTCCTCTCCGCCTGCGACAAGCCGACCCCGCTGGCCACCGTCACGGTGGGCCGCAACTCGGTGAACGACAAGGCCTCCTGCTACGACGACGGCAACGCGCTCAAGCCGTCGTCGCTGGAGGGCTGCCTGAAGGACCAGGACGCCAAGACCATCAAGGTCGATCCCGATGAGACGGTCCGCTTCGGCGTCGAACCGGAGATCGCGGAGAAGGGCTGGACGATCCTGATGAACGGTCAGCCGCTGACGGACTCCAGCAAGAAGACGTACCGCACGGTCCCGGGCAGCGTCTTCTTCAACCAGCAGTACGGCGCCACCGGCGGTTCCACCACGGTGACGATCCTTCAGGGCAGCGACTCCAAGGCGTACGGCCTGTGGTCGTTCAAGCTCAAGAAGGACTCCTGACGGATACCGGCACCGCGCCCGTCCGCGTACTGATCGCCACCGCCGTCCCGGCCGAACGGGACGCGGTGGCGCGCGGACTGCCTGAACGGCACCCGGTGATCGATGTGGTCGCCGTCGGCGTCGGCCCCGCGGCGGCCGCGGCCGGCACCGCCACCGCGCTCACAAAGGCCGCGCTGTCCGGCCGCCCGTACACGCTGGTCGTCTCGGCCGGTATCGGCGGCGGCTTCACCGCCGCGCCGGGCACGGTCCTGATCGCCGACGCGATCACCGCCGCCGACCTGGGGGCCGAGACCCCCGAGGGTTTCCTGCCGGTCACCGAACTCGGTTTCGGCACCGTCACCCACCGTCCGCCGGCGTCCCTCGTACGAGACCTCGCCGCGGCGACCGGTACCGCCCCCGGGTCCGTCGGCACCGTGCTCACCGTCTCCACGGTGACCGGCACCGCCGACCGTGCCGCGCTCCTCGCCCAGCGTCACCCCGGCGCCGTCGCCGAGGCGATGGAGGGCTTCGGCGTCGCCGAGGCCGCCGCCGCGCACGACGTGCCCGTGGCCGAGATACGCGCCGTCTCCAACGCCGTCGGGCCCCGCGACCGCGCCGCCTGGCGCATCGGTGACGCGCTGGCCGCGCTCACCGGCGCGTTCGGGAAGTCGGCGCCCGTACTGGAGAGTTGGAACAACACATGACACACACGACGGACCCTGTCCGCATCGCCTTCTCGCCCTGCCCGAACGACACCTTCGTCTTCGACGCCTGGGCCCACGGCCGCGTCCCCGGCGCTCCCGCGCTGGACGTGACGTTCGCCGACATCGACATCACCAACGGCGTCGCGGAGCGCCGCGAGGACACGTACGACGTACTGAAGGTCAGTTACGCGGTCCTGCCGTACGTCCTCGACGACTACGCGCTGCTGCCGTGCGGCGGCGCGCTGGGCCGCGGCTGCGGTCCGCTGGTCCTCACGCGCGAGCCCGGCGTGGACCTCTCGGACAAGCGGGTCGCGGTGCCGAGCGAGACCTCGACGGCGTATCTGCTCTTCCGGCTGTGGGCGGCCGACGTCGTGCCGGGCGGCGGGGTCGGCGAGATCGTCGTCATGCCGTTCCACGAGATCATGCCCGCGGTGCGCGACGGGAAGATCGACGCGGGGCTCGTCATCCACGAGGCCCGCTTCACGTACCAGAACTACGGTCTGCACAAGCTCGCCGACATGGGAGAGCACTGGGAGGCCACGACGGGCCTGCCGATCCCGCTCGGCGCGATCATCGCGCGCCGCGACCTGGGCGCCGAGACGCTGCGCTCCTACGCGGACGCGGTCCGCACGTCCGTCCGGCTGGCCTGGGACGACCCCGAGGTGTCGCGGCCGTACGTCATGGAGCACGCGCAGGAGATGGACCCGGCCGTCGCCGACCAGCACATCGGTCTGTACGTCAACGAGTTCACGGCCGACCTCGGCGAGGACGGATACGCGGCGATCCGGGGCCTGTTGACGCGGGCCGCGGCCGAGGGCCTGGTTCCGGCGCTCGCCCCGGACGCGCTCGTGTTCCCGTAGAACCGACGAGGGTCAGACGTCCAACTGGTCGGCCACCGCGCGCAACAGACCGGCGATCTTCGCGCCCGCGGCCTTGTCGGGATAACGGCCGCGCTCCAGACTCGGCGTGATGTTTTCGAGCAGCGTCGTCAAGTCCTGGACGATGGAGGCGAGTTCGTCCGGCTTGCGGCGCTGCGCCGCGGCGACGGACGGGGTCGGGTCGAGGATCGTGACGGAGAGCGCCTGGTCGCCGCGCTGGCCGGCGACCACCCCGAACTCGACGCGCTGGCCGGGCTTGAGGGCGTCGACACCATCGGGAAGTACGGAGGAGTGCACGAAGACGTCACCGCCGTCGTCGCGGGAGAGGAAGCCGAAGCCCTTCTCGCTGTTGAACCACTTGACCTTGCCGGTAGGCACGTGAAGTCCTCGTCCTCGTACTAGAAAGAAAACGCTCTGGATAGCAGTACAGCGGGTCGTGGTACGACCCGCCGTCACCAAGACTATGGGTCCCGGGGCCGGTGACAAGACGTCGCCGAATGGTTCGCTTGCTTGTCCCTACGGCCTGGGAACTACCCTTGCTGGGTGCGCGACAAAACCCAAGTCAATTCCAGGGCGACCGAGGCGGGGCCCGGTGACGGCCTCGTGAAAGCGGGCGGCATCGTTTTCCTCGTGGGAGCGATCGCCACCCTCGTCACGGTGGCCCCGCTGTTCCTCGACACCGACCCGTTCCCGCCCATCGCCTATGCGGTCTGCATGCTCATGGGCGTCGGTTTTCTGCTGGCCGCGGCCGGCGTGATCCGCGGCATCTCGGCTCAGCGCAGGGCGGCGCGCGCCACGTAGCTTTCCAGCCAGGCCGGGAATCCGGTCAGATCCGAGAGCACCACGTCGGCGCCCGCCGTCCGCAGCTCTTCGGCGTCGCAGGGTCCGGTCGTGACGGCCACCGAGTACGCGTCGGCCGCGCGCGCACCGCGCACGTCGCCGACGTGGTCGCCGACGTAGACGCTCGCGCCGTGCTCGCGCAGCGCCTGTGCCTTGCCCTCGGCCCAGAGGTTGCCGACGACGATGTCCGCGGCGATGCCCAGGTGCGCCAGGTGGAGCTTGGCGTTCGGCTCGTACTTGGCGGTGACGACCATCGTGCGCCCGCCCGCGGCGTGCACGGCGTCCATCGCCTCGTGGACGCCCGGCAGCGGCAGCGTCGGCTCGATGGCGTATGTGGGGTACATCTCGCGGTAGAGGTCGGCCATCGCCGGGATCTCCTCCGCCGGGAACCAGTGCGCGAGTTCGTCGACCAGCGGCGGACCGAGCCGGGTGACGGCCAGGTCGCCGTCCACGTACGTACCGGTCCGCTCGGTCAGGGCCACGAAGGCCGCCCGGATACCGGGACGCGAGTCGATCAGCGTCATGTCGAGGTCGAAACCGACGGTGGGTCCGGTGGTGGAAGCGGGGTCTGTGTGGGCAGCCATGAGAGCCATTCTGCCCCCGGCCTACGATGACCTCTTCACAGCCCATACTTAGCTGAGCCTTACCAATCTCAGTCGCCGGTCGGCCGGTCCGTCGATCAGCCGGCCGGCCAGTCCATCGGGAGCCCCATGCCTGCCGTCGGCCGTCGTGACGTCAGGGTTCTCGCGATCGTCGGGGCGGCCGTGGCACTCGCCCTCGCGGTGCTCTTCAGCCTCGCGGTGGGGGCTCGCGCGATCGCGCCGTCCGCCGTCCTCGACGCCCTCCTGCACGGCGGGCACAGCGACGCCGCCGAGGTGATCAGGGGCCTGCGCCTGCCGCGCACGGTCGTCGGCCTGATGGTCGGAGCGGCCCTCGCGCTGGCCGGCACGGTGCTGCAGGGCATCACCCGCAACCCCATCGCGGACCCCGGCATCCTCGGCATCAGCCAGGGCGCGTCGGTCGGCGTGGTCCTGGCGATCGCCTGTCTGGGCATTCACACGCTCACCGGTTACGTGTGGCTGGCGTTCGCCGGGGCGGGCATCGCCTCCGTGGCCGTCTACGCGATCGCGTCGAGCGGCAGAGGCGGCGCGACCCCCGTGAAGCTCGCCCTCGGCGGCGCGGCGATCAACGCGCTCCTCGTCTCGGTCACCACCGCGGTCCTCACCACCAAGGCCTCGGCGCTCGACGAGTTCCGCTTCTGGCAGGTGGGTTCGCTCTCCGGCCGCGACGCGGACCTCATCCAGCAGGTCTGGCCCTTCCTGCTCCTCGGCACGCTGCTCGTCCTGTCGGTGGCCCGCGGCCTGGACGCGCTGGCGCTCGGCGAGGACGTGGCGAAGGGCCTCGGGCAGCGGGTGGCGACCGTACGCATCGTCGGCGGCCTGGGCGCGACGGTCCTGACCGGGGCAGGCGTGGCGGCGGCGGGCCCGATCGCGTTCATCGGCCTGGCGGTGCCGCACATCGCCCGCGCGCTCGTCGGTTCCGACCACCGCCGGCTGCTGCCGATGGCCGCGCTGACCGGCCCGGTGATGCTGCTCGTCGCCGACACGGTCGGCCGGGTGATCTTCCCCCCGAGCGAGGTGCCCGCGGGCGTCATGACGGCACTGATCGGGGTCCCGTTCCTGGTGACCCTGGTGCGCAGAAAGGCAGTGCCCGCATGAGCCCACTCACCGGGGTGCGCCCGGCCGGCTACACGGTGC
>NZ_JBFAKV010000004.1:281626-456471 GCF_040655895.1 Streptomyces sp. NPDC050264
AAGGCAGTGCCCGCATGAGCCCACTCACCGGGGTGCGCCCGGCCGGCTACACGGTGCTCCGCGCGGGCCGCGCCCGCTTCCTCCTGCACCGCAGGGCGACGGCGGTGGCGGTGCTCCTCACCCTCACGCTCGCCGCGAGCTGCCTGGCCCACCTCTGCGTCGGCGAGACGTTCACCAGCCCGGCAGAGGTGTTCAAGGTCCTCACAGGGCAGCCGTCCCCCGACGAACTCGTGGTCGGCACCCTGCGCGAACCCCGCATGGTGGTCGGCCTCCTGGTCGGCGCGGCGTTCGGCGTCGCGGGCGCGCTCATCCAGACCGTCGCGCGCAACCCCCTCGCCAGCCCCGACATCATCGGCATCAGCCAGGGCGCGAGCGCCGTGACGGTGGCGGCCATGACCTTCGGCCTGACCTCCTACACGCTCCTCCCCTACATCTCCGTGGCCGGCGGAGTCCTGGCGGCCGCCCTCGTCTACGTCTTCGCCTGGCGGGGCGGCCTGCACGCCACCCGCTTCGTCCTGATCGGCATCGGCTTCGCGATCGCGCTCCGCTCCATCACCACGCTGTTCATGACGAAGGGCGACTACCTGGTCGCCCAGCAGGCACAGATCTGGATGACGGGCTCCCTCAACGGCCGAGGCTGGCCGGAAGCGCAGCCGCTCGCCTGGAGCCTGCTCCTCCTCGCCCCCTTCATCGCCTGGGCGGCCCGCGCGCAGCGCACGGTCTCGATGGACGACGACACGGCGACCGCGCTCGGGGTGCGCCTGGGCCACGTACGCCTCGGCCTCGTCGCCCTCGGCGTGATCCTGGCGTCCCTCGCCACCGGAGCGGCGGGCCCGGTGGACTTCGTGGCCCTGCTCGCCCCCCAGATCGCCCGCCGCCTGACCCGCACCGCCCAGATCCCGCTGCTCTGCTCGGCGCTCCTCGGCGCGGTGATCGTGGTCGTGGCCGACCTGCTGGCCCGCCGCCTGTTCTCCCCCACGGAGCTGCCGGTGGGCGTCCTCACCGCGGCGGTGGGCGCGCCCTACCTGATCCACCTGATCATCCGCAGCCGCTCCGTCCGCACTTCCGGAGGCACCGCATGAGCCGGCTCACGGCCCGGGACCTGACGCTCGCCTATGACGACCGCACCGTCGTGCACGACCTCGATCTGAGGGTGCCCGACGGCCGGGTCACCGTGATCGTCGGCCCGAACGCGTGCGGCAAATCGACGACGCTCCGAGCCCTCGGCCGGCTGCTGAAGCCGGCGGGCGGCTCGGTCCTCCTCGACGGCAAGGCCCTCGCGGAACTGCCCACCAAGAAGATCGCCCAGCGGATCGGACTGCTCCCCCAGTCCCCCACCGCCCCCGAGGCGATCACCGTCGCCGATCTCGTCTCGCGCGGCCGCCAGCCGCACCAGAGCTGGTGGCAGCAGTGGTCCGACGCCGACGAGAACGCCGTCACCGAAGCCATGCGCCGTACCGACGTCGCGGCCCTCGCGGACCGCAACGTGGACGAACTCTCCGGCGGGCAGCGCCAGCGCGTCTGGATCGCCATGGCACTCGCCCAGGAGACGGACATCCTCCTCCTCGACGAACCCACGACGTTCCTCGACATCGCGCACCAGGTCGAAGTCCTGGACCTGGTAAGCCAGTTGAACCATGACAAGGGTCGTACCATCGCTCTCGTCCTGCACGACCTCAACCAGGCGGCCCGCTACGCCGATCACCTGGTCGCCATGAAGGAGGGCCGCATCGTCGCCGAGGGAGCCCCGTCGAAGGTGGTCACCGCGGCGCTGGTCCACGACGTGTTCGGCCTGGACTGCGTGGTGGTCCCGGACCCGGTCACTGGGTCGCCGCTGGTGGTCCCGGGTGCGCCGTGGCGTGCCGCCGGCTGAGCGGATCGATTGCCCGGCGCCGCGGCACAGGTCACGGGGCTCTGCCCCGGACCCCGCTCCTCAAGCGCCGGAGGGGCTTCACGCGCAGCGCAGTTCACGCGGTGGCGCCCGGCGAAGCAGCGAGCACGGACATACCCCGGGCGGCACCGGACCCACCCGCACACTTACCGACGCGAAACGGGAAGCCGCCGGCGATCGCCCGGGCGGCCACCCTCCATTCATGGCGAAAGGCAACCCACATGACTGCCTCCCTCACCCTCCGCGGCCCCTTGGCCGGCGCCCTCGCCCTCGGCGCCGCCCTGCTCCTGACGGCCTGCACCGACTCCGGCTCCGACTCGGCGAAGGACAACGCCGGCACCGGCGCCCAGGGCACGACGCACACCGTCAAGACCGCCATGGGCGACGTAAAGGTCAAGAACGACCCGAAGCGCGTCGTCGTCCTCGACACCGCCGAACTCGACTCCGCGATCACCCTCGGAGTGAAGCCCGTCGGCGCCACCCGGGCAGGCGCGGAGGACTCCTTCCTCTCGTACCTCCCGAAGTCGCAGACGACCGGCATCACCGAGGTCGGCGAGATCGCGAACCCCAACCTGGAGAAGATCGCGAGCCTCAAGCCCGACCTGATCCTCAGCAACAAGGCCCGCGACGCCCAGCGCTACCAGCAGCTCAGCGCCATCGCCCCCACGGTCCTCACCGAGTCGACCGGCTACCCCTGGAAGCAGAACTTCCGCGTGCACGCGGACGCCCTCGGCAAAACGGCCGAAGCCAATACCGCGATCGAGAAGTACAGGACCCGCGTGGCCGCGGTCACCAAGTCACTGGGCGGGAAGCAGAAGACGGCGGCAACGAAGATCAACGTCGTCCGCTTCGTCGAGGGCGCCGACATCCGCATCTACGGCAAGCAGAACTACATCGGCACGATCCTCGCCGACGTCGGCCTCGGCCGCCCCGCGATCACCGACAAGGCCAAGGACGGCTTCTCCTACGACGTCAGCCCCGAGCAGATCGACAAGGCGGACGCGGACGTCATCTTCACGTCGACGTACGGCAGTCCGGCCAAGGCGAAGGTCACGCAGACTACGACGAGCGGTCTGTGGCGGGGCCTCAGGGCGGTCAGGGACGACCGGGTGTTCCAGGTGGACGACGAACTGTGGATCCAGGGCATCGGCTACACGGCGGCGAACAAGGTCCTCGCCGAACTCCAGTCGGACCTGACCGGCTGAACTCACCCCCGACTGCGCTGCGACCGCCACACCAGATACAACGCGGTGGCGATCGCGGCGCCCCGGAGCACCCAGGGCCACGTCTCCCCGAGCGCGCCACTCATCTGCCCGGAGGGTATCGGCGCGCCCCACCGCCCGACGCTGCGTCCCCAGAGCCAGACGATGCCGCCCACCGCGGTGAGGCCGGGCAGTCCGAACACGGCCCATTTCTTCTGGCCCATGGTCAGCCGCCGGGACAGGTAGACGACGGCCCAGCCGATGAGGAGGGCCAGTACGTTGCCGAGTGCGGCACCGGCGACGAGGGCGGCGGCGGCGAGGAGCAGCACGGGGTTGGTGAACCCGCCGGCCGGCATGACCCGGGGCACGCGCCGGGGCACGAACCGCCGAGCGCCGCGCACCTCGGACGCCTCGACCGCGGCACCCTCGGTATCGGCTTCGACGGCATCGGCGTCGGCCTCATCGGCCGGATCCGGCCCGACCGGCACCCGCTTCTTGCGCAGATCGGGCCCGCCGTCCTTGCGCGGCGGCTTGAGGATGTCCGGGATCTCCACCCCGCCGGTGAACCCGGGCACGCTGTCCGTGTCGGAGAGCGACCCGGCGCCCCCTGCGCCGATCCGCCACCAGTCGGTCTCCGCGCCGGACGTGCCGAGTTCGTCGGTGCCGGCGAGATGCGGTGGCGCCGGCACGTCGGAGTCGTCCCGGGCGCGCTCGGGCGGGGGCTCGCGCCGGGGCCGGGGCACGATCCGGCGCCGCCCGCCGCTCTTGGGGGCGCGCTGTTCGGGCAGCGGCCGGGTGAGGGAGTCGGCCGGGTCGAAGGCGGGCCCGCCGTCCTGGGCCCCGCTGACGAGCCGGTCCGGACTGCCGAGCCGGTCGAGGATGCGGCGCACGGCGGCGGGGCTGTCGACGGTGACCTGGGCGCGGTGCCGGTCGATCTCTCCCCGCAACTCGGTCACCAGGCGCATCCGGGCCGCCGACGGCAGCTGCCGCTGATGGGCCAGGTCGCCGACCCGGCTCAGATAGTCGAAGACGAGCTGATCACTCTCGATCCCCACGAAGTCCCCTCCGGGGTGCAGCAGTTGTTGTCCCGACGGTATCGCGAATGCCGGTCCCGTCGGAGCACAGGTCACGGGGCTCCGTCCCGGACCGGGCCCGGCAATCGCCGGAGGGGCTTGAATTGTTCAATCGCTGCCAGAACTCACCGGCCCGCTACCGTGGGTCAGATGAGCCCCAACGAGCAGAACCCGGCGGCGAGCACCACGGCCCCACGGTCCCTGGCGGAAGCCCTCCGCGCCAGGGACGACGCCTCCTTGGCCCGCCTCCTGCGGGCCCGCCCCGACCTGCTCGGTCCGGTCCCGAACGACCTGACCCAGCTGGCCACCAGGGCCGGCACCCGTGCCTCGGTGGTGCGTGCCCTGGACCGTCTCGACCGGTTCACGCAGCAGGTGGCGCAGGCGCTCGCGGTGGCCCCGGAACCGGCGACGTACGAGACGCTGCTCGGTCTGCTGCCGGGCGAGCACACGGCGCGGGCGCTGCCGGGCGCGGTGACGACGCTGCGCGAGCAGGCGTTGCTGTGGGGCGGCGACGATCAGCTGCGCCTGGTGCGGACGGCCCGCGAGCTGCTCGCGCCGGCCCCGCAGCATCCGTCGCCGACGGGGCTCGGCCCGACGGTCGCCGAGGCCACGGCCGGTCTGTCACCGACCCGGCTGCAGGAGATCGTCGCGGCGGCGGGGCTGCAGTCGACGCACGACGGGGTGTCGGCGGTGGCGGCGCTGACGGGTCTTTTCGCGGACGGTGCCCGGATGTCGCGGCTGCTCGACGAGGCCCCGGCGCAGTCCATCGACGTGCTGAACCGGCTGCTGTGGGGGCCACCGTACGGGCAGGTGACGGCGCAGCCGGCCGCGCATCTGCGCTGGCTGCTCGACCGGGGGCTGCTGCTGCCGACGGCGCCGGGCACGGTCGTGCTGCCCCGCGAGGCGGCGCTGCACCTGCGCGGCGGGCGGGCGCACCGTGAGCTGGAGCCGGTGGCGCCGGACGTGCGGGAGAAGACGACGCACCGTCCACAGGTTGTGGACGCGGCGGCGGCGGCGCAGGCGTACACGGCGCTCGCCACCGTCGAGGAGCTGCTGAAGGACTGGGACGAGGGCGGCCCGACGGTGCTGCGGGCCGGCGGTCTGAGCGTCCGGGATCTGAAGCGCACGGCGACGGCCCTGGACAGCACGGAGCCGCAGGCCGCGTTCTGGGCCGAACTCGCTTACGCGGCGGGCCTGCTGGCGCCGGACGGGGAGGCCGACGAGCGGTACGCGGCGACGCCCGCGTACGACGAGTGGCTGAAGCGGCCCCCGGCCGAGCGGTGGACGCGTCTGGTGACGGCCTGGCTGCCGGCGACCCGCACGGCGGGCCTGGTCGGCGGCCGGGACAGCAAGGACCGCACGCTGTCGGCGCTCGGCCCGCACCTGGACCGCTCGGCGGCGCCGGAGGTGCGGCACCGCGTCCTGACCCTGCTGGCCGGGCTGCCGGAGGGCACGGCGCCCGACCCGGAGTCCGTCGTGGCCCGGCTGACCTGGGAGCGGCCCTCGCCCGCCGCCCGGGAGCTGCGGACGCGGCTGGCCCAGTGGACGCTGTCCGACGCCGAGTTCCTGGGGGTGACGGGCCGCGGGGCGCTCTCGGCGCACGGCCGCGCGCTGCTCGCGGGGCAGGATCTCAGCCCCGCCGAGCAGGCCGCGGCGACGGCGAGAGCGGAGAAGCTCATCGCCCCGCTGCTGCCCGAGCCGCTGGACCACGTCCTGCTGCAGGCGGACCTGACGGCGGTGGCGCCGGGGCCTCTGGTGCGCCCGCTGGCGGATGCCCTGTCCGTGCTCGCCGATGTCGAGTCGAAGGGCGGCGCGACGGTGTACCGGTTCACGCCGGGGTCGGTGCGCCGGGCGCTCGACGCCGGCCGCACGGCGTCCGACCTGCATGTCTTCCTCGCCGAGCATTCCCGTACGCCGGTCCCTCAGCCCCTCACATATCTGATCGACGACGTGGCCAGGCGGCACGGGCATCTGCGGATCGGGGCGGCGTCGGCGTACGTCCGCTGCGACGACGACGCCGTGATGAGCGAGATCCTCGCGGACAAGCGGTCGGCGCCGCTGCGCCTGCGGCGGCTCGCTCCGACCGTCCTCGCGGCGCAGGTGGACCCGGGTTCGCTCCTGGAAGGCCTGCGCTCGATGGGTTTCGCGCCGGCCGCCGAGACGTCCGAGGGCGATGTCCTGATCACCCGCGCGCACGCGCACCGCACCCCGCCGCGCACCGCCCCCGAGCCGGTCCCGGACGGGCCCGCGCTGCCCGACGGCACGCTCCTCGACGCCGCGATCCGGGCGATCAGGGCGGGTGACGTGGCGGCGACCGCGCCGCGCAAGGACCCGGACAAGGCGGCGCCCGCCCACTCCGGGACGGGTGAGCTGCCCCGCACCGCGGCGGCCGAGACCCTCGCCACGATGCAGGCCGCGGTCCTCACCGGCGACACCCTGTGGATCGGATACGTGAACGCGGAGGGCGCCGCCAGCCAGCGCGTCATCGCCCCCATCCGCGTCGAGGGCGGCTTCGTGACGGCGTACGACCACACGGCCGACGAGGTCCGCACATATCCGCTGCACCGTGTGACGGGAGTGGCGGAGCTTTCGGAGAACTGAGGGCCGCCCCGGCTCCGCGGCTACGGCTTGACCCAGGGCTGCCACGCCTTGGCCCGTGCCACGCGGGCCAGTTCCGCGGTGGTCAGCGGCGGCGTGGCGGTGCTCGCCGGACCGCGTTCGGCGTCGGCGGCGTTGGCCGTGGTGACCACGACGCGGGTGCCGTCCTTGCGGAGCAGGTCGGCGGTGCGCCGCACGAGGCGCCCGTCGTGTTCCTCGTACGTGATCAGGACCGAGCCGTCGGCGAGATTACGGGCGTCGCAGCCGCTCACGGTGATGCCGGGTGCGGCCTTGGCGGCGCAGGAGTAGAAGGTGCGCAGTTCGGCGCGGGTGACGGGACGTACCTTCTTCGCCCCCTCGCCATTCGCCCCCTTGTCCTTCGTGCCCTGGCCCGAGGCGTCCCGGGCGGCTTCCTTGTCGGGGGCGGTGGTGCCGGACTTGTCCTGCCGTCCCGCCTCCTCGGCGGCGGTGCGGGCCGCGTCCTTGCCGAGCGCCTCGACCGCGGTCAGCTGCACGTTGCCCTGGACGCTGACGGTGACCTCCGCGCCGGCCACGAGAAGCCGGCCGCCCGCGTCGGCCCGCGCCGCCTCCCGGGGCCCCTGCCACCCGCGCCGTCCGGTCGTGGCGGGCGCGCCGGGCAGCAGCCCGCGCAGTGTCGTGACGGCCTCCTCGCCGGTCAGCGGCCGTGTTCCGGCCGGCGGCCCCGAGGCGGCGGCGACCGGCTCGAACACCGGGATCGTCACCCCGTCCGCCTGCGCGGCGGGCCCGCCGCCCGGTCCCGCGCCGAGCGCCGCCCCGCCGGCGACGACGCCGGCGCAGACGACCGCGGCCGCGCCCCACAGCGCCCGGCGCCGGCCGCGCATCCGCCGGCCGCGGACCATGCCGCCGGCCACCAGGTCCTCGCCCGGTCCCGCCAGTTCACCGGCGTACCCGTCGAGGAGCGCTCCGAGCCGGCGCTCGAACTCCGCTTCGTCCGGGGCCTGACGGACGGCGTCGCGCCCGTCCCCGTACCGCTGCAGTCTCTTCATGACAGCTCCCTCACTCCCCTACTTCCCGGCGAGGACGTCGTCCTCGTCGGCCAACGCGCCCCGCAGGGACTTCAGCGCCCGCATGCTGCGAATCCGTACGTTCCCCTGGCTCAGGCCCAGTTCGGCGGCGGTCTGGGCGACACTGCGGTCCTCCCAGTAGCGCAGCACGACCACGGCCCGGTCCCGCGGCGGCAGCTCTGCCAGTGCGTTCACCAGCGTCAGCCGCAGGGCCGGGTCGTGAGTGCCGGCGGCCTGCTCCGGCAGCTCGTCCATCGGTTTCTCGGACGCCCGATGCAGCCGGGCGTACGAGAGGTAGGTGCGCATCAGCATCGCGCGCACATACGCCGGTGGATGGTCGGCCCTGCGCACGCGCCCCCAGGACACGAACACCTTGCCCAGAGTCGTCTGCACCAGGTCCTCGGCGAGGTGATGGTCCCCGCAGACCAGGAGCGCCGACCTGAACAGGGCCGGGCTCACGGTCCGCATGAACTCCTCGATCTCCTCGGTCCGGCGCGCCGGTCTGCGCATCTGTGTCCCCTCCCGACTACGCGTCCGTTCTGAACTGTTGACGCTTCGGCGGGGCGGTCGCGTTACAGGTGCCGCCCGGCGAGATGAAAAACCGGAGCGGTCGGCGGCGCAGGGCCTCCGCCGGCCGGATGCGGGACGCCCACCGCGGTCAGGGTGCCGGGGCCGGTCCCGATCAGCCCGCCGAGCGCCCCGTCGCCCCCGGCGTCCACGCCACCGCGCCGCCCGATGAGGCACACTGGACGTTTGGCCAGATGGGCCCAACGGAAGGGTGCCGCGCGTGAACGGTCCACTCATCGTCCAGTCGGACAAGACCCTGCTCCTGGAGGTCGACCACGAGCGGGCCGACGACTGCCGCCGGGCGATCGCCCCGTTCGCCGAGCTGGAGCGGGCACCCGAGCACATCCACACCTACCGGCTGACGCCGCTGGGGCTGTGGAACGCGCGGGCGGCCGGCCACGACGCGGAGCAGGTCGTGGACGCGCTCGTGGAGTACAGCCGGTACCCGGTGCCGCACGCGCTGCTGGTCGACATCGCCGAGACCATGGACCGCTACGGGCGGCTCACGCTCTCCAAGCACCCGGCGCACGGCCTGGTCCTGTCGAGCACGGACCGCCCGGTCCTGGAGGAGATCCTGCGCTCCAAGCGGGTGCAGCCGCTGGTCGGCGTCCGGATCGACGCCGACTCCGTGGCCGTGCACCCCTCCGAGCGCGGCCAGATCAAGCAGACGCTGCTGAAGCTGGGCTGGCCGGCCGAGGACCTCGCCGGGTACGTGGACGGCGAGGCGCACCCGATCGAGCTCGCGGAGGACGGCTGGGCGCTGCGCCCGTACCAGAAGCAGGCGGTCGAGGGCTTCTGGCACGGCGGTTCCGGCGTCGTCGTACTCCCCTGCGGCGCGGGCAAGACGCTGGTCGGCGCGGGCGCGATGGCGCAGGCCAAGGCCACCACCCTGATCCTCGTCACGAACACCGTCTCGGCCCGCCAGTGGAAGCACGAGCTGGTCAAGCGCACCTCGCTCACCGAGGACGAGATCGGCGAGTACAGCGGTACGCGCAAGGAGATCCGCCCGGTCACCATCGCCACGTACCAGGTGCTGACGACGAAGCGGAAGGGTGTCTACCCGCACCTGGAGCTGTTCGACTCCCGCGACTGGGGTCTCGTCGTCTACGACGAGGTGCATCTGCTGCCCGCGCCGGTCTTCAAGTTCACCGCCGATCTGCAGGCGCGCCGCCGCCTCGGTCTGACCGCGACCCTGGTCCGCGAGGACGGCCGCGAGTCGGACGTCTTCTCGCTCATCGGCCCGAAGCGGTTCGACGCGCCGTGGAAGGAGATCGAGGCGCAGGGGTACATCGCCCCGGCCGACTGTGTCGAGGTCCGCGTCAATCTCACCGACTCCGAGCGGCTCGCGTACGCGACCGCCGAGGCCGAGGAGAAGTACCGCTTCTGCGCGACGACGGCGACGAAACGGAAGGTGACCGAGGCGCTGGTGCGCAAGCACGCGGGTGAGCAGACCCTCGTCATCGGCCAGTACATCGACCAGCTCGACGAGCTGGGCGAGCACCTGGACGCCCCCGTCATCAAGGGCGAGACGACGAACGCGGTGCGCGAGAAGCTCTTCGAGGCGTTCCGCCAGGGCGAGATCTCCGTGCTGGTCGTCTCCAAGGTCGCGAACTTCTCCATCGACCTGCCGGAGGCGACGGTCGCCATCCAGGTGTCGGGCACGTTCGGCTCGCGCCAGGAGGAGGCCCAGCGCCTGGGCCGCGTCCTGCGTCCGAAGGCGGACGGCCACGAGGCCCGCTTCTACTCGGTGGTCGCCCGCGACACCATCGACCAGGACTTCGCGGCGCACCGCCAGCGCTTCCTGGCCGAGCAGGGTTACGCGTACCGGATCGTCGACGCGGACGAGCTGCTGGCCGACGGCTGACGCAGCGCCACGAGGACGAGGCCGAGCCCCAGCAGCGGATACGGCGACGCCAACGGCTGCTCCCACCAGGCGAGTTGAAGGTCCAGGTCGCCCTGGTGGGGCAGCAGCCACATGGTGCGGGCGGTGAACAGCAGCGCCACGGCGAGGACCGCCCGCCGATGGCCTTCCGCCCACAGGACCGCGAGCAGCGGCACGCACCACACCCAGTGATGGGACCAGCTGATGGGCGAGACGAGGAGCGCGGTGAACGCGGTGAGGGCGACACCCCGCGCCTCGGTCCGCGCGCGCGTGGCCGCGTACAGCCCGGCCAGGGCGGCGAGTACCGCGGGGACGGCCCAGAGCAGTCCGGGCTCGGCGAGGTGCAGCGCGCGGGCGATCAGCCCCTGCAGCGACTGGTTGTCGACGATCCAGGCCTTGCCGACGCGCCCGGTCTCGTAGAGCCGCCGCGTCCAGAACTCCCAGCTGGCGTACGGGAGTACGAGCGCCCCGAGCACCACGGTGCCGGCGCAGCCCGCCGCCGCGCACATCGCCTCGCGGCGGCGGCCGGTCAGCAGCAGGTAGACGACGAAGACGGCCGGGGTGAGCTTGATCCCGGCCGCGACACCGAGCGCGATCCCCCTGCCCCGGGCGCCGGCCGGCCGGGTCAGGTCCCACAGGATCAGACAGGCCACGACGAGGTTGATCTGGCCGAACAGCACGGTCTGGAAGACAGGTTCGAGCCACAGCGCCCCGCTGGTGACCAGGCATACCGCGGCCCGCGTGGACCGCAGCCCCGCCAGGCGGCAGGAGAGGTGGACCAGGAGCCCGGTGAGCGCGATGTTGCCGAGGAGGAAGACGGCCTTGAGCAGGGGCAGCGGGAGCCAGCTGGTGGGAACGAAGAGGAGTGCGGCGAACGGGGGGTAGGTGGCGGGGAGTTGCCACGCCGTGACCGTGAACCCGTAGAGATCGCGCCCGCCGCCCGCCGCAGCGGCGCCTTCGGCTCGATACACGAGGACGTCGGCCATGGGGGCGTGCTGGACGGCGCAGAGGGCGACGAAGGCGCTGGCGGAGAGGGCGAGCAGCAGGTAGGCGGCAACTTTACGCATACGCATGATCACGGTGAGCAACCATAGACAAGCCCCTCCGGCGATTGAGGAGCGGGGTCCGGGGCGGAGCCCCGTGACCTCAGCGCCAGCGCCGCAGCCGCAAGCTGTTCCCCACCACGAACACCGACGAGAACGCCATCGCGGCCCCGGCGATCATCGGACTCAAGAACCCCGCCGCGGCCAGCGGCAGCGCGGCCACGTTGTAAGCGAACGCCCAGAACAAGTTCGTCCGGATCGTGCCGAGGGTCGCGCGGGCCAACCGAATCGCATCGGCGGCGACCCGCAAGTCCCCCCGGACCAGCGTCAAATCCCCCGCCTCGATGGCCGCGTCCGTACCCGTACCCATCGCGAGCCCCAGATCGGCCTGCGCCAGCGCCGCCGCGTCGTTGACGCCGTCGCCGACCATCGCCACCGAACGCCCTTCCGCCTGAAGCCGCTTGACGACGTCGACCTTGTCCTGGGGCAGTACCTCGGCGATGACGTCCTCGGCCGCGATACCGACCTCGGCGGCGACCGCACGGGCCACCGCCTCGTTGTCACCGGTCAGCAGCACGGGGCGGAGCCCGAGCGCGCGCAGCCGGCGGACGGCGTCGGCGCTGGTCTCCTTCACCGCGTCGGCGACCTCCAGGACGGCGCGTGCCTCACCGTCCCAGGCCACGGCGACGGCCGTACGCCCGGCGGCCTCGGCGGCGGACTTGGCCCGGGCCAGGTCCGCGGGCAGGCGGATCGCCCACTCGGCAAGGAGCTGCTCACGCCCCACGAGCACCGCGTGCCCCTCGACGACGCCCTGGACGCCGAGCCCGGCGCTGTTGGCGAAGTCCTCGGGGACGGGCGGCGTCCCCGCCCGGGCGGCCGCGCCGGCCGCGACGGCGCGGGCGATCGGGTGCTCGGAGGAGTGCTCAAGGGCGCCCGCCAGCCGCAGGACCTCGGCTTCCGAGGTACCGGCACCCTCGGCGACGTGCGTGGCGAGGAGCGTCATGCGGCCCGTCGTCACCGTTCCCGTCTTGTCGAGGACGATCGTGTCGGCCTTGCGGGTGCTCTCCAGGACCTCGGGGCCCTTGATGAGGATGCCGAGCTGGGCGCCGCGGCCGGTGCCGGCCATGAGCGCGGTCGGCGTGGCCAGGCCGAGGGCGCACGGGCAGGCGATGATCAGTACGGCGACGGCGGCGGTGAACGCGGCGGTCAGGCCCGCGCCGTTGCCGAGCCAGAAGCCGAGCGTGGCGACGGCGAGCGCGATGACGACCGGCACGAAGACGGCCGAGATCCGGTCCGCGAGCCGCTGGGCGGCGGCCTTCCCGTTCTGCGCGTCCTCCACCAGCCGCGCCATGCGGGCGAGTTGGGTGTCGGCGCCGACACGGGTGGCCTCGACGACGAGCCGTCCGCCGGCGTTCAGCGTGGCCCCGGTCACCGCGTCGCCGACCGCGACCTCGACCGGCACGGACTCTCCGGTGAGCATGGAGACGTCCACGGCGGACGACCCCTCGACGACCGCGCCGTCGGTGGCGATCTTCTCCCCGGGCCGCACGAGGAAGCGCTCGCCGACCTTCAACTCGCCGACCGGCACGGTCTCTTCGCCGCCACCGTCCCGTACGACCGTGACGTCCTTCGCGCCGAGTTCCAGGAGCGCCTTGAGTGCGGCGCCGGCCTTCCGCTTCGAGCGCGCCTCGAAGTAACGGCCCGCGAGGATGAAGGCCGTGACCCCGGCCGCGGCCTCCAGGTAGATGTTTCCGGCGCCGTCGCCGCGCGCGATGGTCAGCTCGAAGGGGTGCGTCATGCCGGGCGTGCCGGCGGTGCCGAGGAACAGCGCCCACAGGGACCAGAGGAACGCCGCCGACGTGCCGACCGAGATCAGGGTGTCCATCGTCGCGGCGCCGTGCCGCGCGTTCGTGAACGCCGCCTTGTGGAAGGGCCAGGCCGCGTACGTGACGACGGGCGCGGCCAGTGTGAGCGAGAGCCATTGCCAGTACGTGAACTGGAGGGCCGGGACCATGGCCATGGCGACGACCGGCACGGCGAGCACGACCGCCGTGATCAACCGCTGGCGCAGAGGCCGCAGTTCATCGTCGCCGCTGTCCCGGTCGGGGCTCTCCCGCGGGACGGGCGCGGGCTCCTGCGCCGTGTACCCGGTGGCCTCGACCGTGGCGATCAGGTCCGCGACCCGGACCCCGGCCTCGCCGTCGAAGGTGACCTTCGCCTTCTCGGTGGCGTAGTTGACGGTCGCCTCGACACCGTCCATCCGGTTCAGCTTCTTCTCGATGCGGGCGGCGCACGACGCGCAGGTCATGCCGCCGATGGCGAGTTCCACCTGCGCGGGTGGGGCGACGGTCTGCGCCGACATGCTGCCTCCTTGGGGGCGGTCCCGCGGGCACTCGGGGTACGGGGGGCGGGTACCCCCGACGAGATCCATTTATACCCCTAGGGGGTATCGATCGCAAGGTTCGCCCCGGCTTGACTTGATACCCCCTAGGGGTATCGTCACGGTACGTCGGTACGCCGAGACGAGGAGCCCGCCATGCACACCGGACTGAAGATCACCGCGTTCGCCGCCGCCGTCGCCGCCACGTTCGGCACCGCGTACGGGGTGGGCAGCGGGCTCGGCCCCGTCACCGCACAGGAGCGGCCGGCGCCGGAACACGGAGGGCACGCGGAGAACGAGGACGGCGGGGCAGACGCCGGGGCCGGTGCCGTGCCCGGCGGGCCGCAGGTCTCCGAGCGCGGCTACACGCTCGACCTGGAGCGCGACCGGCTGACGGGACGGACCGGCGGGCTGCGCTTCACCATCCGCGAAGACGCCACCGGCAAGCCCGTGACCGCGTACAAGACGGAGCACGGCAAGGAGCTGCACCTGATCGTCGCCTCGCACGACCTGACCGCGTACCGGCATCTGCATCCCGCACGCGCCGCCGACGGCACCTGGTCGACGCGCGTCTCGCTGCCGAAGGCGGGCGGCTACCGGGTCTTCGCGGACTTCACGCCGCGCGGCGAGCGCGAGGGGCTCACGCTCGGCGCGGACCTCGGGGTCGCCGGGCGGTACGCGCCCGCCCCGTTGCCCGGGCACTCCGCGACGGCGCGCGTGTCGGGCGGCTACGAGGTCCGGGTCGAGGGCGGGCTGCGGGCGGGCGCGGCGGGACGACTGACCCTGCGCGTCGGCAAGGACGGGCGGCCGGTCACCGACCTGGAGCCCTACCTCGGGGCGTACGGTCACCTGGTCGCGCTGCGCTCCGGCGACCTCGCGTACCTTCACGTTCATCCGCACGACGGCGGGCCGGGGCCCGGGGTTTCCTTCACCGCGACGGCGCCGAGCGCGGGGACGTACCGGATCTTCCTGGACTTCAGGCACGGCGGGGAGGTCAGGACGGCTGCGTTCACGGTGCACGCGGCGTAGGCTGGCCGGGACATTGGACTAGACCTATAGCCGGTACCCCGGGCGGGTCGTCGTGACAGGAGCCTCATGAGCAAGCGTGCAGTCCTGGAGGTGATCGCTCTCGACGCCGAGGACGCGATCGCCGCCCAGGCCGGGGGTGCGGACCGCCTGGAACTGGTCACCGACATGGCGGCGGACGGACTGACGCCGTCGGTGGAGACGTTCACGTCGATCCGCGCCGCCGTGGACATCCGGCTGCGCGTGATGCTCCGCCTCGCGGACGGCTTCTCGGTGGGCGGCGCCGCCCAGGCGGACGCACTGGTGACGGCCGCGCGGGCGTTGCGCTCCGCGGGCGCGGACGAGTTCGTGCTCGGGTTCCTCGACGAGCAGGACGGCCCCGATCTGGTGGCCGTCGAACGGATCGTGGCGGAGCTGGACGGATGCCGGTGGACGTTCCACCGGGCCGTCGACCGGGCCGCGGACCGGGACGCCCTGCGCAAGCAGCTGGCGGATCTGCCCGGGCTCGACACGTATCTGACGGCCGGGTCCGCGCAGGGCGTGGACGCGGGGCTCGACGTGCTCGTCGCGGAGGCGGCGCGCGCCGGCGAACCCGGGTACGAGCAGCAGCTCCTGGTCGGCGGTGGGCTCCGCCTGGAGCATGTGCCGGGGTTGCGGGCCGCCGGGGTCTCGGCGTTCCACATCGGCGGGGCGTCCCGTCCCGGCGGGTGGGACGAGCCGGTTTCCGCGGATGCGGTGCGGGTGTGGCGTTCGGCGCTGGACGCCTGACGCGTCCGGCGCCTTTTGATTCGGGGCTGCGCTTCGTAGCCGTCGCGCCATGGGGGTCGAGGGTGCGTTCGCTGGCGCACGCCGGTCGTCGCTGATCACGCAGTTCCCCGCGCCCCTCAAGCCAACCGCCGTCGCCATCCCGGCTTCACTCGCGAGCGCCCGCCTGACGTGGTTGCTCGCGCAGTTCCCCGCGCCCTTACGAGGCGTACGTGCTCAGCCCTGCTCGATCACCGGGCCGTCCAAGTACTCGGTCAGCGCGGACGCGCCTCGCAGCATCTGGCGGGTGCGGGCGCCGAGTGTTCGGGTCCGGGCGTCCAGGGCCGCCTTCAGCGCCTCGCTGTCGCCGCTCGCGCGCAGGTCGGTGAGGACCGGGGCGATCTGGCCGAAGAGGTAGTGGCTCGCGCGCAGGGTGTGGATGATGCGGGCGTCGCGTACGTCGTCGGGGCCGAACAGTCGGTAGGAGGTGCCGTGTTGGCGGCGCAGCGTGAGCAGGCCCGCGGCCTCCCATACGCGTAGCGCCGACGTCCGTACGCCGACGAGCCGCGCCACCTCGCCGATCCGCAGGTCGTCCGCCGTGCCCCGGGACGCGGCGGCGCTCGCGAGGGCGGCGAGGGCCTCCCGGGTCGCGGCCAGCGCGCGCCGCTGCTCGTGCGCTGCCGCGTGCGCCGCGTCGACCGCCGCGAGGGCGCCCGGCTCGTCACCGGCGCGGACGGCCCGCATGACGCTCTGCGCGACCGCGCCCCCGTACCCCTGGGCGAGCGCGCGATAGGTGAGCAGGGCCCTTCGGTGTTCGTCACCGAAGACCCGGTAGCCGGACCCGGTCCGCGGCACGTCCGGCAGCACACCCGCGTCCTCGTAATTGCGGATCTGCTGCGTGGAGACACCGGCGAGGCGGGCCAGGTCGACGGTCCGGAGCCGTTTGTCCATGCCAGGCAGGCTAGGGCCTCTCTTCAAACTCCCTCGTCGCCCGGAGGGCGGCCCGGCGGCGTTCGGTGCGTGCCCTCGGCGGGCCGGGTGCAGGGCCTCATACGGGGCGTACTCGGCTTTGCGCCCGGTGCGGCGAGAGGGCGTGCCGGGCGTCGCCGGGCAGAGGGGAGTTCGAAGTCAGACCCTAAGGCCTGTCCGGCGCCGTCAGCAGTTCCGGGAGCGGCGCCGTGTGCGTCACCGCGAGGCCGGAGACCGCGCGGGTCAGTGCGACGTACAGGCGTCGCAGTCCGGTCCGTTCGTCGGGCTCGCCGTCGACCACCGCCGCCGGCTCGTCCAGGACCACGTAGTCGTACTCCAGGCCCTTGGCCAGCGACGCCGGTACCAGCGTCAGCCGGGACTCGGCCGTCGTCTCCTCGCCCGGGGCGAGGTACGCAAGGCCCGCCGCCCGCAGGGCCTCCCCCAGCGCACCGCACCGCGCGTCCGCCGCGATCAGGCCCACCGAACCCTCGTGCTCCAGCGCCCGCGCGCACGCGTCGACGACGTCCCCGGGGCCCGACACCGCACGCACCTCGAACGCCCCGGGGTTCTCGCGCACCGACTCCACCGGGGCGAGTCCGGGCGCGATGGACGGCAGCAGCCGCGACGCGTACGTGATGACGTCCGTCGGCACCCGGAAACCGGCCGTCAGCTCCTCCACCACCGCGTCCGGCTTGCCCAGGTGGGCCAGCGCCTCGGTCCAGCTCCGGGTCGCCCACGGCGTGGTGCCCTGCGCGAGGTCGCCGAGGACGGTCACGGACCCGGTCGTCGCGCGCCGCCCCACCGCCCGGTACTGCATCGGCGACAGGTCCTGCGCCTCGTCGAGGACGACGTGCCCGAGCGAGTGCGTACGCGCGACGAGGTCGCTCGCCTCGTCGATGAGCACGGCGTCCGCGGCCGACCAGTTGGCGCTCTTCGTGCTCCGCGCCGGCTTCGCCCACAGCACGGCCTTCCGCTCCTCCTCGTCGAGCAGGCCCTCGGCGTGCTCGGCGAGGAAATCGGCGTCGGAGAGCAGCCGCAGCACCAGTTTGGCCGGGTCGACGGCCGGCCACACCGTCTTCACCACGGCCTTCACGGCGGGGTTGCGCGCGACCGCGTCCTGCACCCGGTCGTCCGGGGCCTCGCCCGCCCGCTCCATCTGGACGAGCACGGCGTGCGCGATGCGCTGCGAAAGGGCGTCGCGCGCGGCCCCGTACCGCATGTCGCGCTCGCTCAACTCCCGCACGATGTCGGCGAGTTCGTAGGCGGCGACGCGCCAGCGCCGGGACCCGCGCACGACCACGACGCCCTCGGTGGGCACGGTGATGTGGGAGCGCAGCGCCCGCCGCACCACTTCGGCCATCCGGGCGTCACCCTTGACCAGGGCCGTCCCCGCGCTGTCGGTGCCGCGCACCTCGACCTGCGCGACGAGCTGGTCGACCGTCGCCTGCTTGACCTCCAACTCGCCGAGCGCGGGCAGCACTTGCTCGATGTAGTGCAGGAAGGAGCTGTTCGGCCCGATGACCAGCGTGCCGGTGCGGGCGAGCCGCTCGCGGTGCGCGTAGAGGAGATACGCGACGCGGTGCAGGCCTACGGCGGTCTTGCCGGTCCCGGGCCCGCCCTGCACGCACACGGACCCGGCGAGCCCGCTGCGCACGATCTCGTCCTGCTCGGGCTGGATGGTGGCGACGATGTCGCGCATCGGGCCGACGCGCGGCCGCTCGATCTCCTGCTGGAGCAGCTTGCTGGTCCGCTCCGCCTCTCCCGGGTCGGAGAGGTGCTCGTCCTCGTACGCGGTCAGCTCGCCGCCGGTGTAGCCGAACCGGCGGCGCAGCGCGACATCCAGCGGGTCCTTCTTCGAGGCCCGGTAGAACGGCTGCGAGACCGGCGCGCGCCAGTCGATGACCATCGGGTCGCCGTCGGCGTCGTGGACGTGCCGCCGCCCGATGTAGAACCGCTCGCCTTCGGCCCCCTCGGCCAGCTCGACCCCCGGCGCGTGCAGGTAGTCGAGGCGGCCGAAGAACAGCGGTGTGTGGCTGAGGTCGGCGAGGGCCTTGATCCGCTCGTCGATCTGGCGCTGCAGCACCTCGGCGTTCACCCAGTTCGCGGTGACGTCGCGGATGTCGAGCGCCTGCGCGTCCTCGCGCATGGCGCGCAGCGCGGCCCGGGACGAGACGAGGTGCGCGCGCTCGCGGTCGAGCGGCGAGAACGAGGGCGACGGTGACGTGCTCACGGGGTGGTGCCTCCGGCTCCGGGTACGCGTACGCGACGCGACGGGTCCGGCCGGTTTCCGACCGGTCGGCGGCGCTCCGGCTTCGGCGGTTGCGGCGAAGGGAGGCGGGGGGAACGCGCGAGTGTACGGGACGGGTGCGTGCCCGGGCCAACCGTTTTACCGCGCCCCCCGGAGCCCTGAGGGCCTCTCGGGGTCGGCATCAGCCGAAAGTCGTACCGCCCTCACCCCGATTACCTCGCGGGACGGATGTGCGCGCGAGGCCGGAATCGCATCCTGGATACATGAGCACAGCGACCTTCACCCAGGCCCCCTCCGGCTCCGCGGCAGCGACCGGAGCCCACCGTCCGCACCGCGTCGGCGCCGCCGCGCGTGCCGTCCGAACGTTCGCCTCCGCCGCGTTCTCCGTCGTCCTCCTCGGGGACACGGACAGCACCCTCTACCGGGACGCGGGCGTCGTCACGCGTCACTGACACGGCGCTCCGCCCCCGAGGGGCCGTTCGGGCCCACCCGCTAGGGTCGTGGCATGACGTACGAGTACGAGGATCAGCGGGAGCTGCGTGAGCGCTGGGCCCGCACCCTGCGCGCGACGACGGACACCCCGGACATCGACCCGTACCCGTACGCGGACAATCTTCTCGCCCGCTGGTCCGAACCCCAGCGCAAGTACCACACGACCGCCCACCTCGCCGCCGTCCTCGACCACATCGACGTACTGGAGGACCACGCGGACGATCCGGCGCTGGTGCGCCTGGCCGCCTGGTTCCATGACGCGGTGTACCGCCCGGACCGCTCCGAGAACGAGGAGCGCTCCGCGGATCTCGCCGAACGCGCCCTGACCGAGGCGGGCATGACGGTAAATCAGATCGCGGAGGTGGCACGCCTGGTGCGGCTCACCGTCACGCACGACCCGGCCGACGGCGACACCGACGGCGAGACCCTGTGCGACGCCGACCTGGCGATCCTGGCCGCCGCCCCCGAGGCGTACGCCGCCTACACCAAGGCGGTCCGCGAGGAGTACGCCTTCGTCCCCGACGAGGCGTTCCGCGAGGGCAGGGCGGCGATCCTGCGCCAACTCCTCGATCTGCCACGGCTGTTCCGCACGCCGTACGGGGCGTCGAACTGGGAGACCGCGGCCCGGGAGAACCTGACGACAGAGCTGGACCTGCTGGCTCCGGGCTAGGGCCGCCGAGGGGAATGCCACTCCCTCAGCCCCGGTTGCCCCTTACATGCCGCCATGGGTTCCGCTGGTCCTCGGCCTGTTCGGCATCGGCGCCCTGGTCGGCACGGTGATCGGCGGCCGGATCGCGGACGCCCACCTCTTCGGGGTGCTGCTGAGCGGCATCACGGCGTCGACCGTCTTCCTGGCCGCGCTCGCCCTGCTCGGCCACGTCGAGATCGCGGCGGTGGCCCTGTCCTTCCTGCTGGGCCTGTCCGCCTTCTACACGGCACCCGCCCTCAACGCCCGCATGTTCAACGTCGCCGGCGCCGCCCCCACGCTGGCCGGCGCCACCACGACCGCCGCCTTCAACCTCGGCAACACGGGCGGCCCCTGGCTCGGCGGCACGGTCATCGACGCCGGCCTCGGCTACCCGGCCACCGCGTGGGCGGGCGGCGCGATGACGGTGATCGCGCTGGCGCTGACCGCGGTGTCGCTGCGGCTGCACCGGCGGGCGCCGTCGAAGGTCGTGACGGGGTCGGCGGCGGAGAGCACGCCGCTCACACGAGCCGCCGGTGCTTCGGCCGCCGCAGCCCCGCGGCCGTGATCCTGCGTACGAGCTCCTTCGAGCCGATCTCGACGGCACCGGACCGCACCGCGTCCCCGTAGCGGTGCGACGGAATGTCGTAGTGGTCGCGCTCGAAGGCGCGCGACGGCACCCCCAATCGCTCGGCGAAGCCGTGGAGTTCGGCGAATGAGACGTCGCTGACCAGGTGCGACCACATGCGTCCGTGGCCGGGCCAGTTCGGCGGGTCTATATAGACGGTCACCCCCTCACCGTGCCCAGCGACCCCACCGGCGCCACCACGACACCCGCCTCCGAGCACACCCAGTGCGGATCGGCGCCCAGCTCGGGTTCGACGTCCAGGGCGTGCGGGCCCTCCGTGCCCGAGCCAGGACCGCACACCGGGCACAGCGGCCAGCGGCCGTGGCGCTCCAGGAGTCCGTCCTTGACGTCCTGGGCGACGAGCCCGGCGACGAACTCCACGCCCTCCGGCCACTGCTCGACCCACCAGCGGCGAGCCGTTATCGACTCCTCGACGAGCGAGACGACGTCCGGGTCGGCGACGTCCACCGCTTTCAGATCCGCGAGCACGAGCGCGCGGGCCGCGTGCAGGGCCTGCTCCAGGGGGCTGATGGTGTTCATGCCCCCAATTGTGCGCCCGCCCGGCCGCGGCATGGGAGTCGTGTGTGAGCCGCGCGACAGAACCGCTCGAGGGAACCGAAGGACTCTTGACCGGCTCCCGTTTTGAAAATATCTTTCAGAACGTGAGCAATGACGTGAAGGAAAGTTTCTCAAGCGACGCGCCGCCCGCCCCCGCGGCCCTCGCGGCCAAGGTGCGCACCCTCGCGCCGTCGATGACGCGCTCCATGCAGCGGGTCGCCGAGGCCGTCGCCGCCGACCCCGCCGGCTGCGCGGCCCTCACGGTCACCGGCCTCGCCGAGCTCACCAGCACGAGCGAGGCGACGGTCGTCCGCACCGCCCGCATCCTCGGCTACCCCGGCTACCGGGACCTGCGCCTCGCCCTCGCCGGGCTCGCCGCCCAGCAGCAGTCGGGCCGGGCCCCCGCCGTCACCGCCGACATCGCCGTCGACGACCCGATCGCCGACGTGGTCGCCAAGCTCGCCTACGACGAACAGCAGACGCTCGCCGACACCGCGGCCGGCCTGGACACCGTGCAGCTCGGCGCCGCCGTGAGCGCCCTCGCGGGCGCCCGACGCGTCGACGTGTACGGTGTCGGCGCCTCCGGGCTCGTCGCCCAGGACCTCGCGCAGAAGCTGCTGCGCATCGGCCAGGTCGCCCACGCGCACTCCGACCCGCACCTGGCGATCACCAACGCGGTGACCCTGCGCTCCGGCGACGTCGCCGTCTCCATCACGCACTCCGGCGCCACCGGCGACGTGATCGAACCGCTCCGCGTCGCCTTCGAGCACGGCGCGACGACGATAGCCATCACGGGCCGGCCCGACGGCCCCGTCTCGCAGTACGCCGACCACATCCTCACCACGTCCATCGCCCGCGAGAGCGAGCTGCGGCCCGCCGCGATGTCGTCCCGCACCAGTCAACTCCTCGTCGTGGACTGCCTGTTCGTGGGTGTCGCCCAGCGCTCGTACGAGACGGCGGCCCCGGCCCTGGCAGCGTCCTACGAGGCCCTGGCCCACCGCCACCGAACCGCTCCGCGGGGAGCCAGATCGTGAACCCGGGGCGCTGTCGCCCCGGTCCCTTCCGCAGTCGGTCGGCCGCGGCCCGGTGGGGGCTGGTCGCGCAGTTCCCCGCGCCCCTGGAGCATGCGGCTCCGCCGCGGCTCCAGAGGGGCGCGCTTCACGTGCCCTCCGAGATGGCGCACGCAGTGCGCATCTCAGGGGCGCGAGGAACTGCGCGACCAGCCCCACTCAACCCGCAGCCAACAACACAACAGCAACCCGGCAGACGCTCAGGGGCGCGAGGAACTGCGCGAGAAGACCCCACCGGGCCGCACGTGCAAGGCCCTTCAGGGGCGCGAGGAACTGCGCGAGAAGACCCCACCGGCCCGCACGTGCAAGGCCCTTCAGGGGCGCGGGGAACTGCGCGAGAAGACCCCACCGGCCCGCACGTGCGAGGCCCTTCAGGGGCGCGAGGAACTGCGCGACCAGCCCCACTCAACCCGCAGCCAACAACACAACAGCAATCCGGCAGACGCTCAGGGGCGCGGGGAACTGCGCGAGAAGCCCCCACCGGGCCGACAGCCACGACGAAACAGCAACCCGGCAGACGACCAGGGGCGCGGGGAACTGCGCGACCAGCCCCGACCCACCCGGAGCCGGCGATGAGACCGCACCCGGCAGACGCCACCCCGTAAAAAAAGCCACCCGCACCCGCCGCCGCACCAGAAAGAGCCGCCGAACATGACCACCACCGACGCCGCCGAGGGCAACTACGGCGAGCTCAGGGCCCAGCTGGCCACCCTCACCACCGAGGCGTTCCGGCCGGAACTCGCCGAGATCGACCGGCAGCCCACCCTGGAGATCGCGAAGATCATGAACGGCGAGGACGCCACCGTCCCCACCGCCGTCGCGGCCCAGCTGCCCCGGATCGCCGCCGCGATCGACGGCACGGCCGAGCGCATGGCGCGGGGCGGCCGGCTGATCTACGCGGGCGCCGGCACGGCCGGCCGGCTCGGAGTGCTGGACGCGTCGGAGTGCCCGCCCACCTTCAACACCGACCCGGGCGAGGTCATCGGCCTGATCGCGGGCGGCCCGTCGGCGATGATCACCGCGGTGGAGGGCGCCGAGGACTCCAAGGAGCTGGCGGCCGAGGACCTGGACGCGCTGAAGCTGACGGCGGACGACGTGGTCGTGGGCATCTCCGCCTCGGGCCGCACCCCGTACGCGATCGGCGCCGTCGAACACGCGCGCACCGGCGTGGGCGCGCTCACCATCGGCCTGTCCTGCAACGCGGACAGCGCCCTCGCCGCGGCCGCGGACCACGGCATCGAGGTCGTCGTCGGCCCGGAGCTGCTCACCGGCTCCACCCGGCTGAAGGCGGGCACGGCCCAGAAGCTCGTCCTCAACATGCTGTCGACGATCACCATGATCCGGCTCGGCAAGACGTACGGGAACCTGATGGTCGACGTACGCGCGTCGAACGAGAAGCTGCGGGCCCGCTCCCGCCGGATCGTCTCCCTGGCCACGGGCGCCGAGGACGCCGCCATCGAGGCCGCGCTCGCCGCGACGGACGGGGAGGTGAAGAACGCGATCCTCGTCGTCCTCGGCGAGGTCGACGGGCCGACGGCGGCCCGCCTGCTGGCCGACTCCGACGGCCACCTGCGCGCCGCGCTCGCCGCGGCCGCCACTTCTTGACCCGTCCCTTCAGTACTCCCGTACAGAGCAAGGCACCACGCACATGACCGAGAACAAGAACCGCGCCATCGCCGCCGCGATCCTCCCGCTCGTCGGCGGCGCCGCGAACGTCACTTCCGTCGTCCACTGCATGACCCGGCTCCGGCTGGGCCTCGCCGACCGTTCGCTCGTCCAGGACGAGGCGCTGAAGGCGCTCCCCGATGTCATGGGCGTGGTCGAGGACGAGACCTACCAGATCGTCCTCGGCCCGGGGAAGGTCGCCCGGGTCACCCCCGAGTTCGAGGCGCTGGTGGCGGAGGCCGATGTCCCGGCCCCTGCCGCCGCCCCCGCGCACACCACCACCGCCGACGAACTGGCCGACCGTGGCGCCGAGTTGAAGGCGGCCCGGAAGGCGAAGAACGCCACGCCGGTCAAGCTGTTCCTGCGCCGCATCGCCAACATCTTCGTGCCGCTGATCCCGGCCCTGATCGGCTGCGGCATCATCGCCGGCATCAACGGGCTGCTGATCAACCTGGAGTGGCTGCCCGGCGTCACCCCGGCCCTCGCCGCGATCGCCTCCGGCTTCATGGCGCTCATCGCGGTCTTCGTCGGCTACAACACGGCGAAGGAGTTCGGCGGCACCCCGATCCTCGGCGGCGCGGTCGCGGCGATCATCGTGTACGCGGGCGTCGCGAACATCACCGCGTTCGGCCAGAAGCTCTCGCCCGGCCAGGGCGGTGTCCTCGGCGCGCTGGGCGCGGCGGTCCTCGCGGTGTACATCGAGAAGTGGTGCCGCAAGTGGGTCCCCGAGGCGGTCGACGTCCTCGTCACCCCCACCCTCACGGTCCTCGTCTCCGGGCTGGTCACGATCTTCGGCCTGATGTACGTCGCCGGTGAGATCTCCACCGGTATCGGTACGGCGGCCAACTGGCTCCTGGACAACACGGGCGCGTTCGCGGGCCTGGTCCTGGGCGGCCTCTTCCTCCCCCTGGTCATGCTGGGCCTGCACCAGGCGCTCATCCCGATCCACACCACCCTGATCGAGCAGCAGGGCTACACGGTTCTGCTCCCCATCCTGGCGATGGCGGGCGCGGGCCAAGTCGGCTGCGCGATCGCGGTCTTCAAGCGACTCAAGCACAACGCGTCGATCCGCAAGACGATCAAGTCGGCGCTCCCGGCGGGCTTCCTGGGAGTCGGCGAACCCCTCATCTACGGTGTCTCGCTCCCGCTGGGCCGCCCGTTCATCACGGCGTGCGTCGGCGGCGCGGCGGGCGGCGCGTTCGTCGGCCTCTTCTCGATGCTCGGCACGAAGGTCGGCTCGACGGCGATCGGCCCGTCCGGCTGGGCCCTGTTCCCCCTCCTCAAGGGCAACCACGGCCTGGGCACCACCTGCCTGATCTACGGCGGCGGCCTCCTGATCGGTTACGCCGTCGGCTTCCTGGCCACGTACTTCTTCGGCTTCAGCAAGCAGATGCTCTCCGAGCTGAACCAGGACGTGGACGCGGGCGAGTCCCCGTCGGCCCGAGCGGAGACCGTTTCGGCGAGCCCGGAACCGGCAAAGGTCTGACCGATCTGACCTGCGGCCTTGCCGCGCCCCTCGGTCGGCGCACGCTTTCTTGTACGTACAGAAAAACGTACGCCGACCGAGGAGGCCGCGATGCGCACCATGACCTACACCGAGTCGCGAGCGAAGTACGCCGAGACGCTCAACGCGGTCGTGGACGACCGTGAGGAAGTAATCGTGACTCGCGCGGGCCACGACCCGGTCGTGATCGTGGCGCTCGATGAGTACGAATCCCTGAAGGAGACGGCGTACCTGCTCCGGAGCCCGGAGAACGCGCGGCGCATCCTGGCTTCCATCGATCGCCTGGAGAACGGCGGCGGCACCGTCAGGGAGCTCTCGGAGTGAAGTTCGTCTTCGACGAAGACCCCTGGCGGGACTACGTCTGGTGGCAGACCCAGGATCGTAAGATCGCCAAGCGCATCGATCTGCTGCTCCAGGACATCGCCCGCAACGGCAACGAGGGCATCGGCAAACCGGAGCCCTTGCGGCACGGTTTCCAGGGTTACTGGGTCCGGCGCATCACCGAGGAGCACCGCCTCCTGTACAGAATCGTCGACGACGAGATCCGCATCGCCGCCTGCCGCTACCACTACGAGCGGCCCTGATCACGGCAGCCGCCCCTCCTGATTGACCGCCCGCACCCGCGCCCGCAGCTCCTCCGACACCGGCGCGGGCGCCACCGACTCCGGCGGACAGTCCCACTCGACACCGCCCCCCGGCGGCCGCAACTGCACGAATCCACCCTCGCGCGCCATGACCTGCCCGACGCGCCCGTCCCGGGTGTCGATGACGTACGGGCCAAGGCTCATCGCCCGTTCCTCTCGTGCAGCACGGCCACCATCCGCATCGCCGTGTCCAGGTTCACGCGGCCGAGATCCACCAGAGGAAAGCCCGCCTCCCCCGCCACCGACATGGGATCGACCCGCAGGGACGGCAGCAGCACACCCAACACCCCGAGCTCCGCCCGTAGTTGCGCGATGGTCTCCTCGACCACCCGCAACCGCTCCACGTTCCGCACCACCATCGCCCGCTCCTTCACACCGAGTTCCGCCTTCCCCACCCAGCGTGACCGTCCCGCCTCTACGCTGGCCAGGGGCAACGGCCCAACAGACCCGACTGCTGGACCGGGAGCCGACACACATGACCGGACCGAAGGACCTCGACCCCTCATCCCGCCGCATCATGATCGGCGAAGAACTCCGCCACGCCCGCGAGCGCGCGGGCCTCACCCAACAGGCCCTGGGTGAGCCGCTGTTCGTCAGCGGCTCCTACGTGGGCCAGATGGAGGCGGGCACGCGCCGCATCCTCCCTGACATGGCCCGGCGGCTGGACGAGATCCTGGATACGGGGGGATTTTTCGTACGGCATTGCATCAGGGCGAACACGTCGAAGCACCCCGAGCAGTTCGCGGAGGCGGCCGAGGCAGAGACTTTGGCGACCTCGATCATGGAGTACGGGGCCATGCTCATCCCCGGCCTGCTCCAGACTCCGGACTACGCCCGCGCCGTCTTCCTCGACTACCAGCCCACGGCGCCGGACGAGGCGATCGACAAGCTCCTGACCGCCCGCGTCGAACGGGCACGCCTCCTCGACAATCCAACAACCCCGTTGTTGTGGGTCGTTCTGGACGAGGCGGCGCTCCGCCGACCGGTCGGCGGGCCCACCGTGATGGCGGCGAACCTGCGCCACATCGCGGACCTGATGCGCAGGCGCAGGGCCGTCGTACAAGTACTCCCGTTCGCCGCGGGCGGCCACGCCTCGCTGCACGGCTCGCTCAAACTCATGTACTTCGACGACGCACCACCGCTCACCCTGATCGAAGCCCCCACCACGGGCCGACTGCTGGACGATCCGGCCACCCTCACCCGCCACCAGCTGTCCTACGATCTGCTCAGGGCCAACGCGCTCACTCCGAAGCAGTCCCTGGCCCTGATCGCCTCAGTGGCAGAGGATTACGCCCATGAAGATCACTAACCCCGAGCCTGATCTCACCTCGGCGGTCTGGCGCAAGTCCACATACAGCGGCGGCGAGGGCAACAACTGCCTCGAATTCACCACCGACCACCCCGGACTCGTCCCGGTCCGCGACTCCAAGAACCCCGACGGCCCGAAGCTCGTGCTCCGGGCGGAGACCTGGTCCGCGTTCATCGCCGACCTGCGGCGCAGCTGACCCGAGGCTCAAGCTCCGAGCCGCGAGCCCTGCTTTCAAGGATTGGGTGGTGGGTCTCAACCCACCCACCCTCCCTGCGCGTTGGGAAAGCCGGACACTTTCCGGCACCGGCTTGCCACGCAGGGTGACGACGCTCTAACGTGCCCGATAACCGAACGACCCCCGCCGGTGCGCCAACACCGGGACGGGGGCCTGACCACCGAAATCCACCAGGAGATCTCGTGGCTGACGCCCACTTTAGTGCTGCCCCCACCTCACCGCATCCAATGGCCAACCCGGGCTACGGCAAACGCTCCGCGCCGGACGAACTCCGCCGAACCGGCCACGACTTCGCCCACCTCCCGGACCGCGAAGCGCACATCGCCGGGTTCATCGACCGGTTGCCCGACGGCTCCGACATCTCGGTGAAGCTGCTCTCCACCTGCCTCCCGTACGGCCAGGCGGCGATGCGGACGGCTCTCAACAACCTCCAGCGCGCGGGCCACTTGAGGCGCGGCCGGGAACACGTGCATGGTTCGGGGAGCGCACGCTGGGTGACACGCACCTGGTTCTCGCGTACGGCGCGCGGCGACACGTGGTGGACGGCGTACGCGATGGGCGACGTACCGGAAGCGACCCCCGACGAACCCGAACCAACTCAACGCCCCACCCGCACACGGGCGTTGCTCCTCCTGGCGGCGCTCGGCCGCACCGCCCCCGCGCTGGCGCTGTCCGCAGCCGAATGCGCACGGCTCGCGCCGGAGACGGAGCGCTGGTTCGCGCGTGGTGCGACGGAGGACGACCTGCTGCGCGCGCTGACGGCCGGTCTGCCCGTACCGGTCCACAGCCCCGCCGCCCTGCTGCACCGCCGCCTCGTCGACAAGCTGCCGCCACCGGCCCCCGTCGCGACCCGCCCGATCCTGCGCCTCATCGAGTGCGGCAAATGTGGAGCGCCCGGCCACCCCGAGGCCCTGCCCGACGGCTTCTGCGACCTGTGCCGAGGCGTACGCCCCACCTACAGAGCGCCCGCCCCCCTGACTCCGGAATCGGTCCGCTCCCACGCGGCGGAGGTGCGCAGGGCGATGTCGTACGGCCGGGAAGGGACACGGGTATGAGCGCTTCGCTCACACGTGCCGGAAGCGGGGCACGATGCAGGGGAGGAGGCGACCCCATGACCCACAGCACCGCTGACGAGGCCCAGATGTCCGTCGAGGACTTCGAGGAGATCGAGCGCCATGCGCCGGAGACAGTGCGGCTCGAATTCATCAACGGAAGGCTTGAGGTCAAGGCCATGCCCGACGGCAACCACCGCGAAATCTTCATGTGGCGGCTTGAACAGTGCATGCGGCACCGGCCCGGCCTGCGCCTCTACCCGGAAACCGGCCTGAAGACAGAGGCGTACCACAGGGGGCGGGCACGGACGGACGGAGCGCTCGCACCGCGGAAGCACTTCGTCGGGCAGGGCGAGTGGGACGGCCGGGAGGGCGTCCTCATGGTCGTCGAGATCACGTCTCACGACGACGACACCAACAGCCGGGACCGCGTCGAGAAGCCCATCGGCTACGCAGAAGCGGACATCCCGGTCTACCTCCTGGTCGAACGCGACAGCGACACCCTCACCGTGTTCAGCGAGCCGAAGAACGGCACATACCAGCAACGCCCCACATATCCGTACGGTGCGACGGTCCCCCTGCCCGACCCCGTCGGCTTCACCCTGGACACCGAGGAACTCCAGGACTACGCCGATTGAATCGCGTCGGCCCCGCTCCACATGCGCCCCGCCCTGCCCTCCCGCATCCTGGCCCCATGGCTGAGAGCACCCTTTCGAAGATCTCCTGGACCGAGTTCCGCCCCGACCAGCGGCGCCTCGTCACCGGCGCCGCACTGACCGGGGCCGGCATGCTTCTCGCCGCGGCGGGCGTCGGCGTACTGGTCTACGAGCTCGCCCGCGCGGGCCGCAGCTGGACCGGAAGCTGGAGCATGCCGCCCGCCGAACTGGCGTCCAGGACCCTGCACCAGGCGCAGACGGCGGCCCAGAGCGCGGCCCAGGCCGGCCGCGACGCCTGGGGCAGCTACGAGGAGTCCCCGCTCCGGCGCCGCTAGCCGGCCCAGCGCCCCGACAGGAACGCCACCGCGTACAGCGTGGACAGCGGGGCCAGGACGCACAGCAGGACGTACGTCACCCGCGGGCTGCGCAGCGACCACGCGGCCAGGCCCGCCCACAGCGGCCACCACAGCAGCGTCGCGCGCGGCACCGACGTATACCAGTAGGACGTGCCGAGCGCCCACAAGGTCAGTGCGACGTACAGGGCCTCGGCCCAGCGGCGGCCGCGCAGCAGCCGGGCGAGGAGCCCGAGGCCGAGCAGCATGGCCAGCAGTTCGGCCTGGCACATGAGCGCGTACCCGGTGGCGTACGTCCCGTCGAAGGCGGCGCCCCAGGTGTGCGCCCACGCCTCCCACGGCGGATGGAACGCGCGGTACCAGCCGCGTTCCTGCGCGTGCTTCCACGCCATCCAGTCACCGGTCCTGGCGTGCAGGTACGCCGTGTACGCGAGCACCGGCACCGCGGGCAGCGCCAGCCACGGCAGCCGCCGCCACTCCCGGCTCCCGCCGCGCGCCACGAGGAACTCCACCAGCAGCGCAGCCGCGAGGAAGAGCCCGCTGACCCGTACGGCGGTCGCCCCGGCGGCGAGTGTCCCCGCGAGGGCCCAGTTGCCGCGCCGCGCCGCGAGCCACGCGGGCAGGGCGAGCGCGAGGAACAGCGACTCGGTGTATCCGGCGGCCAGGAACACCGCGCAGGGCGAGAGCAGCAGGAGCAGCACCGCACGGGTGCCGACCGGTCCTCCGGCGATCCGGGCGAGGGCCCGTACGGCGATCGCGCCCGACACGAACGAGATGAGCAGCCCCGCGACCGTCCAGTCCGGCACGACGAGGTGGACGGCACGCAGCACCAGCGGGAACCCGGGGAAGAACGCCTCGGAGTTGTCGGTGTGGAAGTACCCGTGCTCGGCGATGGTCCGGTAATGCGTCCAGTCCCACTGCTGCCACACCGAGAGCAGGGGCCGCGCCTGCTTGGCGTCCGGCCTGCCGGGGAACAGCCGGGCCACGCAGTACGCCGTCACGAGAAGCCCGAGCCGGGTGAGCAGATACGTCCGCAGGACCGTCCGGTCGAGGGCGCTCAGCCATCTCAACGGGCCGCGTGGCACGGCGGGTTGAGGGGGTGCGGGTGGTGCTGGGGGTATGTCGAGGAGGGCCGTGGGCATACGGAGGCTCCGTTTCCGGTCGTGCGGGACCGTCCGGCGGCGCGTCACGCGTGCGCGGCCGGTCGCTCAGGTCTGGGGCTGTGGGGGCGGGTCTAAGGGGTGGGCGCGTTCGTCGGCGTGCCGGTGGACGCGGTCGCCCCCCGACTGGTCGGCGGCGGCGACGTCCGCACCGAACCCGGCGGATACGACCCCGAGGACGCTGAGGACGCCGTCGACGTCGACGAAGGCGTCGACGAGGGGGACTCGGGCGGCGTGGACGGCGGGCCCGAGGACGGCGCGGGCCGCGGATCGCCGGTGGTGTCGGCGGGCTGCACCGTGCGCGGCCCGTCCGTCATGAGCCCGGTGGCCACGGCCCCGCCCGTGCCGGCGCACAGCACGACCGCGGCGGCCGCGGCGACAGTGAACCGGCGGCGCCGCAGCCGGTCGCCGCGGGCCCGGATCACCGGTCCGGGCCGGGGCACGGCCCCCCGCTGCCCGGACGCGGCCAGTTCCTTGAGCGCCTCGGCAAGGCCGGGCTCGTCGCGGGCTTCAGTCACGGTGCGCCTCCTGCGCGCGAGGGTCCTGCATACGGTCGGCCAGCGCGGCCCGGCCCCGGGACAGATGGGTCTTCACGGTGCCGGTGGAGAGCCCGGTCTCGCCCGCTATCTGCTCGACGGACAGATCGCAGATGTAGTGCAGGGCCACGACCCTGCGCTGCTGCGCGGAGAGCTCCTTCAACGCGCCGACGAGCACGACGGACCCGGGCTCGGGCGCTCCGACGGGCGGCGCCCCGCCGTGCCGCAGCCAGGCCTGCTCGCTGCGCCGCAGCCCCTTGCGGCGGCGCACCGCGAGCCGCCAGGCCACGGTCCGTATCCACGCCTCGGGCGCGGCCTCCCGGTCGAGCCGTCCGCGTCGGCTCCACGCCTTCACGAACGCCTCCTGTACGACGTCCTGCGCCTCCTGCGCGTCGCCGAGCATCACATACAGCTGCCCGGTGAGGCGCCCGACCGCGTGGGCGTAGAACTCCTCGAACTCCTCTGCGGTCACTGCCGTGCTCCCCGTGCTCCCCTGCCGTGCTGTCGTGATCTATAGACCTGACGGCCCGCCGCCGGTTGACACCCACGGGAAGAAATTTTCGAACGGCCCTGGAGTCCGGCCCGTCACGAGTGGGGCGAGAACCCCGGAATCGTCGGCAGCACCTGCTCGGCGACCTGCATCAGCACCGTGTCGTCCGGCACGGCGCCGTCCTCGCGCCACAGCGCCAGCTCGAAGGAACCGCCCTTGTCCGCGGCGTCCTGCGCCACCGACAGGACGCGCACCGGGACACCGGGACCGCTGCTCGAATCGCTGCCGTCGAGGCGGAAGCGGATGCTGATGGTGCGGTCCGAGTAGAGGACCGCGCGGCGGCCGAGGAACCTCCGGTCCTTCTGGGTGTCCCCGAGGAGAGCGGCGGTGTCGCCGACCGGGTGGCCGTCGTAGGTGCCCTCCAGGGTGACCGTGTACGTCTCGAACTGGACCTCCGCCGACGGCGTGGGGATCTCGCGGCCACCGGCCATCTTGACCGAACCCCCGCCGCCCGACGCGGTCTTGGGGATCTCCGTCGGGGTGCCGAGCAGTTCGGCGAGGTCCCGCCGGTTCAGCACCGAACACAGCTGGGCGCCGGAGACCCGCCCCGCCGCCTTCTCGGCCTTCTCGGACTCCCCGCCCGAGCACGTGGCCGCCTTCGGCTCACTCTCCCCCGACGACGTCTCCCCGAGCGTCATCAGTGCGAGGCCGAGCGCCGCGACCACGGCGACGGCCGCTATCGCCTGCCCCCAGATATTGACGTCCTTTTCGGATCTGTCCCCATCGTCTTCCATGTCCCCCACCGGCCCCGATCCCCTGACATATGCCTGACATAGGCCCGGGGACCATAACCCGTGATCATCGGGCCGACAAGGAGGATTCACCGGGGCGCCGGGAAACGCCCGAGGGCGGCACCCCCTCGTGAAGAGGAGGTACCGCCCTCGGAACGAACAGACGAGCTGAACCAGGTCGGTGACCGGCTCAGAAGTCCATGTCACCGCCCGGCATGCCGCCCGGAGCGCCGCCGGGGGCGGCCTTCTCCGGCTTGTCGGCGATGACGGCCTCGGTGGTGAGGAACAGCGCGGCGATGGAGGCGGCGTTCTGCAGAGCAGAGCGGGTCACCTTCGCCGGGTCGAGGATGCCCTCGGCGATCATGTCGACGTACTCACCCGTGGCGGCGTTCAGACCGTGGCCGACGGCCAGGTTGCGCACCTTCTCCACGACGACGCCACCCTCGAGACCACCGTTGACGGCGATCTGCTTGAGCGGGGCCTCGAGCGCGAGCTTCACGGCGTTGGCGCCGGTCGCCTCGTCACCCTGGAGCTCGAGCTTCTCGAACACCGCGGAGGCCTGCAGCAGGGCCACGCCACCACCGGCGACGATGCCCTCCTCGACGGCCGCCTTCGCGTTGCGAACGGCGTCCTCGATGCGGTGCTTGCGCTCCTTGAGCTCGACCTCGGTCGCGGCACCGGCCTTGATGACCGCGACACCGCCGGCGAGCTTCGCCAGGCGCTCCTGCAGCTTCTCGCGGTCGTAGTCGCTGTCCGAGTTCTCGATCTCGGCACGGATCTGGTTGACGCGACCCTGGACCTGGTCGCTCTCACCGGAGCCGTCGACGATCGTGGTCTCGTCCTTGGTGATGACGACCTTGCGGGCGCGGCCGAGCAGGTCGAGACCGGCGTTCTCCAGCTTGAGGCCGACCTCCTCGGAGATGACGGTGCCACCGGTGAGGATGGCGATGTCGCCGAGCATGGCCTTGCGGCGGTCACCGAAGCCCGGGGCCTTGACGGCGACGGACTTGAAGGTGCCACGGATCTTGTTGACGACCAGGGTCGACAGGGCCTCGCCCTCGACGTCCTCGGCGATGATCAGCAGCGGCTTGCCGGACTGCATGACCTTCTCGAGCAGCGGAAGGAGGTCCTTCACGTTGCCGATCTTCGAGTTGACGATCAGGATGTACGGGTCGTCGAGCGACGACTCCATGCGCTCCATGTCGGTGGCGAAGTACGCCGAGATGTAGCCCTTGTCGAAGCGCATACCCTCGGTGAGCTCAAGCTCCAGACCGAAGGTCTGGGACTCCTCGACGGTGATGACGCCTTCCTTGCCGACCTTGTCCATGGCCTCGGCGATGAGCTCGCCGATCTGGGTGTCGGCGGCGGAGATGGAGGCCGTAGAAGCGATCTGCTCCTTGGTCTCCACGTCCTTGGCCTGCTCGAGCAGAGCGGCGGAGACGGCCTCGACGGCCTTCTCGATGCCACGCTTGAGGGCCATCGGGTTGGCACCGGCGGCCACGTTGCGAAGGCCTTCGCGAACGAGGGCCTGGGCCAGGACGGTCGCGGTCGTCGTGCCGTCACCGGCGACGTCGTCCGTCTTCTTCGCGACCTCCTTGACCAGCTCGGCGCCGATCTTCTCGTACGGGTCCTCGAGCTCGATCTCCTTGGCGATGGAGACACCATCGTTGGTGATCGTGGGGGCGCCCCACTTCTTCTCGAGGACGACGTTGCGACCCTTGGGGCCCAGGGTCACCTTGACGGCGTCGGCGAGCTGGTTCATGCCGCGCTCGAGGCCGCGCCGTGCCTCCTCGTCGAACGCGATGATCTTGGCCATGTGAAGTGGTCCTCCCGGACGGGGTGGAAAAGCAAGCAAACGGACCGCGCTGGTGCCCGCGACGGACGGCCTGCAGCCCTTGTGGTTCCTTGCCCCACCCGGCCTGCGGGCCTCACCGACCCGATCCAAGTTCTGTCACTCTCACTGGGAGAGTGCTAAGCCCAATGATTAGCACTCGACCCCGGTGAGTGCAAGGTGCTCCTGCGAAGCGGGATCGATGAGGGGTGACGGTCGGGCGACGGGCGGGCGCGAGCGGCTACCACGGATCCGGCGGGGGCGCGCGCAGCACGAAGGGCCCGCGCCCCTGGTGGGGACGCGGACCCTTCGTCTCGTACGAAGCCTGCAGTCAGTCGCGACGCGCTTCAGCCGGCGGCGGCCAGGCGGACCATGTCGGCCTGTGGCCCCTTCTGGCCCTGCGAGATCTCGAATTCAACTCGCTGACCCTCTTCGAGGGTGCGGTAGCCGTCCATCTGAATCGCGCTGTAGTGGACGAATACATCCGCACCACCGTCGACCGCGATGAAGCCGTACCCCTTCTCCGCGTTGAACCACTTGACGGTGCCCTGAGCCATGCCTAACTCCCCTATTACTGGCCCTTGCACAGATCCGCACTTCGCGGATCCGGGTCAGACCTCACCCTCCCCATTGGGTGGGGGTGTGCGCCGGAACGCGTCGACCGCGGCTGAATGTATCTGCCCAACTGCCCTCTGCAACAGGTCAATCGGACGAGAATTCTGGGCAGACACGATCGGGGAAACCGGGCCAACTCACCGGAACCCAGGGCAAGTCGGGCCGCGCAAATGCCATAAAAGGCCCGAATGGGCTGGGCACTTTGGCTGCTTCTTGTCGCGTCGAGAGCGAGAATTCATATGCACCCGTCATGCACCAAACGGGGGAACGAAGCAGCTTCCCCAACTGTACCGCGCTCAACCAAGCAGAATTGCCCCCTCCGCTTCTCTCGCGGAGGGGGCAATTCGAGTAACTCTGTGTGGAACAGCGAAAGATCAGCCGCCGGCGACGGCGGGAATGATCGACACGCCGGCGCCGTCCGGCGTCGCCGTGCCGAGGCCCTGCTCGAAGCGGACGTCGTCGTCGTTGACGTAGACGTTCACGAAGCGGCGCAGCTTGCCCTGGTCGTCGAGGACGCGGGCGGCGATCCCGGTGTGGTTCTTCTCCAGGTCGGCGATGACATCGCCGAGGGTGGCGCCCTCGGCGCTCACCTCGGCCTGTCCGCCGGTGTAGGTGCGCAGGATGGTGGGGATGCGGACGTTGACGCTCATGGCTGGGTGCCTCCCGGTGCTACAGGTTCGTCGGTGCTACGGGTTCGGGTGGCTCAGTGGTCGAGGCCGGCGGCGCGGAACGCGTCCAGCGACGGCCGGATCGTCGCCGTGGCCTGCGAGGACTCCGCGACGGCGTCCAGCGTCTTCAGACCGTCACCCGTGTTCAGGACGACCGTCGTCAGGGACGGGTCGATGAGGCCGGCCTCGATGAGCTTCTTCGTGACGCCGACCGTCACCCCGCCCGCCGTCTCCGCGAAGATGCCCTCGGTCTGCGCGAGCAGCTTGATCGCGTCGACGACCTGCTCGTCGTTCACGTCCTCCACCGCGCCACCGGTGCGGCGCGCGATGTCCAGGACGTACGGACCGTCGGCCGGGTTGCCGATGGCGAGCGACTTGGCGATGGTGTCGGGCTTCTGCGGACGGACGACGTCGTGGCCGCCCTTGTAGGCGACGGAGACCGGCGAGCAGCCCTCGGCCTGGGCGCCGAACAGCTTGTACGGCTTGTCCTCGACGAGCCCGAGCTTGATCAGCTCCTGCAGCCCCTTGTCGATCTTCGTGAACTGCGAGCCGGACGCGATCGGGATGACCAGCTGGTCCGGCAGCCGCCAGCCGAGCTGCTCGCAGATCTCGTAGGCGAGGGTCTTGGAGCCTTCGCCGTAGTACGGGCGCAGGTTCACGTTCACGAAGCCCCAGCCCTCGCCCAGCGGGTCGCCGATGAGCTCGGAGCAGAAGCGGTTCACGTCGTCGTAGTTGCCCTCGATGGCGACGAGGTCACCGCCGTAGACACTGGCCATGACGACCTTGCCCTGCTCCAGGTCGTGCGGGATGAACACGCACGAGCGGAAGCCGGCGCGGGCGGCGGCGGCGCCCACGGCGCCGGCCAGGTTGCCCGTCGAGGAGCAGGAGAGGGTGGTGAAGCCGAAGGCGCGCGCGGCCTCGATGGCCTGCGCGACGACGCGGTCCTTGAAGGAGTGCGTGGGGTTGCCGGAGTCGTCCTTGACGAACAACTTGCCCTGCTCGACGCCGAGTTCACGGGCGAGGTTGTCGGCCTTGACGAGCTTGGTCCAGCCGGGGTTCAGGTTCGGCTTCTCGGCGACGTCGGCCGGGACGGGCAGCAGGGGGGCGTAGCGCCAGAGGTTGGCCGGGCCCGCCTCGATCTGCTTGCGGAGCGCCTCAGGGTCGCCGACGGGCAGGTCGTACGCGACTTCCAGAGGCCCGAAACACTCGACGCAGGCGAAGATCGGCCCGAGCTCGAACCTGGTGCCGCACTCGCGGCAGGAGAGGCCGGACGCGGGGCCCAGATCGACGGTCTTCGCGGTGGTGTCCGTGGCGGCGTCGGTAGTGGCGACAGTCTGTACAGCCATGAGAGGCGAGGCCCTTTCTCCTCATCTTCCTCGCGGCGCATCTCGCCACGAGACGGATTTGGCACCTTCCCGAGCCGGGAGCCTCGCGGGCGCACTTCGATGTGCGTACGAGACCGGCTGGAGGGTTGCCGGGGCTTCAACGGGCCGTATCCCTCTGCCCCTCTGGATGAGCGGTATTCGATTATGTGGAGCGGTTATGTGGCGGTGACCCCGACATGCGATGGTCACCGGCCTTGTTCAAGACTGTAACCGAAGGCCCGGACCCTTGAGATAGTCGTCCGAACCGCGAGATGGATCACATCCACCGATACCGCCCCGCCGCTGAGGAGCCACAGACCGTGCTGGAAGAAGTCGAACACTGGCTGAGCAGGCGCTCCTGGTCCGTGGCCGACCGCCCGCCGCAGCAGCTGATCGCCGCGAAGCGGGCATCCGGCCAGAAGGTGAGCGTGGTGCTGCCCGCGCTCGACGAGCAGGAGACGGTCGGCGCCATCGTCACCGCGATCCGGCGCGAGCTGATGACGGAGGCGGTACCGCTCGTCGACGAGCTGGTGGTCGTGGACTCCGGTTCCACGGACCGCACCTCCGAGGTCGCCGCGGCGGCCGGGGCGCGCGTCGTGCACCGGGACACGATCCTGCCGCGCATCCCGGCCCGGCCCGGCAAGGGCGAGGTGCTGTGGCGTTCCCTGTTCGTCACGTCCGGCGACATCGTGTGCTTCGTCGACGCGGACCTGAAGGAGTTCTCGGCGGACTTCGTCACCGGGATCGTCGGACCGCTGCTCACCGAACCGGACGTGGACTTCGTGAAGGCCATGTACGACCGCCCGCTGGACGGGGCCGCGGGGCAGGGCGGTCGCGTCACGGAGCTGATGGCCCGCCCGGTCCTCAATCTGCACTGGCCCCAACTGGCCGGATTCGTCCAGCCGTTGGGCGGCGAGTACGCGGCCCGCAGGTCGCTCCTGGAGCGGCTGCCGTTCCCCGTCGGGTACGGCGTCGAGCTGGGGCTGCTCGTGGACGCGCTGCACACCGTGGGCCTGGACGCGCTGGCCCAGGTCGACGTCGGGGTGCGCAAGCACCGGCACCAGGACGGGCAGGCGCTCGGGCGGATGGCCACGGCGATCTACCGCACGGCGCAGCTGCGGCTGGCGCGCGGCCATCTGGTGCGGCCCGTACTCACCCAGTTCGAGCGCGGCGAGCACGGCTTCGAGCCGAGGACGTACCCGGTGGACACGGAGGAGCGGCCCCCGATGACCGAGATCGGTGAGTATGCGGAGCGTCGCGTGGCGTAATCACGGGATCATCATGCTTATTGCCTAGATTGCCCACTTATGTGGCTTAGACATCTCAAGGGCATGGCGGCACTCGCCGCGACAGCGACGGCCGCCGCGACACTCCTCGCGGCGGCCGCTCCCGCCTCGGCGGTCGTCGTCGAACCGTTCGCCAAGCGCTACGAGGAAGCCCTCTACGGCGACTTCATCACGTTCGGCAACACCGTGCTGCAATGCCCGGCCACGCCCGAGGCCGACGCGACGCGCTGCAAGAACGCGCAGGCCGGAACCACGTCGGAGAACAACAACCAGTTCGACATGCGGTACGCGGACACGGCCGGGTTCGGCTCGACGGCCCTGAACTCCTCCACCGGCAAGGTGACCGTCCCGCCCGGCGCCACGGTCGCCTACGCCCGCCTCTTCTGGGGCGGCAACGACGGCACGTACAAGCTCGGCCGCAACCAGATCCAGCGCTGCGACACCGCCGGCCTCGCCACCTCACCGGCCGGCGACCCGCTCACCCAGCGGCCCCTGGTGGCCGTGGACGGCGGCACCGAGTCCCCCGTCACCGTCCAGAACGCGGTGCGCACCCCGGCCGGGGTCGGCGGCCCGCACTACTACACGGCCGAGTCCGACATCACCTCGCTGTTCTCCGGCGTCGCCACCGGCGTCGAGGTACCCGTCGCGGTCGGCGACGTCTGGGCGCCCACCGGCAAGGGCTGCGTCGGCGGCTGGTCGCTGACCGTCGTCTACAAGTACGACAGCCCGGACAGCGAGTACGCGCCCACCCGCCGCAACGTCTACGTCTACGGCGGCCACGTGGTGCAGCAGTCCAAGGACCCGGACACCACGATCTCCATCGACGACTTCTACCGGGCCGGCGGCGGCGACGTGCGCGCCAGTGTCACGGCGTACGAGGGCGACGCGAACGTGGCGGGCGACCAGTTCCTGGTCAACGGCCGGCGGATCGCGGACCCCGAGGGCGGCGGCACCAACAACTTCTTCGACAGCCACGCCGACGGCGCCCTCGACCCGGCCGACCACAACAACTTCAGCATCGACGCGAAGCAGGCCGTCATCCCGTCGGCCGCGCTGCCGCCGGGCTCCACCTCCGCCGATCTGACGTTCCGCACCCGGGGCGACACCTACGTGCCCTCGGCGCTGGCCTTCTCCGTGCCGGTCCCCGACCTGGAGATCAAGAAGAGCGCCGCGCCGAAGAAGGTCGCGCCGGGCGGCAGGGTCACGTACACGATCACCGCCGAGAACATCGGCGAGGTCGACTACCCGGGCGCCAAGCTCAGCGACGACCTCGGCGACGTGCTGGACGACGCCACGTACAACGGCGACGCCGAGGCCACCATCGGCGACGTCACCTACGCCTCGCCGAAGCTGAACTGGCGCGGGGACGTGCCCGCCGGGCAGACCGCGAAGATCACCTACAGCGTCACGCTCCACGACCCGCTCAGCGGCGACGGCAAGCTGACCAACAACGTGATCGCCGACACCCCGCGCACCAACTGCGAGGACGACTCCGGCGACCCGAACTGCGGGACGACCCCGGTCATCGAGAAGCCGCGCGCGCCCGTCCCGCCGATCGAGGTCGTGGAGCGGCCGTCCACCACGACCCCGCCCCCGTGCGCCACGATCCGCGACACCATCACCATCCGTAACAAGAGCGCGCACCCGCGCAAGAACGCGCGGATCCACTGGCCGTCGAAGTCAGCCGTCGGCACCCCGACCGCCGGCAGGGGCACCATCACCAAAAAGGGCTCGGCCTTCTACTGGAACGGCGACGTGCCCGCCCACGGCAAGGTCGTCATCAAGTGGAACGTGCGGGTCTCCTGCACGCCCGGCAAGGTCCTCGTCATCCCGGTCTCCGGTGACGTGGTGAAGACCAACTGCTCGACCCGTGCCCGTGGTGGCGGCGACGACCCGTGCACCGCGGTGATCGTCCCCCGGCGCCAGCAGGCCCGCCCCGCGCCGTCGCAGTCACCGTCGCACGGTCCCGAACTGGCCGCGACGGGCTCCGAGGGGTCGCACGCCCTGCTGTACGGCGGGCTCGCCGCAGCACTGTGCGGGCTCGGCGCCCTGGCCCTCGCGGCAGCGCGCAGCCGCAGGGGATGACGCGCTTCGCATGACCCGCTCCTGAGGGCGTCGTATACGGCCGGACCCCTGACGGGGTCCGGCCGTACGTTTGAACCCGGGTGAGCCGGGCTAGCGTGCCCGTATGGCTTCCACTCTTGGTGCTGCTGAGGTTCTCGTCGCGTCCAACCGCGGCCCCGTCTCCTACGTCGTCGGGGACGGTGACGACGGCGCCACGATCGAGGCGAAGCGCGGCGGCGGCGGACTGGTGTCCGCGCTGAGCGTCGTCGACGACAAATTGTGGGTGTGCGCGGCGCTCACCGACGGCGACCGGGAGGCCGTCCGGCGCGGAGTCTCCGAACCGGGCGTGCGGATGCTGGACATCGACGCGGACGTGCACGCGGACGCGTACAACGGCATCGCGAACTCGGTGCTGTGGTTCGTGCACCACATGCTGTACCAGACGCCTCTGGAGCCGTCGTTCGGCCCGGAGTTCCGCCGCCAGTGGGCGTCGTACGAGGCGTACAACCGGGCGTTCGCCGAGGCCCTCGCCGAGGAGGCCGCGCCGGGCGCCACCGTGGTCGTGCAGGACTACCACCTGGCCCTGGTGCCCGGCATGCTGCGCGAACTCCGCGACGATCTGCGCATCGGGCACTTCTCGCACACGCCCTGGGCGCCCGTCGACTACTTCCGGATGCTGCCCGACGACATCGCCGAGCAGCTCCTGAAGGGAATGCTCGGCGCGGACCGGCTGGCCTTCCTGACCCGGCGCTGGGCGGACGCGTTCACCGACTGCTGTACGCGGATCCTCGGGGGCACGTCGGGAACCCGGATCGGGGTGCACGGTCTCGGCGCCGACGCCGACTTCCTGCGGGAGCGCGCGAGCCGCGCGGATGTCGAGGAGCGTCTCGCCGCGCTGCGGGAACAGGTGGGCCCGGACCGCAAGGTGATCGTGCGGGTGGACCGCACCGAGCTGTCGAAGAACATCGTGCGCGGCCTGCGCGCCTACGAGCTGCTCCTCGAAACCCGGCCCGAGCTGCGGGAGAACGTGGTGCACGTCGCGTTCGCGTACCCCTCGCGCCAGGACCTCAGCGTGTACCGCGACTACACGGACGAGGTGTCGCGCGTCGCCGATTCCATCAACTCCCGCTTCGGGGTGGCTGGTTGGACGCCGGTCGTACTGCATGTCAAGGACGACTTCGCGCGCTCGCTCGCGGCGTACCGGCTCGCGGACGTGGCCCTGGTCAACCCGATCCGCGACGGCATGAACCTCGTCGCGAAGGAGGTGCCGGTCGTCTCCGACGCGGGGTGCGTGCTGGTGCTCTCCCGCGAAGCGGGCGCGTACGAGGAGCTGGGCGAGGACGCGCTGGTCGTGAACCCGTATGACGTCGGCGCGACGTCGGCGGCGCTCGGCGCTGCGCTCGACATGGCGGAGGACGAGCGGGCGGAGCGCACGAAGCGGCTCGCTGCCGCGGGGACCGCGTTGCCGCCCGGGCAGTGGTTCCTGGATCAGCTGGACGCGCTGCGGGGCTGAGGTTCGGGGGCCTGTCGCCGTTGGTGGTCGCCGCTTCGTCGGCGAGTACCGCGCCATCGTGGCCGGCCGCGCAGTTCCCCGCGCCCCTGAGACGCGGGAACTGCGCGACCGGCCCCCACCGGGCCCGCGGTCGACAATGAACGCTTTCAGGCTCCGGCAGACCGGCCGAGGTGCTCCAGCAGGGCCACCACCCCGGCGGGCCCGTCCAGCACCAGATCCGCCCGCTCCCCCAACTCCGCGATCACCGTATCCGCGGCGACGAGTACGCCCGGCACCCCTTCCTCCCGCAACTTCTCGACCGCCGTGAACGCGGGAAGGTCGCCGAGATCGTCACCCGCGTAGAGAACGGACTCGGCGCCGATCTCCCGTACGTACTCGGTGAGTGCCACGCCCTTGTCGACGCCGGGCGGGCGCAGTTCCAGGACCATCCGGCCCGGTTCCACCATGAGGCCGTGCCGGGCGGCGAGCGCGGCCAGGGGTGCGCGCAGCGTCTCGAACGCGCCCTGCGGGTCGCTCGCGCGGCGCGTGTGGACCGCGACGGCCCGGCCCTTCTCCTCCACGTACGTGTCGTGCCACAGGCCGGACTCGGCGAGGACGCCCGGGAGTTCGGCGCGGACCGCGGCGACCCCGGGGTGCGGCGCGGGGGCCCGAACGGTGCCGGTGACGGCGTCCCAGCGCTCGGCGCCGTAGTGCCCGAGGACGACGAGGTGCTCCAGGCCCGGGACGCCCGCGAACCCGCCGTGCCGGACCGCGACACCGGCCGGCCGCCCGGTGACGACGGCGACCGAGGCGACCCGGGGTGCCAGCGCGGCGAGCGCCGGTACCGCGTCGGGGTGCGCGCGGGCCTGCTCGGGGTCGGCGACGATCGGCGCCAGCGTCCCGTCGAAATCGAGGGCGACGACGGCCCTGGAGGGCCGGGCGACGATCGCGGCCAGGCCGTCGCGCCCGGCGGAGGTGGTCGGGGTCCAGAGGTCGTTCTGGGGGCTCACCATGCGACCGACCTTAACCGCGGCCCCGGCGTCGTGGGGCCGCGGGGACTCCGCGGCCGACCGGGTTCAACGCTCGCGGCGCTTGCTGTCCCGCACCCGTCGCAGCCGGTTCACCGTCACCGGGGCGAACCGCAGCGCCCGGGGGTCGTCCAGCAGCGCGTTCAGCAGCTGGTAGTAGCGCACGGGCGCCAGCTCCAGCTCCTCGCGGATCGCCCGCTCCTTGGCGCCCGGCGACTCCCACCCGCGCCCCTCGAACGCGAGCACCGCGCGCTCGCGTTCGTCGAGAGGGGGTGGGGTCTCCATGCCCGCCACGCTACTCGGCGGCCTCGGCGGCCGCCGCCTGGTTCTGGATCCGGCCGAGCACGGCGCCCGCGCTGCTGTTCGCGGAGACCGCGGAGCCGATCTGGTCCTTGATGTCGGCGCTGACCGACGCCCAGGACGTCTTGCCGACGGGGTAGATCTCGGAGCTGTCGAGGCTCTCCAGGAACGGCCAGAGCTTCTTGTCCTCCTGGGCGCCCAGCATGGCCTCGGAGGCGCTGTTGGTGACCGGCAGCAGGTCGTACTCGCGGGAGAACTCCAGGACGTTCTTCTCGCTGTAGACGTAGTTGAGGAAGTCGCCGACCTCCTTGCCGTGGCCGTTCTGCTTGAACGCCATCATCCAGTCGGCGACGCCCATGGTGGACCTGGCCTGCCCGTCCGGCCCCGGCAGCGGCACGGTGCCGAAGTCGACGCCCTGCTTCGCGGCCATCCGCATCAGCGTGGGGTGGCCGTTGAGCATGCCGACCTCGCCCTTGGCGAACGCGGCGAAGGCGGTGGCCCGGTTGAGCTCGCCGGGTGCGGTGGGGCCGGTCAGGCCCTTGCCGACGAGATCGTTCTTCAGCCAGTCGAACGTGGCGACGTTCTGCTTCGAGTCGATGGTGTAGGAGCCGACGTCGTCGGTGTAGCCGTCGCCGCCGCTCAGCATCCAGATCATGGTCTCGGCCTGGGCCTCCTCACGGCCCAGCGGCAGCGCGTAGGGGATCTTCACCCCGTCCGCCTTGAGCGCCTTGGCGTCGGCCTCCAGCTCGGGCCACGTGGTGGGCGGCGTGATCCCGGCGTCCTTGAACAGCTTCTTGTTGTAGAACAGCAGCCGCGTGGAGGAGGCGAACGGCATGCCGTACTGGGTGCTGTCGACCTTGCCCGCGTCGGAGAGCTGGGGCAGGTAGTCGGCCTGGGTCGGGACGTTGAGCAGGTCGCTGACCGGGTAGAGCTTGCCGGCCGCGGCATAGTCCGCGTACGCGCCGATCTGCGCCATGTCCGGGGCGTGGCCCTCGGCGACCATGTTCTTGACCTTGGCGTCCACGTCGTTCCACGAGTAGACGTCGACGTCGACCTTGACGTTCGGGTGGTCCTTCTCGTACGCGGCCGCGAGCTTGTCCCAGTACTTCTGGGAGCTGTTGGCCCCGGAGTCGCCGTAGTCGGCGGCGACCAGTTTCAGCGTGACGTCGCCGGAGTCCGTGCCGCCGCAGGCGGTGAGCGTGCCCGCCATGCCCAGTGCGGCCGCTGCCGCTATCAGACCGGTGATGTGCCGCTGCACCGCTGTTCCCACCCTCGTATGTGTGTCACGTGTGACGTCGCGAGGGCCCGGGAGTCCCCCAGGCCCGAACCACAAGGTCTACACCACCGAGATCTCGCTCCGGCAACAGGGCGGTATCCGCGCAAGATCCATGCGAATGGACTAGACCTCTCGCGGGTGTACGCGAGACACTGTGCCCCGTGGAACATGTCATCGCCCTGGACGTGGGCGGCACCGGAATGAAGGCCGCCCTGGTCGGGGCGGACGGCACCCTGCTGCATCAGGCGCGCCGGGCGACCCTGCGCGAGCGCGGCCCCGCCGCGGTCGTCGAGACGATACTCGGCTTCGCCGCCGAGCTGCGCGCGTACGGGGAGGAGCACTTCGGCGGACCCGCGGTGGCCGCCGGCGTCGCCGTGCCGGGCGTCGTCGACGAGGCGGGCGGCATCGCCGTGTTCGCCGCCAACCTCGGCTGGCGGGACGTGCCGATGCGGGCCCTGCTGAGCGAGCGGCTCGGCTCCATTCCCGTCGCGCTCGGCCACGACGTGCGCACCGGCGGGCTCGGCGAGGGCCGGCTCGGCGCGGGCAAGGACGCCGACCGGTTCCTGTTCCTGCCGCTGGGCACCGGGATCGCGGGCGCCATCGGCATCGACGGGCGCATCGAGCCCGGCGCGCACGGTTCGGCGGGCGAGATCGGCCATGTCGTCGTGCGCCCCGGCGGGGTGCCCTGCGGCTGCGGCCAGCGCGGCTGTCTGGAGCGGTACGCCTCCGCGTCCGCCGTCACGCTGGCCTGGCAGGCCGCGAGCGGCGACGAGAAGGCCACCGCGGCGGACTGCGCGCGGGCCGTCGACGCCGGGGACCCGATGGCCGCCAAGGTCTGGCAGGACGCCGTGGACGCGCTCGCCGACGGACTCGTCATGGCGCTCACCCTGCTGGACCCGCGCACCATGATCATCGGTGGCGGTCTCGCCGAGGCCGGGGAAACCTTGTTCACACCGCTGCGGGCGGCCGTCGCGGAGCGCGTGACGTTCCAGGCGCTCCCCACGATCGTCCCGGCCGTCCTCGGGGACACCGCCGGATGCCTGGGCGCGGGCCTGCTCGCCTGGGATCTTCTCGCCGACAACCCAGAAAACGCAGACAACGCCGACAACGCCGACAACGCCGACAACACGGAGGTATCCGCCTGATGGCCACAGCAAAGGTGCTCGCCGGTGCCCGGGTGGTACTGCCCACCGGGACCGTCACCGACGGACGCGTCATCGTCGACGGCACGAAGATCGCTGGGAGCGCTCCCGGTGACGCCGGGACCGTCGACGTCTCCGGCCACTGGGTGGTGCCCGGCTTCGTCGACATGCACAACCACGGCGGCGGCGGCGCCTCCTTCACCTCCGGCACCGTCGAGGAGATCCTCAAGGGCATTCACACCCACCGCCTGCACGGCACGACGACGGTCGTCCCGTCGTTCGTGACCGGCGAGACGGACTTCCTCATCCAGCGCGCGGGCCTGCTCTCCGAGCTGGCCGAGCAGGGCGAGATCGCGGGCATCCACTTCGAGGGCCCGTTCATCTCGCCGTGCCGCAAGGGCGCCCACGACGAGACGCTGCTGCGCGACCCCGAGCCGGCCGAGGTGCGCAAGCTCGTCGACGCGGCCCGCGGCAAGGCCAGGATGGTCACCCTCGCCACCGAACTCCCCGGCGGCATCGACTCCGTGCGTCTGCTCGCCGAGCAGGGCGTGATCGCCGCGATCGGGCACACCGACGCGACGTACGAGCAGACCGTGGAGGCCATCGACGCGGGCGCCACCGTCGCCACGCACCTCTTCAACGCGATGCCGCCCCTCGGCCACCGCGCGCCGGGCCCGATCGCGGCGCTCCTGGAGGACGAGCGGATCACCGTCGAGCTGATCAACGACGGTACGCATCTGCACCCGGCCGCCCTCGAACTGGCCTTCCACCACAAGGGCGGTGGGAAGGTCGCGTTCATCACCGACGCGATGGACGCGGCAGGCTTCGGCGACGGGCGCTACATGCTCGGCCCGATGGAGGTCGAGGTGAAGGACAGTGTGGCGCGGCTCGTCGAGGGCGGCTCCATCGCGGGCTCGACGCTGACCCTGGACCGGGCGTTCAAGCGCGCCGCGACCATCGACCGCCTCGCGGTCGAGGACATCGTCCGGGCGATCTCGGCCAACCCGGCCCGGCTCCTGGGAATCGACGACAAGGTGGGCTCACTGGAGCCGGGCAAGGACGCCGACCTCGTGATCCTGGACGCGGAGTTCGAGCTCAAGGGCGTCATGCGCAAGGGCGAGTGGATCGTCGAGCCCCAACTGGGCTGACGCGCGGGGCGGTTGGTCCGCGGACTGGGCCAACCGCCTTGACTTTGGCATGATCAGCCCCCGTAACTGAAAGCGTCGCCGCACGTACGCGTATCCATCGGGGGGTGAGGTCCTGTGATCCTCACAGTCACCTTGAACACCGCGCTCGACATCACCTACAAGGTCGAGGCACTGCGTCCGCACGCCTCGCACCGCGTCCGCGATGTCACCGAACGGCCGGGCGGCAAAGGGCTGAACGTGGCCCGGGTGCTCGCCGCCCTCGGCCACGAGGTGACGGTGACGGGCTTCGCGGGCGGCGCGACGGGACGTACGCTCCAGGACCAACTCCTGGGCGCCGACGGCATTTCGGACGCCCTGGTCCCCGTCAGCGGTTCGACCCGCCGCACGATCGCGGTGGTCGACGCCTCGACCGGCGACACGACCCAGCTCAACGAGCCGGGCCCGCAGGTCTCCCCCGCCGAATGGACCGCCTTCCAGGAGGCGTACGAGCATCTGCTGGGCGCCGCCAGCGCGGTGGCCCTGTGCGGCAGCCTGCCGCCGGGCGTCCCGGTCGGCGCCTACGCGACGCTGGTACGCGCGGCGCGGGCCGCCTCCGTCACCGTGCTCCTCGACACCAGCGGCGAACCGCTGCGCCGCGGCATCGCGGCCCGCCCCGACATCGTGAAGCCGAACGCGGACGAGCTGGCCGAACTCACCGGCTCCCACGAGCCGTTGGGGGCCATGAAGGACGCCCGCAGGCGCGGCGCGCACGCCGTCGTCGCCTCGCTCGGCGCGAAGGGGCTGCGCGCCCTCACCCCGGACGGCAGCTGGCAGGCCCCCGCCCCCGCCCGGCTGGCCGGCAATCCGACGGGCGCCGGCGACTCGGCGGTCGCGGGCCTGCTCTCCGGCTACGTGGAACACCTGCCGTGGCCGCAGCGCCTGGCCCGCGCGGTCGCGCTGTCGGCGGCGACGGTGGTGGCGCCGGTGGCCGGGGAGTTCGACGTACCGACGTACGAGCGCCTGGTACGCGAGGTGAACGTGACGGATCAGATCAGCGCGGCCTGATCCGCCGGGACGTCAGCCCTTGTTCTCGGCCAGCCACATCTGGTCGATGTTGGCGTCGCACGTGTTGCCCTGCTCGCAGGAGACCGTGATCGCGTTCGTCCCCTTGGTGAGCTGGACGATGGCCCACGTGGTCGTCCAGCCCTTCTCCCAGTCGCCTTCCTTGGCGCCGGCGAAGTTCGTCATGTTCAGCGGACGGGACTGCTTCGTCCCGTTCACGTTGATCGTGGCGTCGGAGTCCTTGCCGGGCACTCCGTAGTTCACGTACAGCCTGTACGCGCCGTCCTTCGGGATGTCGTTGACGGTCCAGGTCAGGCTCGCGCCCACCTGGTTGAAGCCCGCGACATACACCCCGCCGGCCGCCTTCGCGCCGTCGACGTCGGAGGCCGTGGCGGTGCCGCCGTCCAGCTTCAGCGCCTTCGCGTCGGTCTTCGGCAGGTCGACCGGGTCGGCGGAGGCCGACTTGGAGGGCGTCGCGCTGGGCTGCACGGTCTGCGAGCCGCCGGACGGCTTGCTGCCGGCCTCGCCCTTGTCGTCGTCCGAGTCGGCGCTCAGCATGGCGACGCCGATACCGATCACGACGGCCGCCACCACGGCGACCGCGCCGATCAGCAGGGCCTTGGTGTTCGGGCCGCGGCCCCGGCCGCCACCGCCGCGCGAGGGCTGCGGCGGACCCGGCTGCGCGGGGGCGCCGCCACCGGGCAGCGTCTCGGGCGCCTGGTAGTGGGCGTTCGGCTGGTTGTACTGGGCGGTCTGCTGCGGCGGCGGCACCTGCTGCTGCCCGCCGTACTGCTGCTGCCCGTACTGACGCTCACCGACCGTACGGACCTGGTTGTACGAGGAGCGGGAATGCGGGTAGCCGTAGCCGCCACCCCCGCCGTTGGGCGGGGTCGCCCCGGCCGCCTGTCCGTCGGCGTACAGATAGCCGAACGGATCGTCGTCCTCGGGCGTGGTGCTCGCGCCGTTATTGCCGGGCGCCATCCCTGATCACTCCCTACGCGTTGCTTACCGGGGCGAGCGTACCCGCTGCGGGCGACCCGAAGACGTGGCCTTGACCTCACCGAAACCTCGGGATCCGGACTTCCTGTCCGGTCAGCCGGCCCGCCGGTGCTGCTTGGCACGTGATCTTTTCTCCACGTACATCCGCTGGTCAGCGGAGCGCAGCACCTCTTCCGCGGTCATCCCGCAGTGCGCCCAGCCGATACCGAAACTGGCCCCTACGCGCACCGCGCGGCCATCGACCCGAATCGGCGGAATGATGGCGTTCCGCAACCGGACCGCCAGATCCTGGGCGTCCGCCTGGCCCAGACCGTCGGCCAGCACCACGAACTCGTCGCCACCGAGCCGGGCGACCGTGTCCCCGTCCCGTACGCCGCTGGTCAGGCGGCGCGCGACCTCGATGAGGACGGCGTCGCCCGCGTTGTGCCCGAACCGGTCGTTGATCGACTTGAAGCCGTCGAGGTCGCAGAAGAGGACGGCGAGACCCTTCGCGCCGTCCTCGACGCCCGCCGGGTCCCCCTCGGCGCCGTCGGGCGCGACCACGTGCACGTGGTGGTCGAAGCCGTCGAACCCGTCGTACAGGCCGGACTGCGGCGGGACGGGAAGGGCGGGCCCGTAGTCGAAACCGTGCCCGTTCACGGGCGCGGGGTGCTGCGCGCCGGGGGCGGCGTGGACGCCATGGGGTCCGTGGTCCCCGTATGCCGCGTCGAGCGAGTCGACGGCGCTCGGCCGGCCGGTCTCCAGCGGGCGGTGGCACAGCCGGGCGGAGAGCCGGGCGCGCAATTCGGCCGAGTTCGGCAGGCCGGTCAGGGAGTCGTGCGAGGCGCGGTGGGCGAGCTGCAGCTCGCGGCGCTTGCGCTCCTCGATGTCCTCGACATGCGTGAGCAGGAAGCGGGGCCCGTCGGCCGCGTCGGCCACCACGGAGTTGCGCAGGCTGACCCAGACGAATGTGCCGTCGCGCCGCCCGAGCCTCAGCTCCGCACGCCCGCCCTCGGCGGAGGTGCGCAGCAAGGTGCCTATGTCCTCGGGGTGCACGAGGTCGGAGAAGGAGTAGCGGCGCATCGCGGAGGCGGGGCGGCCCAGGAGGCGGCACAGCGCGTCGTTGGTGCGCAGGATGCGGCCGTGCTGGTCGCCGCCCATCTCGGCGACGGCCATGCCGGACGGCGCGTACTCGAAGGCCTGCCGGAAGCTTTCCTCACTCGCGCGCAGCGCCTGCTGCTCCCGTTCGAGGCGGACCAGCGCGCGCTGCATGTTGGCCCTGAGCCGGGCGTTGCTGATCGCGATCGCCGCCTGGAAGGCGTACATCTGCAGGGCCTCGCGGCCCCAGGCGCCGGGCCTGCGTCCGTTGCGCGGGCGGTCCACGGAGATCACGCCGAGCAGTTCGCCGCCGGAGGCGCCGGTCGCGTACATGGGGGCGAAGAGGCGGTCGGAGGGGTGCCACTCGTCGTCGAAGCGGGGCGGCGGGCCGTCGGTGAACCACTGCGGCACGTCGTCCTCGTCGAGGACCCAGCCCTCGGTGTACGGGATGAAGCGCAGCTCGCCCCAGGGCTCGCCCATGCTCAGGCGGCGGTCCCAGGAGTCGCGGGAGCCGACGCGGCCGGTGATCAGCGCCTCCGCCGCGGAGTTCCCCGCGAAGGCGGCGACGACCAGGTCACCGTCGGGTCGCACGAGGTTCACGCAGGCCAGCTCGTAACCGAGCCCGTTGACCACACCGTCGGCGACGGTCTGCAGGGTGTCGGCCAGGCTGCGGGCGGTGTTCATGTCCGCCATCACCTGGTGCAGCTGGTGCAGGGTCGCAAGACGGACGTAGGGCTCCGACTCGGTCTCCATGCTCAGTTCTCCCCGAGACCTCGACAGCACTCCAGAATTCTGATCGGCTCTCCACGCGCACGTGCAGCAGCACGTTCATCTCGCAGTATCACCGCCACTGAATCACAGCGAGCTGCCCACCCGGTACACAGGGTCAACAAAATATGGCTCCTGTGACTCAAGTCACAGCAGGGAGTGGAGGGTTGGGGCGGGTTCCTGGGGAAATCCTGTGTGGTCGCTGAGCGTGCGAAACGGCACGAGGCGGTGCGAAGCCGGGCAGATCCGGTCGGTTACCGCCCGGAGTCCTAGGACCCGTCTCGGCCGTCGGCCCGATGTGGTGCGCATGAGGGCGCGACTAGCGTCTGAAGCGTGTTGAAGACTCCCCCTGCCACGTCCGCCGTTCCCTCCCCCCACGTCCCGCCCCCGAGCCGGTCCGCCGGGCATTCTGAAGGGGTGAGCAACGACGAGTTCCGCACCGCCCTGTCCCGTCTCGCCGCGGGGGTCGTCCTGCTGACCTCGCACGAGGCCGCCCTCGACCCCGACGGGCCCGTCGGGGAGGACGCGGGCATGACGGCGACGTCGTTCATGTCGGTGTCGCTGGACCCGCCGCTGGTCCTGGTGTCGTTGCGCAACGGGTCCCGCATGGACGACCTCCTCGACGAGCAGCCCCTGTGGGCGGTGTCACTCCTCTCGGAGTCCCAGAGCCACATCGCCGGCCGCTTCGCCATGAAGGGGCGGATCAGCGACCGGCTGCTGTTCGAGGACATCCCGTACGTACGTGGTCCCCACACGGGCGCGCCCCTGGTGGGCGGGGCGCTGGCGACACTGGAATGCCGGACCGAGCAGTTGGTGCCCGCGGGTGACCATACGTTGGTGATCGGGCGGGTGCTCGGCGCGGCCCTGCCGAGCGCGGACGGGGGCCCGCTGACGTATTTCCGGGGCCGGTATCGCAGCCTGGGCTAGGCGGCGCGTCGCCGGGCGCGGGCCTCGTCGTGGCTGGTCGCGCAGTTCCCCACCCGGTGACGAAACCGGTAGGCGGCACCCCCGTGACCGCCTACCAGTCCCGAGCGGAGCGCCCCCGTTTGGTCTCCGAGCGCGCCTTCTTCTCCCGCAGCCGCCGCTCGTTGATCCCGCGAGGGATGCGCGTGGCCCGGCGCTGCTTCGGCGGCGGGGCCGTCGCTTCCGCAAGCAGTGCCGCGAGGCGGGTCGCCGCGGTCTCCCGGTTACGCCACTGCGAACGGTGCTCGGAGGCCCGTACGGAGACGACGCCGTCCACGAGGCGGGACGCCAGGCGCTCCAGGGCGCGCGCCTTCCACACCTCGGGCAGCGCCTTCGTGGCGGCCAGGTCGAAGCGCAGCTCCACCTGCGAGTCGCTGGTGTTCACGTGCTGCCCGCCCGGCCCGGACGACCGCGAGAAACGCCAGAGGAGCTCGGCCTCCGGGAGGACGACCGAACCGCGGATGGGATAAGGACCGGACATGTGTCCATGGTCGCCTGCCCGCGCCGCTCCGTCACCCGGTTTTCACCCGGGTAAAGAAAGTAAAGGGACCTGGAACCTCCCGTACCCGCTTCGCGTTCATAGGGGTACGAGTAGCTTCGGCTACGCACGTACGAACGTAACGAGGGAAGGGACTCCCGCAATGGCAGTAAGCCTGTCCAAGGGTGGCAACGTCTCGCTCACCAAGGAGGCTCCGGGCCTGACCGCCGTCACCGTGGGCCTCGGCTGGGACGTCCGCACCACCACCGGTACCGACTTCGACCTCGACGCCTCCGCGATCGCGGTGAACCCGGAGGGCAAGGTCTACTCGGACGGCCACTTCGTCTTCTTCAACAACAAGTCGACGCCGGACCAGTCGATCGTGCACACCGGTGACAACCGCTCCGGCGAGGGCGCCGGCGACGACGAGGCGATCAACGTGAACCTGTCGGCGCTCCCCGCCGACGTCGACAAGATCGTCTTCCCGGTCTCGATCTACGACGCGGAGAGCCGCTCGCAGAACTTCGGCCAGGTCCGCAACGCGTACATCCGCATCGTGAACCAGACCGGCGGCACCGAGATCGCCCGCTACGACCTCTCGGAGGACGCGGCCACCGAGACGGCCATGGTCTTCGGCGAGCTGTACCGGAACGGGGCGGAGTGGAAGTTCCGCGCCGTGGGCCAGGGCTACGCCTCGGGCCTCACCGGCATCGCGCAGGACTTCGGCGTCAACGTCTGAGTTCGCGAGCATCACTCGGCCGGACGGGCCCCGGCCGCGACCGCATGCGGTCGCGGCCGGGGCCCGTCCCGCTGTTCAGGCGCGGTCCGGCTTCCCGTCCCCGTACAGCCACACGTCCCAGATCTCCGCGAGCGCCTTCGCCTTTCCGGGGTTCTTCCTCTCGACGTACGCGGTGAAGTCGCCGGTGTCCGCGTTGCCGTACTTGTGGTCGGCGGGCCAACTCTTCAGCAGTGCAAAGAACTTGCTGTCGCCGATCGCCTCCCGGACCTTGTGCAGGACCATCGCCCCGCGCTGGTAGACGGGCGCGTCCGAGATCTGCGCGGCGGTGGGCGGGACCGCCGGCGGGTAGGCCCACACACCGTCGCCCGCCGGACGGGCGTCGAGCGCGTCGAAGGCGTCCTGGGCCGTGTCGCCCTCGTGGTCCTCCTCCCACAGCCACTCCGCGTACGTCGCGAAACCCTCGTTCAGCCACATGTCGCGCCACGACTTCGGCGTGACCGAATCCCCGTACCACTGGTGCGCCAACTCGTGGACGAGCGTGGTGAGATCGGGTGCGCCGGGGAAGACGGGCCGGTTCTGGGTCTCCAGGGCGTACTCCGCGTCGCCCTCACGGTCGACGATCACGCCCGTGGAGGAGAACGGGTAGGCGCCGAACGTCTCCGTCTCCCAGTCGATCACCTCGGGGAGCCGGCCAAGGACCTTCGCGCTCGCCCTCGCCTCGCGCGGATCGACGGCGGTGTACACGGGGAGGCCGGACGGGGTCCTCGACTTCTTCGTCTCGAACTTTCCGACAGCAACGGTCGCCAGATAGCTCGCCATCGGCTGCGGCACGTGCCAGGAGTAGGTGGTGTGCCGTCCGTCGGCGGCCATCCGCTCGCTCCGCAACTCGCCGTTGGAGACGGCCTGTACGCCCTTGGGGACGGTCACCGTGATGTCGTACGTCGCCTTGTCCGAGGGGTGGTTGTTGCCGGGGAACCACGCCATGGAACCGGTGGGTTCGCCGAGGCCGAGCGCACCGTCGGCGGTGCGCAGCCAGCCTTCCCGGGAGCCGTCCGGGTCGGTGATGGTGACGGGCTCGCCGGAGTAGCGGACGACGGTGCGGAACGTGGTTCCCGCGGCCAGTTCGTCGCGCGGGCGGACCGTCAGCTCGTGCCCGGCGCGACTGCCCACGGCGCGTTTCCCGTCGACGGTGACCCCGTCCACCGTCAGCCCTTCGAGGTCGAGGTCGAACGCGCTGAGGTCCTGCCCCGCCTCTGCGGTGATGTCGGCCCTGCCGGTGAGGCGGTGCGTGCCCGGGTCGTAGGCGAGGTCGAGGGCGTAATGGGTGACGTCGTAGCCGCCGTTGCCCAGCTTGGCGAAGTACGGGTCGCGCAGGCCCGCGGAGCCCGGGGTGCCGTGGACGCCGCCGGAGCACGCCGGGACGGCGGTGAGAGCCAGCAGGAGCGGCAGGGACAGCAGAGACCGGGGAGTGCGCACACCGTGATCCTATTGCCCCTCTATGTCCAGGCCCCGCGCCTACCGTTCCGCTGCCGAACCGGGCCGCAGGACGGCGACGCCCAACGGCCGCTCCCCGGCGGCCAGTCGACGCGTCCCGCCGCTGTCGAGGTCGACGACGGTGAGCCCGTCCCAGTACCCGTCGCGGGTGAAGCCACCCGTGACGTACGCCGTGCGGCCGTCGGCGGAGACGGCGACGTCCTCGTGCGGGCCGTCGAGCGGGATCACCTTCTCCTGGCCGTCCTTCGAGCGGACCGTGAGGGAGGGGCCCTCGTCCCGGTCCGGGTCGATGGGGCCCGTGCCGACGACGAGGAGGGTGCCGTCGGAGGTGATCGCGGTGCCGTGCTGATGGGTGTCGGCCGTCATCCGCTCGACCGTCGAACGGCCGGTCTCCGGGTCGACGACCACCAGCTTCTCGCCCTCGAAGGGGAACAGGAGCCTGCCGTCGGAGGGCCGGACGGCCGCGTAGTGCGGCTTGAGCCAGGAGCCGAGTCCGCCTTCGGTACCGTACGGCGCCACTTCGATGCGGCGGGTCTCGCCGAGACGGGCGGGATCGACGACGGTGACGTCGAACGAGTCGTGGCCGGTCGCGTACACCTGCTCGCCGTCCCGCGAGACGTCCACGTCGAAGGGGCGCCGGCCGACGCCGGCGGTACCGGTGACCTTGAGGGTGCGCGTGTCGACGACCTCCAACGTGCCGTTTCCGTCCGGGACGTTGACGCCCACGTAGACGTGTTCGCCGTCGGGGGCGAGGGCGATGCCCATGCCGCCGCCGCGGTACTCGCCGTGCGTCGGGTCGCCGAGATTCCCCGTCTCGTACGGGATGAGGGCGGTCCGCGTACGACTGCCGGTGTCGACGACCGCGACGCCCTCGGCCGTGGCGACCCAGGCCCGGCCGTCGTCGCCGACGGCGAGACCGTAGGGCGCGGTGCCCACCTTCACCGAGTCGGCCGGCCCCGCGTCCGGGCCCTCCGGATTCACGAAAGTGACCGTGTCGGAGCCGAAGTCGGCGACCAGGAGGGTGCCGGTGGGCGTCTTGGCGGTGGGGGCCTTGTCGGTGGACTGCTCGCGAGGTGGGGCCGGCGCCACCGAACCGCTCGAACCGGGCTTGTTCCGCGGCGAGTTGTCGCCCTGCGCGGCACATCCCGTTCCCGCGAGCAGCGCCACCGTCGTCGCGGTGAGAAGCAGACGGCGTTTCACCGTACGGCCCTCAGCAGGCCGGCGATCTCCGTGAAGCCGCGCCGCTCGGCGTGCTCCAGGGCGGTGACGCCGTCGCCGTCCGGCAGGCCCGGGGTGGCGCCCGCCGTGAGCAGCAGCTCCACGATCTCCTGGTGCGGGCGGCCGCCGTCACCCAGGATCACGGCCTCCAACAGGGCGGTCCAGCCGAGGCGGTTGACGTGGTCGACGTCGATGCCGGTCTCGCGCAGCAGGGCCCGTACGTAATCGACGTGGCCGCGTTCGGAGGCGGGGATGAGGGAGATGCCGCCGAACCGGTTGGTGATCTTCAGATCGGGGCGCGCGGGCAGCAGGGCCCGCATCATGGCGACGCTTCCGGTGACGCCGGTGACCAGCCAGGGGGTGTCGTCGCGCTCGTCCTGGGCGTTCGGGTCGGCGCCGGCCTTCACCAGCGCCTCGGCGGCGTCGACGTGGTCGTGGAGGGCCGCGAGCAGGAGGGGGGTGCGGCGGTGTTCGTCGCGGGTTTCGGTGTCGGCGCCGGAGGCGAGGGCGGCGCGCACGGCGTCGGCGTCACCGCTGACCGTTGCGTCCAGCAGGGCGCGATTCCTGGGGTTGGGCATGGTGATCGGCTCCAAGGGCGAAGCCCCTCCGGCGATCGAGGAGCGGGGTCCGGTGCGGAGCCCCGCGGCCGGCAGGGCGCGGGGCAACCAGTGATCCGGCCTAGCGAAGCGCGGCCACACCCGCCTGGGCGAACTTCTCGTCCAGGTCGCCGGACGGCGTACCCGCCACGCCGATACCGGCGATCGGCGCACCCTTGGCGGCGACGGGGGCGCCGCCACCGAGGAACAGCGTGCCGGGGATGTCCTTCAGGGTCGGGGCCTTGTCCAGGCGCTTGGCCAGCTCGGACGTCGGGGCGTTCCAGGAGACCGCGGTGAACGCCTTCTTCTCGGCCGCCTCGTACGCCTGCGGGCCCGCGCCGTCGCCGCGCAGCGTCAGGATGGTGTTGCCGTCACGGTCGACGACGGCGACGGAGACCTTCTGGTTCTCCTTCTTCGCGGCGTCGAGCGCCGCCTCGGCGGCCTTGGTGGCCGAGTCCAGCGTCAGGTGCGTGGTCGTCATGGTGGTGCCGCTCTTGGCGGCGGGGGCCGCGGCCGGGGCGGCGGGGGCGGAGGCGTTCGCGGAGACCGTGCCGAACGTACCGGCGGCGACGGCGGCGAGCACGGCACTGCCGGTGACGACGGTGGAGCGGCGCGAGAGCTTCTTCATGGGGACTCCTCGGGAGGCGGGGCGGCGGGATCGGTGTTCCTTCCGCTCTCCAGCCTGGGCCCGGAACCGGGGCGCGACCGTCGGCGTTCCGGCTGCTCACGGGCGGCCGAGCGGCCGACGCCCGGGTCATCCGATCGGTTGACCCCGGGGGCGCGCGGGCCCACCACAATGGAAGTGTTTGCCCAGCTCGAAGCCGCAGAGGGAGGTGCAGGGACCGTGCCCGACAACCAGCGGACGCACACCGGCCGGACCAACGGGAGCCACCTCGACGAGAGCCACATCAACAAGGGGCACCTCGACGAGAGCTACGTCGACGAAAGCTATGACGCCGACACCCGCCGCCTCACCGCCGTCATGCACGCCGCGTTCTTCCTGCTCCTGTTCGTCGCCCTCGCCCGCTTCCTGCTGCGCCACCCCGGCGGAGCCCGCACCCCCTGGATCATCGCCCTCAGCGCCGTACTGGCCGTCGTGTACGTCACCGGACTCGCGCGCGGCATCGCGGAGCGCTCCACCACCAGGCAGCGGAGCTGGCTGACCCTCGTGGTCGTCGTGTGGGTGGTGCTCGTCGCGCTCGCGCCCAGTTTCGCCTGGTGCGCGGTGCCCCTCTTCTACACCGGGCTGCGTACGCTCCCGACCCGCGCCGCACTCGTCCTGGTGACCCTGCTGACCGGACTGGTCATCGCGGCCCAGCTGCGGCTCGCCGGGCGCTGGGACCCGGACCTGGTGCTCGGGCCGCCCGCGGTCGTCGTGATCGCCACCGCCGTCTTCCTCACGATGGAACGGCAGTCCGTACGCCAGCGCGCCCTCATCGACGACCTGATCCGCACCCGCCGCGAACTCGCCGCCGCCGAACGCCGCGAAGGCACCCTCGCCGAACGCCAGCGCCTCTCCATGGAGATCCACGACACCCTCGCGCAGGGCCTCTCCAGCCAGCAGATGCTGCTGCAGGCGGCCGACCGCGTGTGGGAGTCCGACCCCGGCAAGGCCCGCGCGCACGTCCGCACCGCCGGATCCGTCGCCGAGCACAACCTCACCGAGGCCCGCCGGTTCGTGCACGACCTGGCCCCCGCCGACCTGGCCCACGGCCTGGAGGAGGCGCTGCGTGCCGTCGCCGCCCGCGAGAGCGGCGAACGCCTCACCGTCCACGTCCACATCGACTCCATGAGCGGGCCCGGCCGCGCCCCGCACCTGCCCGACCGCGTCCAGTCGGCCCTGCTGCGGATCGCGCAGGGCGCCCTGGCCAACGTACGGGAGCACTCCGGCGCCACCACCGCGGCGCTCACCCTCACGCTCCTGGACGACCAGGCCGTCCTGGACGTCGCCGACGACGGCCACGGCTTCGACCCGGCGTCCCTGCCCGACGCGCCGTCCGGCGTACGCGGCCACGGGGTCCCGGCGATCCGGGCGCGGGCCCGCCAGCTCGGCGGCACCCTGACGATCGAATCGGCGCCGGGCGAGGGCACGGTGCTCTCGGTGGCGATCCCCCTGAAGCTCTGAGGGGCACAACCCGGCACCCCGCTGAACCCGGCAGACAGACGAGGCCCGAACACCATGACCCAGCCCACCCCCACCAGCCCCGTGCGCATCCTCCTCTGCGACGACCACGTGGTCGTCCGGGCCGGACTGCTCGCCCTCCTCGACAGCGCCGACGGCATCGAGGTCGTCGGCGAGGCCGGCACCGGCGAGGAGGCCCTCGCGCTCGCCGCCCGGCTCACCCCCGACGTCGTCCTGATGGACCTCCAGCTCGGCGACGGCATCGACGGCGTGGAGACCACCCGCAGGATCGCCTCGGGCCCGGCGCCCACGCCCCACGTCCTCGTCCTCACCACGTACGACACCGACGCCGACATCACCCGCGCCATCGAGGCGGGCGCGACCGGCTACCTGCTGAAGGCGGAACGCCCGGAGGAACTCTTCGCCGCGATCCAGGCCGCCGCGCAGGGCCGTACGACCCTGTCCGCACCCGTCGCCAGCCGCGTCATGGCCAACCTGCGCAGCCCCCGGCCCACCCTCACCGACCGCGAGCGCGACATCCTCGCGCAGCTCGCGCACGGCCTGGGCAACCGGGAGATCGCCAGAGCCCTGTTCATCAGCGAGGCCACGGTCAAGACCCACCTCGGCCGGATCTACGACAAGCTCGGCGTGGACACCCGGGCGGGCGCCGTCGCCGTGGCGAAGGAACAGCGGCTGCTGCCCTGAGGCCCGGGCACGAGGGAGCGGCGGCCCCGGACGCCCGGCCCACCGGGGCGTGACACCATCCCTTACGTGCTCGACATCGGCTACGCCCTCTCCCACCGCTTCCCGGACCCCCCGCAGACGGACTACCGCCGCGCGGACGTCCACGCGCTGCGCCACGACCTGTTCTGCGGCGACGTGTACCTGGCCGACACGAAGGCGGACCGAGAGGTGTCCACAGCCTGGGGATGGGTGCCGGTGCTCGACTTCGCCTGGGCGCTGTGCGACATCGTCGAGCAGCTGGACCAGGACCCGCGCGGCAGCCGCAGCGCCACTCCGCAGTACGCGGACCTCGACTTCACCGAGTCCACCGACCGCATGCTCTTCGAGCGCCGCTTCGGCTGGGTCGACGTCGAGGCCGACTGGATGCCGGGCGACGAGGCCCCGCTGACCTTCTCCCACGCCGAACTGCGCCGCGAGGCACGGGACTTCCTCCACGACCTCGTCGCCGACCTCACCGACATGCACGAGGACCTGGCGGACAACCCGGCGATCTGGAGCCTGCAGTCCCGCTTCCCCCGCGTCCCCGACAAGCGATAGGGCCTGTCCGGCGGATCAGGTCGCCTGTGGGTGGCCCGCGCTTTGCTGCGCTGGTGAGCGTGGGCTGGTGCGTGCGGCCGCAAGGCGGAGAAGGGCGACAACGCGATGGGGGTCCCCCTGCTCGGGCGAAGCCGAGAGCTTGGGGGAGTTGGCAACTGACGACAACGCCGCGGACGGGCGGGCCGGCCCACGCGCCCGCGACAAGATCCGCCGGACAGGCCCCAACCCCACAGGCGACAGCCCCGAGGCTCCGGGCCCGCCCTACCCCACCACCCGCACCCCGAGCTGCGCGGCGAACGCCGGTGCCAGATCGAAGAGTTGCGGCGGGGAGATCACCGCTCCGCCCAACCGGTCCACCCCCCGCGCGATCCCCAGCTCGGCCGTGTCCCGCAGGTCGACGTCGGTCATGGTCACGCCCGTGAGGTCCGCCCCCTTGAGCACGCACCCGGGGAACTCCACCCGCTCCAGGCGCGCGCCCCCGAAGTCCGGCTCCACCAGCACGCAGCCGTCGAACACGACGTCCTTGAGCCGCGCCTTGCGCAGATTCAGGTAGTCGATCTTGCCGCCCCGGATCACCACCCGCTCCAGGACCGCCCCGTGCAGCTGCACCCCGCCGAGCCGCGCGTCCGTCACCTCCACGTCCCGCAGCGTCGCCTCCGCGAGATCCGTGCCCACACCCCGGATACCGGCCAGCGTGGAATCCAGGATCCGCGCGCGGCGCAACGCCGTCCCGTCGAAGCCGCACCCCTGGATCCCGCAGTCCATGAACCGCGCCCCGGTCCCCTCCTGCCCGGCGAGGTCCGCACCGCTGAACTCCAGCCCGTCGTAGTCCCCGTCCGGCTCCAGCCGGCCGCCCTCCTCCCAGGGCACCAGCGGAGGCAGCCGCACCTCCGGCCGCCGCGCCTTCTTCACCTTCGCCGCCGCACCGCTCCTGTCTGCCATGCCCTCATGCTGCCCTCCCCCACCGACAGTCCCGCGAGCCCCCGTCGATACCCCGTACGACCTGCGGCGATTCCCCCGATGTCACATTCCGCGCCGAACGCCTCCTCAACCTCGCCCTCCCCGACTGGCGCGAGCGCACCACCTGGCGCCGCGACTCCCTCGCCCGGGGCCGCACCGGCGCGCTCGACCGCCCGGGCACGACCTGGCACGACCTGGCGCGACCGGCCCGCGATCCAGCGCGGCGACGGCATCCACCTCGCCGGCGACATGGTGGGCGCGCCGGGTGTCCTCTCCGAGGTCTCCTTCACCAGCGCCATCGAGGCGACGACCCTGGCGCTCCGGTCCACCGTGACCACCCGCGGCCTTGACCTCAACAGCGCTTGAGGTCGAAGACTGGCGCTCCGGCCACCGATCAGCCCGGCCGCCACCGGCCACCGGCCACGCCGCCACCGGCCCACGCATCCGACGGGGAGAACCCATGCACGCCATCCGACTGCACGCCTTCGGCCCCGCCGAAAACCTCACGTACGAGAAGACCGACGACCCCGAGCCGGGCCCCGGCCAGGTCCGCATCGCGGTCGAGGCAGCCGGCGTACACCTCCTCGACACCGCGATCCGCACCGGCGTACAAGGCCCACTGCCCCGGCTCCCGGAACTGCCCACCATCCCCGGCCGCGAAGTCGCGGGCACCGTCGAGTCGCTCGGCCCGGACACCGACCCGTCCTGGCTGGGCAGGAAAGCCGTGGCCCACCTCGGTTTCGCGCCCGGCGGCTACGCCGAACTCGCCGTCACGGACGCCGCCCGCCTCCACCCGGTCCCGCCGAACCTCGACGCCGCCCAGGCCGTCGCCATGATCGGCACCGGCCGCACCGCCCTCGGCATCCTCAACTTCACCGAGGTCACCCCCGAGACCGTCGCGATCGTCCCCGCGGCGGCAGGCGGCATCGGCACCCTCCTCGTCCAGTACGTGAAGAACGCGGGCGGCACCGTCATCGGCCTGGCCGGCGGACCCACGAAAACGGATCTGGTCACGGCGAACGGCGCGGACCTCGCCCTCGACTACAAAGACGCCAACTGGCCAGCTGCAGCACAGGAGTTCCTCGACGCGCGAGGCTCCCGGGCCACCGTCCTCCTCGACGGCGTCGGCGGCCCGGCCGCCGCCACGGCCCTCGACCTGCTCGGCCCCGGCGGCCACCACATCATCTTCGGCTGGTCCGGCCAGGGCATCGGCGACACCGCAGGCCCACTGCTCCTGGACGAGGCCGAACGAACCCGCCGCGGCCTCGTACAGGAACAAATCCTCGGCCCGGCGCTGCTGCGCACGGCAGGCGGCGACAACCCCGTCCGCACCCTCGAACTCGCCGCACTCGACCTCGCCGGCCGCGGCATCCTCACCCCCGCGGTCCACCGCTTCCCCCTCACCGAAGCGGCCGCCGCACACCACGCCCTGGAGACACGCGGCACAACGGGCAAGGTCGTCCTGGAACCCTGACTCCCCCGCTCCCGCTACGCCCCGAGCCGGCTCAGCCCATCATCGGTCAGCCGGTACATGGACCACTCGGATTGCGGGCGGGCACCAAGAGCCCGGTAGAACTGGATCGACGGCTCGTTCCAGTTCAGCACGGACCACTCCAGGCGCTCGTACCCACGCTCCACACAGATCCGCGCCAACGCGGTCAGCAACGCCTTCCCGTACCCGCCACCCCGCGCCCCGGGCCGGACGTACAGGTCCTCCAGATAGATCCCGTGCACCCCGCGCCAGCTCGAGAAGTTCAGGAACCACAAGGCGAAACCGACCGGCTCCCCGGTCACGTCGTCCTCCGCGATGTGCGCGAACGCCGCCGGCCGCTCACCGAACAACGCCTCACCGAGCTGCGCCTCGGTGGCCCGCACCTCGTGGAGCTCCTTCTCGTACTCGGCGAGTTCACGGACCATGGCATGGATGACGGGCACATCGGCGGAAATGGCACTACGAATCATGGCCGCAGGGTAGCCGCCCCCACGCGAACAGGGCCCACGCCCACCGACCGGCCGGCCGCAGGCGAAGGCAGCTCACCCCAGCAACCGCCCCGCGATCTCCATACCGTCGGCCGAAAGCTCCCGCCCGTCCGCCACGTCCCACAACGCGTTCTGCAGCACCCGGCCCAACGTCCAGGCCCGGGCCCGCTCCCGGTCCAGACCCAGCACCTCCGTCATCGCGTCGAACCGCCACACCACCTCGTCCGCCTCGAAGCGGTTGTCCAGCGCGGGCCACAGATCGAACCCCGGGTCCCCCGCGAGCGGCTTCGGATCGATGGCCAGCCACGGCTCCCGCTCGCTCGCCAACACGTTCTCGAAATGCAGATCCCAGTGCAGCAGACGGTCCCCCGCCTCCCCCGCGACCTCCCGCACAGCCGCCGCACACGACGCCACGATCCCCCGGCGCACCGGATCACCGATCCTCGGCAACGCCCCCGGCACCTCCGCCAGCATCCGCCCGGCGATCTCGGACAACGTCCGCATCCCCGCCGGCGCGGGCCCCGCCGTCAGCCGCGCCAACAACCCGGCGATCACCAGAACCGCCTCGCGCGAATCCTCCACGACGCTCAACATCCGCCCGGCGTCCAGCCGTTCGAGCAGCATCGTGCCCGTACCGCCGTCGTGATCGAGCAGCCGCACCGCACCATCACCACCCCACACCCGCAGCGCGACCGGCTCCCCCTCCGTCTCCCCGTCCAGGACCTGGAACTTCACCGCCGCGCGCACCCCGTCCGCCCGCCGCACCACCGGCAGCACCAATGCCGCCATCCCGTGCATCGCCGGCCCCTCGACCCGCAGGTCCCACCGCTCGACGAACTCCTCGACCCGGGCCGGCAACGCCGCGATGAACGCCCGGCCCGCCTCCCCCGCGTACTCGTACTGCGCCTCGGCCAGACCCTCCGGAATGTCGATCACGGCCGCGACCCTACCGGCGTGCCTGAATCGGGCATGCGCCTTTTCCTCCGTCGTGCGGGCACGACCGCCTGGTCGTACCTCCGCAGCGCCCCCGGCACCTACCTCTGGCTGGCCGCGCTCTTCCTCACGACGGTCGCCGTCCACCACATGGACCCGCAGTTCGAACAGGACTTCCTGCGCCAGCGCTCCACCAACCTGCACGAACTGTCCAAGAACCCGATCCGCGTCCTCGTCTCCTCCGCCTTGTGGATCGACGGCAGCAGCTGGTGGCCGTACGCCGTCCTCTACACGCTCTTCCACGCACAGGCCGAGCGCTGGCTCGGCACCGCGCGCTGGCTCGCCGTCGCCGCCGCCGCACACGTCCTGGCCACACTTATCAGCGAAGGCGCCCTCCTCTGGGCGATCCGCCACGGCCACGCACCCACATCGTCGGTCAACACCCTGGACGTCGGGGTGAGTTACGCACTCGCCGGTATCGTCGCCGCACTCACCTACCGCATCGCCCCACCCTGGAGATACGTCTACCTGGCCGTGGTCCTCGTCATCTACGGCAGCCCCCTCCTCACCAGCCGCACCTTCACCGACCTGGGCCACCTCACCTCCGCCCTCATCGGCCTGGCCTGCTACCCGCTCTGCCGAGGCCACGGCGAACCCTGGAACCCGTTCCGCCGACCCCGGCCCGCGCAGTAACGTCCACCGCCATGAGCAGTGCGAACAGCATCGGCACCGGCGGACGCGGCCCGGTCAACGGCGGCATATCGTTCTGGTACGCGGACGACGGCATCCCCGACGCCCGCGAACCCCTCGCCGCGGACGCGAGCGCCGACATCGTCATCGCCGGCGGCGGCTACACCGGCCTCTGGACGGCCTACTACCTCAAAAAAGCCGCCCCCTTCCTCCGCATCACCGTCCTGGAACAGAAGTTCTGCGGCTACGGCGCCTCAGGCCGCAACGGCGGCTGGCTCTACAACGGCATCGCGGGCCGCGACCGCTACGCGGCCCTCCACGGCCACGAAGCGGCCGTCCGCCTCCAACAGGCCATGAACGACACCGTGACCGAGGTCATCGACGTGACCCGCGCCGAAGGCATCGACGCCGACATCCACCACGGCGGAGTCCTCGAAGTCGCCTACACACCAGCCCAGTTGGCCCGCCTCAAAGCCTTCCACGCCACCGAACTCTCCTACGGCGAAAAGGACCGCACCCTGCACGGCGCCCGCGAAACCGCGACCCGCGTCCGCGTCGCCGGCGCCGTCGGCTCCACCTGGACCCCGCACGGCGCACGCCTGCACCCCGTGAAACTCCTCAAGGGCCTGGCCCGCGCAGTAGAGAACCTCGGCGTCACCATCCACGAATCAACGCCCGTCACCGAGATCTCCCCCAAACACGCCGTCACCCCCTACGGCACCGTCCGCGCTCCCTACATCCTGCGCTGCACAGAAGGCTTCACGGCCTCCCTCAAGGGCCGGCGCCGCACCTGGCTCCCCATGAACTCCTCCATGATCGCCACCGAGCCCCTCACACCCGCCCAATGGGACTCCATCGGCTGGGAAGGCCGCGAAACCCTCGGCGACATGGCCCACGCCTACATGTACGCGCAACGCACCGCCGACGGCCGCATCGCCCTCGGCGGGCGCGGCCACCCCTACCGCTACGGCTCCCGCACCGACAACGACGGCCGCACCCGGCCCCACACCATCGAGGCCCTCACCACCATCCTCACCCGCTTCTTCCCCCAGCTCACCGGGATCGGCATCGCCCACGCCTGGTCCGGCGTCCTCGGCGTCCCCCGCGACTGGTGCGCCACGGTCACCCTCGACCGCTCGACGGGCCTCGGCTGGGCGGGCGGCTACGTCGGCTCGGGCGTCGCCACCACCAACCTGGCCGCCCGCACCCTCCGCGACCTCGTCCAACAGGACTCCGGCCAGTCGGGCCCCACCGACCTCACCACCCTCCCCTGGGTCAACCACAAGGTCCGCAAGTGGGAACCCGAACCCTTCCGCTGGCTCGGCGTCCACGGCATGTACGCCGCCTACGCGGCAGCGGACCGCCGCGAACTCACCACCCCCACGACAGCCTCCTCCCGCCTGGCGAGGACGGCGGACCGCATCGCGGGCCGCCACTGACCCCCGTGCGAGCGTCCGCGCCGGACAGCGAAAAGCCCAGGTCACAAAAGGATGTGACCTGGGCTTTCGCGGAGCCCCCTGTCGGATTCGAACCGACGACCTTCGCTTTACAAGAGCGGCGCTCTGGCCAGCTGAGCTAAGGGGGCAACCCGAGCAGTGTAACCAAACCCGGAGCCGCTCCCTTCGAAAACTTCGGCGAATCTCACAGGCCCCGACCTACTGACAGACCGCCCACCTGCCGGGTACGGTCCGATCAGTTCACTCGCGTGGACTACACCAGTGCTTCACGCCGCCGTGGCACGAGCCGTGGCGGCCCCACCTTTACAACGGATCGTCCGGCACGTTCCTGCCGGTGAAGGGGGCTTCACAGCCATGGCTTCTGTCACGTTCGACAAGGCGACCCGCGTCTACCCGGGTTCCACCAAGCCCGCCGTCGACGGCCTGGAGATCGAGATCGAGGACGGCGAGTTCCTCGTCCTCGTCGGCCCGTCCGGTTGCGGCAAGTCGACCTCCCTGCGCATGCTCGCGGGCCTCGAGGACGTCAACGGCGGAGCGATCCGCATCGGCGACCGCGACGTCACGCACCTGCCGCCCAAGGACCGGGACATCGCCATGGTGTTCCAGAACTACGCGCTGTACCCCCACATGTCCGTCGCCGACAACATGGGCTTCGCGCTGAAGATCGCCGGCGTGAACAAGGCGGAGATCCGGCAGAAGGTCGAGGAGGCCGCGAAGATCCTCGACCTGACCGAGTACCTGGACCGCAAGCCGAAGGCGCTCTCCGGTGGTCAGCGTCAGCGTGTGGCCATGGGCCGCGCCATCGTGCGTGAGCCGCAGGTGTTCCTCATGGACGAGCCGCTGTCGAACCTCGACGCCAAGCTCCGTGTGTCGACCCGTACGCAGATCGCGTCGCTGCAGCGCCGCCTCGGCATCACCACGGTGTACGTCACGCACGACCAGGTCGAGGCCATGACGATGGGCGACCGGGTCGCGGTCCTCAAGGACGGTCTGCTCCAGCAGGTCGACACCCCGCGCAACATGTACGACCGTCCGGCCAACCTCTTCGTCGCCGGCTTCATCGGCTCCCCCGCCATGAACCTGGTCGAGGTCCCGATCACCGACGGCGGCGTGAAGTTCGGCAACTCGGTCGTGCCGATCAACCGTGAGGCCCTCAAGGCCGCCTCGGACAAGGGCGACACCACCGTCACGGTCGGCGTCCGCCCGGAGCACTTCGACATCGTCGAGCACGGTGGCGAGGCCGCGAAGACCCTCACGAAGGACGCCACGGACGCCCCGGCGGGCCTCGCGGTCTCCGTGAACGTGGTGGAGGAGCTCGGCGCCGACGGTTACGTCTACGGCGCCGCGCAGGTCGACGGCGAGCACAAGGACCTGGTGGTCCGGGTCAACGGCCGTCAGGTGCCGGAGAAGGGTGCCCAGCTGCACGTCGTGCCGCGTCCGGGCGAGACCCACGTGTTCTCGACGTCGACGGGCGAGCGTCTCTCCGACTGACGGATCACTGCGATACTTGAAGCAGTCCGATGGGCCCCGTGCTTCGGCGCGGGGCCCTTCGCATACGCCCGCGTTGTCGACAAATACCCCGGCAAGTAAGACATTTAGGCCAGTGGCGTCAACGCGTAGGCAAAGAAACGTAGTTGGGTGTCCCTCGGTCGAGTGACTAAATGTCGCCAAATCATCACTGACCGCTACGCTCACTCGCGTGACGCACTCCGCTAACTACACCCAGAAGTCGCGCCGAGCCCGGGGTCAGGGCCCCGCCCGCCGCGCCGCCCGCACGCTCGCCTTCGTCCTGCCGGTGATGCTGGTGCTCTCCGGGACCCTCGCGGTCACCCGAGTCAACTGGTCCGGGAGCTCTTCGGACTCCATCCTCACGGCTTCCTCACATGACGTCTCGGCGCGCGCCAAGTCGCGCGCCCCCCAGGACGTCCTGCGCGACCGTCTCCTCCAGGAACTTCAGGAGGAGAACCCCGGTATCGCGCTGACCCATCTCCAGCAGGAGGTCGACCGACGCCCCTCGCTCGCCAAGCACTGCATGACGATCGCGAAGGCCCTGGGCCGCGCCGCGGTGCAGGCCTACGGTCCGGCCCGCGCGCAGTCGTACGCGCGCCCGGTCTGCGACACGTCCTTCGCCTCGGGGGTGGCGGGCTTCCGCGGCTGACCCTCAAGAGCCCTCCCACGCCCACGCCGGCCCCTGCGGGCCGTGCGCACGTACAGTTCCGGTCATGACGACCGCCGAACCGGCCGCGCACGGCCCGCATTCGTATCCGCACCGCCCCACGCAGGCCGTGGTCCTGGCGGGCGGTCAGGGCTCCCGGCTGCGCCCGTACACCGACGACCGGCCGAAGCCGATGGTGGAGATCCCGGGCACCGGAACGCCGATCATCGGCCATCAGCTGGCCTGGCTCGCCGATGAGGGTGTCACGGACGCCGTCGTCTCCTGCGGCCATCTCGCCGAGGTCCTCCAGGAGTGGCTGGAGCAGGCCGATCTGCCGCTGAACGTGACGACGGTCGTCGAGAAGGAGCCCCTGGGCCGGGGCGGCGGTCTGAAGTTCGCGGCCGCGCACCTGCCGCACCGGGACCGTCCCTGGTACGCGACGAACGGTGACATCTGGACCCGTTTCTCGCTGCGCGACATGGCCGACTTCCACCATGAGCGCGAGGCGTCGGCGACGTTGGCGCTGGCCCGGCCGCGCATCCCGTGGGGGGCCGTCGAGACGGACGCGTTCGGTCACATCACGGACTTCGTCGAGGCGCCGCCGTCCCCGTTCCTGATCAACGCGGGTCTGTACGTCTTCTCCGCCGACTTCGCCTCTCTGCTCCCGGATGTCGGCGATCACGAGCGCACCACGTTTCCGCGGCTGGCCCGCACGAAGCGGCTGGCCGGTTTCCCGATCCCGCAGGGCGCGTACTGGCGGGCGATCGACACGGCGAAGGACCTCCGCGAGGCCGCCAAGGAGCTTGCCGCGCAGGGCCGTTGAGGTTCCCTGCCCGTTGTACGTCGATGGGGCCCCGCACGTGATTCGTGCGGGGCCCCATCGGTGTTCCGGGGGGTTGCGGTCAGCCGAGGAGGCCGCCGACGAGCCTGCTGCCGCCGCCTCCGTCCTCGGAGCCGCCGCCACCACCGCCACCGCTGCTGCTGGTGCCGCCGGAGGAGGACGTGCCGCCCTCCGAACCGGCACCGCCGGTGGTGCCGCCGGTCGTCGGTCCGCCGGTGCTGCTGGTCGGCGGCTGCTGCGGCGTCGTCTGCTGCGGCGGGGCCTGGCCGGCCGTGGAGCCCTGCGTCGGCGTGGTCGTGCTCCCGCTGACGGTGCCGGTCTCCCGCGTCGCGCCGGGGGTGCCGGCCGCGCCTGAGGGGCTCGCCGTGGTGCCCTGCGTCGGCGCGTTGGACGCCGACGGGCTCTTCGACTGCCGGTGCTTGTGGCCGGGTTCGGAGGGCAGCGGGGAGCCGGGCAGTTCGTTGCGCGGGGCGTCGCCGGGGCCGGGTGCGGTGACCCGGTCGGCGTCGCGGACGGCGCCGCCGAGCAGCGAGCCGATGAGCAGGGTGCTGCCGATGACGAGGGTCGCGATGACCGTGCCGCGGCGCAGTACGTAGCGGCGCAGGTCCCACAGGGCGGTGCGCGGTCCGAGGCGGCGCCAGGCGCCGCCGGCGAGCCGTCCGTCGATGGAGTAGACGGGGGCGCCGGCGATGATCAGGGGTGACCAGGCGGCGAGGTAGATGATGTCGGGCGCGTCGTAGACGGGGACGCTCTTCCAGCTGACGGTGAGGAGCAGCGCGGCGGAGAGCAGTGCGCCGACGACGGCGGCGATCCGCTGCCACAGGCCGAGGACGGTGAGTACACCGACGATGACCTGGAGGAAGGCGATGACGAGTCCGGCGCCGACGGGGTGCTGGAGCGCCCAGTCGCGCATGGGTTCGGCGAGCGCCCAGGGGTGCAGTGAGTTCAGCCACTTGACCATGGAGCCGCGCTCGCCGCCGTCGAAGTAGACGGGGTCGCAGAGCTTGCCCATGCCGGCGTAGATGGAGATGAAGCCGAGGAAGACGCGGAGCGGGAGGAGGACGACGCCGAGGTTCATCCGGCGTCCGGGGTAGTAGGCGTGCCGGACGGGGCCGTAGCGGCGTGCGGCGGTGGTCTCGTTCTCCGACTCGTCGGAGTTGTCGGGGTCGTCGAATTCGTCGTCGCCGTAGGGGACCTGGTCGAGTTCGCCGGTCTCCTCGAAGGCGCTGCCGGCCTGGCGCATCTGCGGCAGGATCCGGGTGCCGGGGCCGCCCCCGCCCTGGCGGGGGGTGATGACGACGGAGGTCTCCTCGGTGGCCTCTCCCTCGTACAGTTCGTCGGCGAGGTCGCGGTCGAGGTCGAGGCGCGGGATCACCTGCGTGGCACCGCCGTCGTCCGGTTCGCCCACGCGGCGCGCGGACTGCAGGAGTCCGCTGGCGGCGAGGTCTCCCGCGCCGCTCATGACGACGGGGCGGCGACGGGCACCAGGGGTGCCTGCGCCCGTGATGACGGGGATGCGGGTGGTCGCCGCGCCGGCTCCGGCCACGCCCATGGCGTCCAAGTGCCGTGCGATGCGCGGGAGTTGCGTCTGCTGCGCCCTGGGGAGCTGCACGCGGAAACTCGCGTGGTTGACGATGACCTGCGCCGGATCGCACGGAACCTTCACCATGCTCAGCGCGGGAGCGTCGTCGAATCCCGACGAGCGGTCCCCCGAGGGTGTGCGGGGCGTTCTGGTGTCCACACTCATCTAACCGAGTGATGTGTGTTTAGGACACTGCCTTGACCACACCGAAATGTCCGGGCCCCGTCAAGGTCATGGGGCCCGGACCGAACGGGCTCGTCAGGCGCGGCGGCGCGACGCCTCGTAGAGCACAACTCCCGCCGCTACACCGGCGTTCAGCGACTCGGCGCCGCCCGGCATCGGGATGCGGACGCGGTGGTCGCAGGTCTCGCCGACGAGGCGGGAGAGGCCCTTTCCCTCGCTGCCGACCACGATGACGACGGGGCCCGAGAGCGCCTTCAGGTCGCCGAGTTCACGGTCGCCGTCGGCGGCCAGGCCCACGATGGTGACGCCGGCCTTCTTGTACTGCTCCAGGGTTCGCGTGAGGTTGGTCGCGCGGGCCACGGGGATGCGTGCGGCGGCGCCGGCCGAGGTCTTCCAGGCGCCGGCGGTCATGCCGGCCGCCCGGCGCTCGGGCACGACCACTCCGTGGCCGCCGAACGCGGCGACGGAGCGGACGACGGCGCCGAGGTTGCGCGGGTCGGTGACGCCGTCGAGGGCGACGATCAGCGGGTCCTGGCCCTGGTCGAAGGCGGCGGCGACGAGGTCCTCGGGGTGCGCGTACTCGTACGGCGGGACCTGGAGGACGAGGCCCTGGTGGTTGAGGCCGTTGGTCATGCGGTCGAGCTCGGGGCGGGGGGCTTCCATGAGGTGGATGCCGCCGCGCTCGGCGGCGAGCTGGAGTGCCTCGCGCACGCGCTCGTCGTTGTCGATGAACTGCTGGACGTACAGCGTGATGGCGGGCACGCCCTCGCGCAGTGCTTCGACGACCGGGTTGCGGCCGACGACCATTTCGGAGGTGGCCTTGCCGCGCGGTCCGCCGCTGCGGCTGGTGGGGCGGCGGGCGGCCTGCTTGGCCGCGGCGTTGGCGACGCGGTTCTTCTTGTGACCCTTGCGCGCCTCGGCGGGCGGGGTGGGGCCCTTGCCTTCGAGGCCCCTGCGCCGCTGGCCGCCACTGCCGACCTGCGCGCCCTTCTTGCCGGACATGCGACGGTTGTTACTGGCGGCCATGACTTACCTGTCTCTGTGTCTGTCTGCGCGTGGTGTGCAGATGTACGTCTACGTCTATGAAGTGTGCCGCCCGAGGGGCCGGGCGGCACATTCGGGGCTCAGCGGGGTCCGAGGCTCCAGCGCGGGCCGCTCGGGCTGTCCTCGATGACGAGCCCGGACTGGCCGAGCTGGTCGCGGATGGCGTCGGCGGTGGCCCAGTCCTTGCGGGCGCGCGCCGATTCGCGCTGGTCGAGCACGAGGCGGACGAGGGTGTCGACGACGCCGTGCAGGTCTTCGCCGCGGTCGCCCTCGCCGGCCCAGTGCGGGTCGAGCGGGTCGAGGCCGAGGACGCCGAGCATCGCGCGGACCTCGGCGAGGCGGGCGACGGCGGCTTCCTTGTCGTCGGCGGCCAGCGCGCTGTTGCCCTGGCGGACGGTGGTGTGCACGACGGCGAGGGCCTGGGGTACGCCCAGGTCGTCGTCCATCGCCTCGGCGAACGCGGGCGGTACCTCGTCGGCGGCTTCGACGACGCCGCCGGCCTTCTCGGCGACGCGCTGGATGAAGCCTTCGATACGGGCGAACGCGGACTCGGCCTCGCGCAGCGCTTCCTCGCTGTACTCGATGGTGGAGCGGTAGTGCGGGGTGCCGAGGTAGTAGCGCAGGACGATGGGCCGCCAGTGCTTGACCATCTCGGAGACGAGGACGCTGTTCCCCAGCGACTTGGACATCTTCTCGCCGGACATGGTGACCCACGAGTTGTGGACCCAGTACTTGGCGAACTCGTCACCGAAGGCCTTGGCCTGCGCGATCTCGTTCTCGTGGTGCGGGAAGATCAGGTCGATGCCGCCGCCGTGGATGTCGAAGGCGGTGCCGAGGTACTTGTGGGCCATGGCGGAGCACTCCAGGTGCCAGCCGGGCCGGCCGCGGCCCCACGGGGTCTCCCAGCTGGGCTCGCCCTCCTTGGCGGCCTTCCACATGGCGAAGTCGCGTGGGTCGCGCTTGCCGGTGACGCCTTCCTCGGCGGGCTGGCGCAGCTCGTCGAGGTCCTGGTTGGAGAGTTCCAGGTAGCCGGGGTAGGAGCGCACGTCGAAGTAGACGTTGCCGTCGACCTCGTAGGCGTGGCCGCGCTCGATGAGGCCGCGCATCATCTCGACCATCTCGGTGACGTGGCCGGTGGCGCGCGGTTCGTACGTCGGCGGGAGGCACCCGAGCGCGGTGTAGGCGTCGTTGAACGCCCGCTCGTTCTCGTACCCGATCGACCACCACGGCCGGTTCTGCTCCGCGGCCTTCTTGATGATCTTGTCGTCGATGTCCGTCACGTTGCGCACGAACGTCACGTCGTAGCCGCGGTACGCGAACCAGCGGCGCATGATGTCGAAATCGAGCCCCGACCGGATGTGGCCGATGTGCGGGGCCGCCTGCACGGTAGCGCCACACAGGTAGATCGAGACACAGCCCGGGACGATCGGGGTGAAGTCACGCGTCTGCCGGGCGCTGGTGTCGTACAGGCGAATAGTCACCCCTCCAGGGTAGTGGGCCCGGAGGGGTGCCATGGGCCCGCCGGTGTCACAGCCTTCCGACGACTTTGCGGGCGCGGACCCGGACGACCACGCGCTCCGCGTCCTCGCCCGAGGTCGGATTGAATTCGGCGTACTTCTTGCCGGTGTACTTGAGGGAGAGCTCGTCGATGAGTTCCTGGCCGCCTTCGGTGGTGATGTCGGCGATGCCGCGGATCTCGGCGTAGGTGTACGGGTTGTCGGCGGGCTGGACGAGGACCGTGACGCGCGGGTCGCGGCGCAGGTTCCTCTCCTTGCGGCGGTCGACGGTCGTGGAGAACAGGACGTCGTCGCCGTCGCGCTTGACCCAGACCGGGGAGACCTGGGGGCTTCCGTCGGGCTGGATGGTGGCGACGTTGATGAAGACCTTGGTGTCGAGCAGTGCCTTGAGCTCGTCGGACAGGTGGGCGGTCATGGCCTCACTCCTTCTCGGGGGGTGTGCTGGGTCGGTACCGGTTTTCGCGTACCCGATCCTGCGGGAACGGAGTGGGGCGGCGCAGCATTTCCGTGGCGCGTCCACAGGCTGTTCATCGGCGGCGGCCCGAGGCGGCGAGGACGGCGAGTGCGCCGACGCAGGCCAGCGCGGCCGCGGGCGCCAGTACCGACCAGGGGGCGCGTTCGGCGTAGGGGAGGTTCTCCATGAGGAGGCGGCCCCATTCGGGGGTGGGGGGCTGGGTGCCGAGGCCGAGGAAGCTCAGGGAGGCGAGGGCCAGGGTGGTGGGGGCGAGGCGGAGCACCGCGTGCCGGGTGACCGGCGGGAGTACGCCGGTCAGGACGTGGTGGCGCAGGATGTGCCGGCGTCCGGCGCCGTGGACGAGGGCTGCTTCCACGTGTCCTGAGGCCCGTTCCGTCTCGGCGAGGGCGGCGGTGTGGGCGGCGAGCGGCGCCCAGCCGACCGCGGCGACGGCGACGGCCGCGCCGGCCGTGCCCGCGCCGAAGAGGCCGGTGACGAGGAGCCCGGCGAGGATCGCGGGCAGGGCGTTGGCGACCTCGGAGAAGCCGGCGGTCCAGCGGGCCAGGCCCAGGGCGACTCCGGCGACGAGGCACGCCGCGCACACCGCCGCCGCCACGGCCAGGGTGCGCAGGGCGCCGTGGCCGAGCCGGGCGAGCACGTCCCGGCCGAGCGCGTCGGTGCCGAAGGGATGCGCGGCGGAGGGCGGGGCGAGGCGGGCGGCGAGGTCGACCTGGAGGGGGTCGCGGGTGAGCCCCCAGATGATCACGGCGAGGAGTGCGGCGGCCAGGGCCCCGGCCGCGTAGTGCCGTGCGGGTCCGCCGCCGGGGGTCCGGGCCAGGCCCGGGAGCGCGCCCGCTTTCAGGGCGGGGCCGAGCAGCCGTCGGCGCAGCAGGCCGACGGCGACGGCCGCTGCCACCCCGAGCGCGAGCAGGACGAGCAGACAGCCCTGGAGGAGCGGCAGGTCCAGGTCGAGGGCGGCGGCTACGGCGGTGCCGCCGAGTCCGGGGATGGCGAAGACCGCTTCGACGGCGGCCGCGGCGCCGGTCAGGCCGACCACGGTGAGGCCGGCCTGGGGCAGCACGGCGGGCAGGGCGCGGCGGGCCGCGTGCCGGGCGATGCGGGCGCGGGGCAGGCCGCTCGCCCGCCAGGTCCGTACCCAGGGTTCGGCGAACGCGGCGGGCAGCGCGTCCTGGCCGAGCCGCCCGAGGACGGCGCCTGCGGGGATGCCGAGGGCGAGGGCCGGCAGCACGGCGGAGGCGGGTGACTGCCAGCCCTGTGCGGGGAACCAGCCGAGGCGGACGGCGAAGAGCGTCGCGAGGACGGAGGCGAGGAGGAACTCGGGGAGTGCGGCGAGGATGCCCGCGCCCACCCCGCCGGGCGGCCGGGTGGCGCCGCGCCGCAGGGTCGGCAGGCACAGGGCGACGGCGACGAGGACGGCGACCACCATGGCGTACGCCATCAGCGACACGGAGACCCCGAAGGCGGCGGAGACGTCCGCGCCGACGTCGGCGCCGGTCACCCAGGAGGTGCCGAGGTCGCCGTGGAGCAGGCCGCGCGCCCACTGTCCGAGGAACGTGAACGGGCCTTCGCCCAGGCCGAGTTGGTCGCGTACGTCGGAGAGCTGTTCCGGGGTCGTGGGGGCGTCGCCGTAGCGGGCGTGCAGCACGGTCAGCGCGGGGTCGGTGCGGGTCAGCCAGGGCAGCAGCGCGGTGAGGGCCAGCAGCGCGGCGGCCGCGGCCACCCGGCCCGCGGCGACGCTCGCGTTCTTCATCGGGCGCGTGTCTCCAGTGCGACGAACTGCCGCTCGTAGGGGTCGAGGACGACGCCGCGCACTGCCGCGCCGACGCCTTGGAGGTGTTCTTCGTGGACGACCGGCACGGCCGCGTCGGTGCGCAGGATCGCGGCCTCGGCGGCGAGTACGGCGGGCCGGCGCGCGGTGCCGTCGAGCCCGGCGGCCTCGCGGACAGCGGCGTCCACGGCGGAGTCGTGCAGTTGGGAGATGTTGAAGCTGCCGCCGCTGGTGAAGTCGGAGGCGAGGTAGGAGACGGGGTCGCCGGTGTCGAGGGCGGTGGAGCGCGACATCAGGAACGCGTCGTACTCTCCGTCGAGTGCCCCGGTCTCCAGGCGTGCGTAGTCCTTGATGACGAGCCGGACCGTGAACCCGGCGCGTTCCAGCTGCTGTTGGAGGGCGGCGGCCACTTCGGGCAGCTCGGCGCGGTTGGTGTACGTGGCGAGGGTGAGGTGCTGTCCGCGCGGTGTCGCGGCCTTCGCGCGGCCGGTGACCGGGAGCTGTTTCCCGTCGGCCCAGGCGAATCCGGGGCCGAGGAGGCCGGTGGCGCGCTCGGCGTACCCCTCGTAGACGCTCTTCGCCAGCGCGGAGGTGTCGGCGCTTTCGCGTACGGCGGCGCGCAGTCCGGGGTCGGCGAGCGGTCCGGTCCGGGTGTTCAGGTACAGGGTGGTGGTGCGCACGCTGGCGACCTTGCGGGCCCGGCCGCCGAGGATGAGTGCCTGCGCGGCGGGGACGAACTCGGCGAGTTCGATCTGGCCCGAGCGCAGCGCGTTGGCGCGGGCGTTGTTGTCGGCGACGAACGTCACGTCGACGCCGTGCGCGGCCGCTCTTCCGCGCCAGTGCCCGTCGAACCGGTCGAGCGTCGCGGACACGGCCCCGTTCAGCTTCGTCAGCGTGAACGGGCCGGTGGCGGTCCCGACGGGGTCGACGGCGCCGTCCTTGCCGTACGCGGCCGGGGAGAAGACGGCGAGGGAGGGGTTCGCGAGACGGGCGGGCAGCAGCGGGTCGGCGGCGCCGGTCGTGATCCGCACGGTCCGCTCCCCCGCGGCGGCGGCCGTCAGTGTCACGTCGCTGAGCACGCGCGGCTTCACCTTGGCCCGCCCGGCCGCCCGCAGCGCGCCCACGACGGCCTGCGCGGTGACCCGGGCGCCGTCCTGGAACCGCGCGTCCCGCAGCGTGAACTCCCAGGTGGTCGCGTTCGTACGGGTCCACTTCGCGGCCAGCGCCGGATGGATGACGCCGGCGGTGTCCATGCGCGTGAGCCCGTCGACGACGGCGAGGCGGCTGAGCAGCAGCCCGTCGTCGCCGTACGGGGACAGGCCCTGGGTGGGGGCGAAGGCGAGGTCGACGGCGATCCGGCCGCCGCCCGCGGTGCCGGTGAACGAGCCGCAGGCGCTCGTGAGCCCGGTCCCGGCCGCCGCCAGCAGGAAGCCGCGGCGGCGCATCAGGCGACGGGCACGGCTGCGGGAACCGGTGCGGGCAGCGGCAGTTCGAAGTGGACGATGCCCTGTCCGCCGCCGGGCAGCGCGCGTTCGTCGCAGACCTCGTGCGCGAGGGAGCGCCAGAACGGTTCGGCGCCGGGCACGGCCGGGTCGGTGTGCAGGTAGAGCGCCTCGTAGCCGCCGGCCGTCGCCACGAAGCCGGTCAGCTCGCGCACGAGGGCGCGGGCGAGGCCGTGCCTGCGGTGTTCGGGGCGTACGTAGACGCGGCAGAGCTGGGCGGTGGTGCCGGACGGGAAGCGGTCGGCGACCCACCGCGGGTTGGGCGGTGCGGCGGGCCCGCGGTCGCGGACGGCACCGGTGGCGACGATCTCCCCGCTCGCCACGTGCTCGGCGACGAGCAGGGTGCACCGCTCGGGGCGCAGGTAGGCGGCGGCCGGGTCGATGATGTCGGCGTGCCAGCGCGGCACGTACCCGGACCTCAGATCGCGGTACACGGTGTCCAGCATGACGGCGCGGGCCCCGTCCACGTCGCCGACACCGGCCGCGCGGATTGCGTACTCACCCATTGCCTGACACTGCCTTCACCACGACCGGACACCTGCCCGACCATGCTAACTGCAACTGATGTGCAGTAAGCCCCCGCCCAGTCGATCGTCCCCGGTCAGGAGCCGGCTGTCGGCGCGGAGGGCGGCGGGGTCCGCACCACGAGCGCGGTCGCGACGGCCATCAGGCCCTCGTCGCGCCCGGGGAAGCCGAGCCCGTCCGTGGTGGCGCCGGACACGGAAACCGGCGCCCCGGCCGCCTCCGACAGCACCTTCTGCGCCTCGTCGCGCCGCTTGCCGATCTTGGGCCGGGCGCCGACGACCTGCACGGCGACGTTCCCGATGGTGAAGCCCGCCTCGCGCACGATGCGCGCGGCCTCCGCGAGCAGCGTCAGGCCACTGGCGCCGGACCACTCGGGCCGCCCGGTGCCGAAGTGCTGCCCGAGGTCACCGAGCCCGGCGGCGGAGAACAGGGCGTTGCAGGCGGCGTGCGCGACGACATCGGCGTCGGAGTGCCCGGCGAGCCCGGTCCCCTGGCCCTCCCACTTCAGCCCGGCGCACCACAGCTCCCGGCCCTCTTCGAAGGCGTGGACATCGGTCCCGATGCCGACCCGCGGCAGCACCATGTGCGCAAGAGCGTGCTGCTCAGAACCCATCGTTGGCCCTCCTGCGGGCGAGTACGGCCTCGGCGAGCACCAGGTCCAGCGGCCGGGTCACCTTGAAGGCCTCTTCGTGTCCGGGCACGAGCACGACCTGCAGGCCCAGCTTCTCGACCATGCCCGCGTCGTCGGTGACCTCGTCGGTGACGGCCTCGTGGGCGCGTACGAGCGTGGCGTGCTCGAAACCCTGGGGCGTCTGGACGGCGCGCAGCCGGGCCCGCAGGGGGGTCGCGACGACCGGCTCGGGCGAGCCGTCGGCCGACGGGACGACTTCCTTCACGGTGTCGGCGAGCGGCAGCGCCGGTACGACGGCCGGCGCTCCGTCGCGTACGGCCTCGATGACCGCGTCGACGGTGTCGACCGGGACGAGGGGCCGGGCCGCGTCGTGCACGAGCACGATGTCGATACCGGCCGGCAGCGCGTCGAGGCCGAGCTTCACGGACTCCTGGCGCGACTCGCCGCCGGGCACGACCAGGAAGTCGGTGCGCTCGGGGAGGGCGTGATCGGCGAGCAGCGACTTGACCTCGGCGGCGCCGTCCGGCGGTGCGACGACCACGACGAGGGAGACGGAGCGGGACGCCGCCATGGCCCGGACGGCGTGGATCAGCATCGGGGTGCCGCCCAGCGCCCGGAGCGCTTTCGGGGCGCCCGGACCGAGGCGTACGCCCCGTCCGGCGGCCGGAATCACGGCTGCGGTACGGGCGCCACCAGCAACGGGACGCGTTTCGTCAGACATCGGTTCCGTTCAGGTTTGTGCGCTCGGGGGTGGTGGGTATGGCCACAACGTGTCGGGCGCGACTTCTTGACCGGACCCTTCCGTGACACTGGTCGAGCCAGCGTTCCGGGCCCGGCACACCCAAGTACGGGCGTGTCCCCACAGGGAGAATGTGTGCGGGAACGCGTGCGGGTACGAACATGCCGCAGCGCCCGGCGACACCAGAAGCGTCAGCGGGCACCACGGCATTGTTCCTACGCGGCAGCAGCGCGTATCAGGACGCGAGAACCTCGTCGAGCAGGGCCTCGGCCTTGTCCTCGTTCGTGTTCTCCGCGAGAGCGAGCTCGCTCACCAGGATCTGGCGAGCCTTGGCGAGCATGCGCTTCTCACCCGCGGACAGTCCGCGCTCGCGCTCCCGACGCCACAGGTCACGCACAACTTCCGCGACCTTGATGACATCGCCGGAGGCCAGCTTCTCCAGGTTTGCCTTGTAACGACGCGACCAGTTCGTGGGCTCCTCGGCGTACGGCGCGCGCAGTACCTCGAAGACCCGGTCGAGCCCGTCCTGACCGACCACATCACGTACGCCGACGAACTCCGCATTGTCCGCTGGCACACGCACCGTCAGATCGCCCTGGGCGACCTTCAGCACCAAGTAGGTCTTGTCCACGCCTTTGATCTGGCGAGTTTCGATAGCCTCGATCAGCGCGGCCCCGTGATGGGGATAGACCACGGTGTCGCCAACCTTGAACGTCATGTGACAGGTACCCCTTCCGTGGCTATCCAGGGTAACACGGAAACGGCGGGTTCTGAATGGCGTTTTCGCAGGTCAGGGCATATCTCGGGGCTTGACAACAACAACAGGAACGTGCTGCGGAGGGGTAGCGGAGCACGGTATTCGCAGGTCGGAGCGGCTCTCCGGCAGGCCCGAAACACTCGCGTCACAGGCGCCTGAACAGGCCCGCAAGGGGATGAACGTCCCGTTTTGCGTAGTTCGAAGCGCTGAACTTCCGCTACTCCGTTCGGGGACGCGGAGGCCCGTTCGAGACGAATCCGGAATTGATCACCGACAAACCATCGGGATTCCCGCCGTCGGAAGATCGTTTTTCCGGACCGCCATGCATTCCTTACCGGATATCCGCACGGACGGGTGGACGGCGCTTATGCGAATGGTGAACGAGGGGCCAATGGTGACGGTGGGGTGTGTGGGAAGCACGAGCTGCCCGGGACGCCGACGAGGGGAGTCCGGGCGCCGCGGAGATCCGGCGGAGAACCATCGGAAGGGCCCTAGGGGCGGGTCGGGTGCGGTGACGTGGGAACGGCTCGGTAGCCTAAGGCCGCTGACAGTCCCTTAGGACGGCTTTACAACCTGTGGATGCCGTCGCTCCGCCCACGTTCAAGGAGATGCCGCCGCCGTGAGCAGCAGCCTTCGACGCGGCGCCCTCGCCGCCGCCGCCATCGCGTTCTCGATCGCCTCGCTCGCTGCGTGCGGTGCCGGCAACGACGCCCAGACACTCCAGGTCAAGCCGGACAACGCCGAGGCCTCGGTCGGCGACATCAAGGTCCAGAACGCCACCGTCATCACGCAGCCGGACCGCACGTCCAAGGGCCCGGCCGTGGTCACGGCGACGCTCTTCAACAACGGCACGACGGAGCAGACCCTCGACTCGATCACGGTCGACGGCGTCGACAAGACCGCGAAGCTGACGGACGCCAAGGGCGGCTCGACCATCAAGGTTCCGGCCGGCGGGTCGGTCGTCCTCGGCGGCAAGGACAACGCCTCCGCCGAGCTGCCCAACAGCCGCACCGCGGTCCTCGACGGGAACGCGCAGCCGATCACGTTCACGTTCAGCAAGACCGGTGCCGTGAAGCTGAAGGCCTTCGTGGTGCCCGCCGAGAGCTACTTCTCGAAGTGGGGCCCGAGCAAGGCCCCGGCGACGCCGAGCGCCTCGACGACCTCGTCGCCGAACGCGGGCTCGTCGAACTCCGTCTCCCCCACGAACTCGGCCTCCGACACCTCCTCGCCGAACGCGGACGCCACTGCGAGCGCGACGAACAGCGCCGCGGGCCACTGAGCCGTACGTGTGAGAACGCGTGACAACGCCTGAGGGCGGACCCCGCACGGGTTCCGCCCTCAGGCGTTTCACGTTTCACCTCTGCCCGGTGTCGGCCTACGGCTCGAACTTGTAGCCCAGGCCGCGCACGGTCACCAGGTAGCGCGGCGCCCCCGGGTCCGGCTCGATCTTGGCGCGCAGGCGCTTCACGTGGACGTCCAGGGTCTTGGTGTCGCCGACGTAGTCCGCGCCCCAGACCCGGTCGATGAGCTGCATACGGGTCAGGACGCGGCCCGCGTTGCGCAGCAGCATTTCGAGGAGGTCGAACTCCTTGAGGGGCAGGTCGACCTTGGAGCCGGAGACCGTGACGACGTGCCGGTCCACGTCCATGCGGACCGGGCCCGCCTCCAGAGCCTGCGGGGCGACCTCCTCGGGCTCCCCGCGGCGGCGCAGGACGGCCCGGATGCGGGCGACCAGCTCGCGCGAGGAGAAGGGCTTGGTGACATAGTCGTCGGCTCCTATTTCCAGGCCCACGACCTTGTCGATCTCGCTGTCCTTGGCGGTCACCATGATGACCGGGACGTTCGAACGGCCGCGCAGCTGACGGCAGACCTCGGTGCCGGGCAGGCCCGGCAGCATCAGGTCGAGCAGCACGAGGTCGGCGCCGTTGCGCTCGAACTCGTCCAGGCCGTCGGGCCCGGTAGCCGCGATGGCGACCTCGAAGCCCTCCTTGCGGAGCATGTAGGACAGGGCGTCGGAGAAGGACTCCTCGTCCTCTACGACGAGCACTCGGGTCACGGAAGGACCTCCGGGGCGGCAGGGATGGATTCGTATGCGGTGGAGCGGTCGGGCCCGTGTGCGTCGTCTTCGTCGCGTACGTCTCCGGGGCCTGAGGCTTGGGGGGTCTTTCGCGGGACGCGGGGCGCGGCGGCCTCGGGCAGCCGCAGCGTGAAGGTGGAGCCCTGTCCCTCGGAGCTCCACACGGTGACCTCCCCGCCGTGCGAGGCGGCCACGTGCTTGACGATGGCGAGGCCGAGGCCGGTGCCGCCGGTGGCCCGGGAGCGGGCCGGGTCGACGCGGTAGAAGCGCTCGAAGACGCGCTCCTTGTCCTTCTCGGAGATGCCGATGCCCTGGTCGGTGACGGCCACCTCTATGAGGTCGCCGCCCGGCGCGGCCACCCGGCGCGCGGCTATCCCGACGCGGGTGCGGGCCGGCGAGTAGTTGACCGCGTTCTCGACCAGGTTGCCGAGGGCGGCGGCGAGCTGGCCTCGGTTGCCCCAGATCTGCAGGTCGGCGGTGCCGCCGGCGGCCATGGTGATCTGTTTGGTGGCGGCGGGCTGGCGGCAGCGGTCGATGGCCTCGGCGACGAGTTCGTCGACGCGGACCGGCTCGGCGTCCTCCAGCGGGTCGTCGTTCTGCACCCGGGACAGGTCGATGAGTTCCTGTACGAGGCTGGTCAGGCGGGTCGCCTCGATCTGCATCCGGCCCGCGAACCGCTCGACGGCCTCGGGGTCGTCGGAGGCGTCCATCACGGCCTCGGACAGCAGCGACAGGGCGCCCACCGGGGTTTTCAGCTCGTGGCTCACGTTGGCGACGAAGTCGCGGCGTACGGCCTCGATGCGCCGGGCCTCGGTCAGGTCCTCGACCAGGAGGAGCACCAGGCGGGAGCCGAGCGGGGCGACGCGGGCGGAGACCGCGAGGGCGTCGCCGCGGCCGGTGCCGCGCCGGGGCAGGTCCAGCTCGACCTGCCGTATCTCGCCGTCGCGCCGGGTGTCGCGGGCCATCTGCAGCATGGGTTCGACGGCGAGCTTCCCGCCGCGGACGAGGCCGAGGGCGTACGCCGCCGAGCTGGCCTTGACCACGGTGTCGCCCTCGTCGAGGACGACGGCGGAGGAGCGCAGGACCGACAGGACCGTGTCGACGCCGGGCGGAAGGACCGGGTCCGTGTGCAGAGAGGTGCGGGTGGGGCGTTTCTGGTCGCGTTCGCTCCAGCGAAACGCCAGCATGGCGATGACACCGGTACACACTCCGGCGATCGCTGCCGCTGCGGCGACCGCCGCGTTCACGTCCATGTCATCAGGTTATGCGGCACGAGCCGGTACTCCACAGCCGTCCGGGTGGTAGCTCGAACACTCGTCGCCCAGAGTTCACCTTGGATACGGAGTTGGTTCACTTGGGATGCCGGATCCGGACGCGTACGGGGGCGAACGTGGGAGCGTGGGGCCGACCCGGTCACACGGAGAGAGCCTCAGTGACAGAGAGGGAACGTTCGTATGCGTGACGCGTACCACGAGGAACTTGACTCGATCGGCGAGGGCCTGGTCGAGATGGCCCGTCTTGTCGGGTCGGCTATCGGGCGCGCCACCACGGCCATGCTCGACGCCGACCTGAAGCTCGCCGAGAGCGTGATCGCCGCCGATCAGAAGGTCGACGATCTGCAGCACGACCTGGAGGCGCGGGCCATAGCCCTGCTCGCGCGGCAGCAGCCGGTGGCGACCGATCTGCGGATCGTGGTCACCTCGCTGCGGATGAGCGCCGACCTGGAGCGCAGCGGGGACCTGGCGCAGCACGTCGCCAAGCTGGCGCGGCTGCGGTTCCCCGAGCGGGCCGTGCCGCACGACCTGCACGCCACCATCCTGGAGATGGGGCAGCTGGCGCAGCGGCTGATGGCGAAGGCCGCCGAGGTCATCATCACCAAGGACGTCGATCTGGCGATGCAGCTGGAGCAGGACGACGACGAGATGGACCTGCTGCACCGCACGCTCTTCCAGCACCTGATGGACGAGAAGTGGAAGCACGGGATCGAGACGGCGGTGGACGTGACGCTGCTGGGCCGCTACTACGAGCGGTTCGCCGACCATGCCGTGTCGGTCGCGAAGCGGGTGATCTACCTGGTGACGGGTGAGCACGTGGATGACACGCAGTCGTCGGCGGCGTCGGCGGCGGCGTCGGTCACGTCCGTGGAGACCCCCTGACGGTTCTCCGCCCGTACGTGCGTCAGGGCCCCGCACCCGTGACAGGTGCGGGGCCCTGCGGTGTCCGCGGGCGGGTCAGCCGGTGCAGCCGCCGCACTGGCACGGTGCGCCCGACTGGCAGCCGCAGCCGCAGCCCGAGCCGCACCCGCAGGCCCCGAGCAGTACCAACTGGGGTGCGGGGTGGGTCACTCGGCTGGAGACAGCGGGCGGTTCGGGTGTCCGGTGGGGCCTGGGGGACTCGGCAGCCATGGTTCCCTCCTCGGTGGTCTCCGCGCTGGAGTACCTCCCCCATTGCATGCCCAGCGAGGTGGGCGCATCAACGGCGCATGCGCGCGCGGTAACTCGCCGGCCCGTGCCCCGGCGCGGGTCTACGGTGCGACCGTGACCCACGTGATCGTCCTCAACGGCGGCTCCAGCTCCGGCAAGTCGGGCATCGCCCGCTGCCTGCAGTCCCTGCTCCCCGGCACCTGGCTCGCGCTCGGCACCGACACGCTCGTCGAAGCCCTCCCGAAGTCCGACGAGGTCATCGCCTTCGGAGCCGACGGTTCGGTGACCGTCGGCGCTGCCTTCCGCGCGGCGGAGGAAGCCTGGATCGCGGGTGTCGCGGCGATGGCGGCTGCCGGGGCGCGGGTCGTCGTGGACGAGGTGTTCCTGGGCGGCGCGGGCTCGCAGGACCGCTGGCGCACGGCCCTGCGGGGCCTCGACGTGCTCTGGGTCGGGGTGCGCTGCGACGCCGCGGTCGCCGCGGGCCGGGAGGTGGCCCGGGGCGACCGGGTCACCGGGATGGCGGCGTCGCAGGCGGAGTTGGTGCACGAGGGCATCACGTACGACGTCGTCGTCGACTCGACGCGGACCGAGGCGCTTCAGTGTGCGCGGGAGATCGCGCGGCACGTCGGCTGACGTGATGGCGGAATGCCTGCGTCAGTCCTGGTGTCAGTCCTGGTGTCAGTCAGTCCTGGCGCCGGTTTTTGCGTCAGTTTTTGCGTCGCTCCCGGTGACAGCCCTGATATCAGTCCTGATGTCAGTCCTGATGGACGACGTTCGTTCCCGGGCCGCCGGAGAGCGTGTCCTGGCCGGGGCCGCCGTACAAGGTGTCGTTGCCGCTGTTGCCGAACAGGGTGTCGTCGCCGCTGTTCCCGTAGAGGACGTCGTCGCCCTTGCCGCCGTACAGGAAATCGTTCCCGGTTCCGCCGTATATACGGTCGTTGCCGTCGTCGCCGGAGAGGTTCTGGTCGCCGGCGCCGCCGTGGATCACGTCGTTGCCCGCGCCGCCCGCGACCGAGCTGGAGTCGCCGTCGGCGTCGATCGTGTCGGCGCCGGTCCCGCCCTGGATGACGGCCCCGCCGCCGGTGGCGTGCACCGTGTCGGCGCCGTCGTCGGCCAGCACCACCGCGGCGGCACCCACCGTGATGGTGTCGTCGCCGGCGCCGCCGCGCACGCTGTTGCCGTCGACGCCGCCGGTGTCGGTCAGCTTGTCGGCGCCCTCACCCAGGTCGATCGAGGCGAAGTTGTAGGTCTGGTCGGTGGCGTTGTCGTAGGTGACGACGTCGTTGCCGTCGCCGAGGTGCAACTCCAGCGTGGCGTACGGGTCCTGGCTCTCCAGGGTGGTGACCGTGCAGGTGACCTTCGTGCGGTCCTCGCTGTCGGGGTACGTGCAGCCGTCCCCGGCGTCGATCGGGGCGACATCGTCGAGCACGTAGGTGATGTCCGCGGAGCCGGGGGCCTTGGAGGCGGTGACGGCCGCCTGGTTGGCCTGGCCGGGGGCGGCGGTGTACACGGCGAAGTGGCCGCTGGAGTCGAGCGCGGCGGTGGCCGAAGGAGTCGCGGCGGCGACCGGCCCTGCGAGGACGGCCGGGGCGGCGAGCCCAGCGCCGAGCGCCAGGGTCAGCGCCGAGGCGGTTCGTAACATCCGGCGGCTGATGAGGTGAGAGGGCATTGCGCTACCTCCGTGGGGAGTATGTGCTTCCTGGGACCGGTCCCGGTTCCGATCACAAGTGACTCCCCGCGGATGTGCTTGGTTGCGGGCCGCGAATACGCCCGCGCAGGCCTTCCGCACCTCATCTGACCTGCGCCGATGAGCTGATCGTCGGCGCAGGTACAGCTACGCTTCGGGCACGCTTCGACTGAAGTTCACGCTGCCCGGAGGCCGTCAGAGCGGGTTGAGACGGGCCTTGAGCAGGCAGAACTCATTGCCCTCGGGGTCCGCGAGCACGTGCCACTGCTCCTCGCCGGTCTGGCCGATGTCGGCCGGGCGCGCCCCGAGCTTCAGGAGGCGTTCGAGCTCGGCGTCCTGGTCGCGGTCGGTGGGGTTGACGTCGATGTGCAGCCGGGTCTTCCCCGGCTCCGGCTCGTCCCTGCGGCTGAGGATGATCGTCGCCTGCGCGCCGCCGAACCCTTCGCGCGGCCCGATCTCGAACATCTCGTCGCCCTCGCGATCGAGCACGACGAAGTCCAGGACCTCGCACCAGAACCGCGCCAGCACCTCGGGTTCGCGGCAACCGAGCACGAGTTCACTGATACGACATGCCATGAACGAGACCTACTCTCAGCGTGGAGCGTGAACACTTCCGGAACGACCGCGCGCGATGCTTGCGAACTCCCCGCGGTACGCATCCGCCCGAGACCGTACTGGGCGGGGCGGACGGGGGCGGAGGGTTTACGCCCCGCGTCATGAAAATACCCCCGACGCGCACGCCAAGGCGCAGGTCAGGGGGTTGTTGGTCGTTGCCGGTAGTCGCCGGAGGCTCCACAGAGGTTCCCGACCTGAGGTGCCGCGCGGCCTCTTGGGCCGGAGGTTCCGCCGGCTTGGGTATCGCCTTGCTTCACGCGGGGCGATGGCGGCGGCGGTCCGTCTCACTGTGGGATCAGAAACATGGGTACCTGGCCGGGGGGGGCGACGTCGTCTTTACATACGGACGATCCTGTTCTGTCTCCTTCACCTCAAGAACGAACTTACGATCGCACAGTCGTGTTTCAGGTGGTTCAGACGTTCAGGGGGCAGCATGTCCAGCATGTCCAGGCGAGCACTGTTGGGTTACTCGGGAACGGCCGCGGCGGGTGCGGTCGTCGGGGCCTCGGCTCCGGCCACCGCGGCGCAGGACACCGCGGCGCAGGACACCGCGGCGACGGACACCGCGGCGACGGACGAGACGGCGGCGGTCACGTTCAAGCGGGACACCTACTTCGACGGCAGCTCCCAGATCGCCAACACCAACCCCGACTACAGCGAGCCCGACGGCTACGTGCGCATCGAGTTCCGGATGACCTTCGAGAGAGGCAACCCCGCCGTCGAGACCATCGAGCCCCTCGACATCGCGGGCGCGCTGAACGAGTTCCTCGCGTCGCGGGGCTGGCCCGCCATCACCTTCTACGGCACCCCGGAGCCGGCCCCGCTCAACTAGCCGCAAGGTGTATTGCCCCGCAGCGTTGTCGACCGCTCCGGCGGCCGAGCGGTAGGCCCTCGCTGAGTACCTCGGGCACTCCGATCCGGGCCTGACGCTCAAGGTGTACGCCCACCTCATGCCGAGCAGCCAGGAGCGAGCGCGGCAGACTCTCGAGCGAGCCCTCCGGCCGCAGGACCCAGAGGGCTGAGGTTCCAGGAAAGTTCCAGAGCGCGAAAATGCCTCCCATCCGCGCCGTATGCGCAGGTGGGAGGCATGACCACAGAGGGCTGCTACTTCTTCTTGCCCTGGTTCTTGACCGCCTCGATGGCCGCCGCGGCCGCGTCCGGGTCCAGGTATGTGCCGCCCGGCTTCACCGGCTTGAAGTCGGCGTCGAGCTCGTAGGACAGCGGGATGCCCGTCGGGATGTTCAGGCCCGCGATGTCGGCGTCGGAGATGCCGTCGAGGTGCTTGACGAGGGCGCGGAGCGAGTTGCCGTGGGCCGCTACCAGGACCGTCTTGCCCGTGAGCAGGTCGGGGACGATGCCATCGAACCAGTACGGGAGCATGCGGACGACGACGTCCTTCAGGCACTCCGTCTGCGGGCGCAGCTCCGGCGGGAGCGTCGCGTAGCGCGGGTCGGAGAACTGGGAGTACTCGGCGTCGCGGTCGAGCGGCGGCGGCGGGGTGTCGTAGGAGCGGCGCCACAGCATGAACTGCTCCTCGCCGAACTCCGCGAGGGTCTGCGCCTTGTCCTTGCCCTGGAGGGCGCCGTAGTGACGCTCGTTCAGGCGCCAGGAACGGTGGACGGGGATCCAGAGGCGGTCGGCGGACTCCAGGGCGAGCTGCGCCGTGCGGATCGCGCGCTTCTGGAGCGAGGTGTGGACCACGTCGGGGAGCAGGCCGGCGTCCTTCAGCAGCTCACCGCCGCGGATCGCCTCCTTCTCGCCCTTCTCGTTCAGGTTGACGTCCACCCAACCGGTGAACAGGTTCTTCGCGTTCCATTCGCTCTCGCCGTGGCGGAGGAGGATCAGCTTGTACGGTGCGTCGGCCATGGGCCAAGACTAATCGGCCCGCATGATCCGTGCCGATTGACGGTCCCCGTCAATTCGTTGGCACACATTCCTACCCGGGCCGTAAGTTACGCAAACCATCGTCGCCGCTTACACCGTTCCCGGGGGATGCACCCATGTCAGTCGCCGCGCTCAGACGTGCCGCCAAGGAGTCGGTCGCCGGGCTCCCCCGCGAGTTCTGGTGGCTGTGGACCAGCACTCTGGTGAACCGGCTCGGCGCGTTCGTCCTCACGTTCCTCGCGTTGTACCTGACGGCGCAGCGCGACTTCTCGGCGTCGTACGCCGGTCTCGTGGCCTCGCTCATCGGGTGCGGCGGGGTGATCGCCTCGATGCTCGGCGGGGTGCTCGCCGACCGGTTCGGGCGCCGGCCGACGCTGCTCGGCGCGCAGCTCGCCACCTCCGCGACCGTCGCCGTCCTCGCCTTCGTACGCGACCCGGTGTGGATCGCCGTCACCGGCTTCGCGCTCGGGCTCGCCTCGAACGCGTCGCGGCCCGCGGTCCAGGCGATGATGGCCGACATCGTGCGCCCCGCGGACCGGGTGCGGGCCTTCTCGCTCAACTACTGGGCCATCAATCTGGGGTTCGCGGTCTCGTCCGTGTACGCCGGTTTCCTCGTCGCCCAGAGCTACACCGTCGGCTTCCTCGTCGAGGCCGGTATGACGTTCGCCTGCGCCTGCGTCGTCTTCGTGAAGGTGAAGGAGTCGCGGCCCGAGCGGACCGCGCCCGTCGCCGGCGCCGCGCCGTCGGCGCCGGTCACCATGGGGACCGTGCTGCGCGACCGGCGTTTCATGCTCATGGTCGGGCTGTCCTTCCTCGTCGCCGTCGTCTTCACGCAGAGCTCGGTCGGGCTGCCGATCGTCATGGGCGAGAACGGGCTCACCAGCGCGGACGTGGGGATCGTCGCCTCCGTCAACGGCGCCATCATCGTCGCTCTGCAGATTCCGCTGACCCGCTTCATCGAACGCCGGGACCCCGGCCGCCTGTTGACCTTCTCCTCACTCCTCATCGGCTACGGATTCGCTCTCACCGCGTTCGCCGGGTCCCTCGCCACGTACGCGCTGACGGTCGCCGTGTGGACGCTCGGCGAGATGGTCAACGCGCCGACCCAGTCCGGCCTCGTCGCCCGCCTCGCCCCCGCCGAGGGCCGCGGCCGCTACCAGGGCGTCTACACGACCTCCTGGTCCGCGGCGGCGCTGGTCGCCCCGCTGGCCGGCGGTTGGGTGCTGGACTCCGCGGGCGCGGGGTGGCTGTGGGCGGGGTGCGCGGTACTCGGCACGGTGGCGGCGGCCGGGTACTGGCTGCTGATGCGCGGCTTGCCGGGACGCCGTCCGGCGGCGCCCGCACCGGTCTCCGTCGCCGCGTCCGCCGACGGCGCGACCACCGACACCGTGAGCCGAGTGGCATGACTGGCACTGGGAAGGAGGCGGGCGCCGCCGATGCTGCCGCATACATGCACGTACGGGACCACCTCTTCGAACATCTCGGGCTTGCCGATCCGGAGACGTTGGAGCCGTTGAAGGCCGGTCGGGCACGCGTCTACCTGCGGGCTTTCTGAACGTTCCGGGTAATGGCCCTGTCCCCGCTTGGCGGGGCTTCACGGCGGGTACGGGACCGTACATGTCCGAAGTCTTCAGGACCGACGAGGCGCCCAGGACGCTGGTGGGCGGCGTCGAAGTCGATGTGCCCAACAGCATTCCCGCGATCCGTGCGGCGCTCCCGCTGCGGCGCCGCACGGAGTTCGACAAGGCGATCAACGCGGCCGGGGTCGGTGAGATCCACGCCGTCATGCGGCACTGGATGCTGGAGGCCGTGCCCGACCCGGAGGCCGACGCGATCCTCGCCCGGCTCGCCCGGGACGAGGCGGAGAGGCGGGGCCCGGCTTGAGCCGTCGCCGCAGGCGCAGTGCCTGCCGTATCGCGTACGCCCCGCCCGCCGACGACACCCTGGCCAAGATGACCGACGGCGAGTCGTTCCGCGCCGAGATGACCCGCACCGTCGGGCACGACCCGTACGGGCACGGCTCCAGCTCGGTGTCCGGTGAGCGCGACCGGCGCGAGGCGACGATCGGCGGGGCGATCGTCCTCTACTACGTCTCGGGGACCGTGCTCACCGTGACCGTCGTGCGGATGGTCGCGCTCGGATAGGGCTCAGCGCAGGGCGCGTTGGGCCTCGTACAAGTTCGCCGGGCGGACCGCGTCCGTCGTCCCGTACAGCTCCAGGCGGGAGTTGAGGGGCCCCGTGAAGTCCGGCACGTCCGTCTGGCCGAACTCGCGGACCGTGTTGACCCCGACCGTCGCGCTCCACGGTGCGAGCCCGTCGATCTTCATCAGCCCCGCCCGCTCATTGGTCACCCTGATGTTCCAGTGGGTGAAGCGCGCGCCGAACAGGGGCCCCGCGGAGGCGTCGCCGCCGTGCTGCCCGTTGTTGTTCACGGTGATGTCCGTGCGGACGTTCGCGAACGGCATGCCGCGGTGCGAGTCGAAGGTGCCCATCTCCATGCGGCCGCGCGACCACACGTTGTACGAGGAGAGCCCCTCCACGTTGATGCCGTGCAGCTGTGTGCCCGCGGGCGCGGCGACCGTGCGCTGCTCGATCGCGAAGTCCTCGACCAGGTTGTCGTGGGAGCCCTCGCGGCAGAAGTAGGGGTGGTGCGCGCCGCGCCCGCCGACCCTGGTGCGGCGCAGGGTCGAGGCCGAGGCGGCGACGAACCCGAAGCCGTTGTCGACGTTCCACACCGTGACGTCGTCGACCCAGCAGTCGTACGCGCACTGCAGCGCGACGCCGTTGTAGCCCTTGTCGAGCAGGTGCTGGAACTGCGGGGTCTCGACGGCTTCGAGGGTCAGGCCCTCGACTCCGGCGCCGGTCAGCGCGGTGACGTGGGTGACGATCCGCGGGTCCCATTCCGGGCGTACGTCGAGGGGCAGCGGGCGCTCGAAGGTGACCCGGCCGCGCTTCACCGAGGCGATGCGCACCGGCCATTCGTAGGGCACGTACGAGGTCAGCTTGGTCTTGTCGTCCCAGTAGTAGGCCTCGGGGCCCGGGCCGCCGCCCGCCATGTGCTCCAGGAGCGTGTGATCGGCGTCGTCGGCGAGGCGCAGCAGGACCAGGTCGCCCTTGCGGAGTCCGGCGGCGTCCCCGACCTGGACGGACCAGGAGCCGCGCTCGGCCGGTTCGACCGTGGTCAGGGTCTGCCACTCGTCGCGTTTGTTGCCGGTCCAGCCCTCGAAGGGCCAGGCCTTCGCCCTGATCGCGTCGGTGAGCGTTCGGAACCGGTCCTCGGGGCAGAGCCAGATCAGGCCGCCCGCCCAGGACCAGGACGACTTGTCGCCGCCGTAGCGGGAGCCGTAGACGCCGATGAGTTCGGTGAGGTTCTTGGTGGCGTACAGCTTGGTGCGGTCGCTGCCCGCGCCCTTGAGGACCACGTCGTCGTAGCCGATGTGGATCAGGTCGTCGACGCGGTACGTGCCAGGGCGCAGGAGCACCGTGCCCCCGCCGGCCCTTCCGGCAGCGGCGAGGGCACGGTTGATCGCGGGGGCGCTGTCGGTCGTGCCGTCGGCGACCGCGCCGTAGGACTCGGGCCGGAAGACCCGCCCCGGGCGGTCGGAACGGGGGCGGCCCGTGCGGTATCCGGCGCGGCCGATGTAGGGGATCTGCGGGTGGGTGAAGGGGGCTTTGGTGAACTCGCGCCAGATGCCCGGCACTTGGCCCCTGGTCCGGGCGCCGGTGGCGCTCGCCGCCGGCGCTCCCGCCCCCGTCGCGGCGGCGGCCGCCACCGCGATCGCCCCGCCCAACACGCCACGTCTACTGAGATCCCGCACCGATGCCATCGCTGCCACCCTTCACCGACGTACAAGTATGTGAACGACGTTCACGTGAGTGCCGGGCGCGAGCATGCCACGGAGACCGCAGGCGCGGAAGGGGTCGCGCAGCCGCCAACTGGCAGAAAGGGACGCCTGCTTAACGGCTGCCTGAGGACAGACCTGAGGACTGCCTGAGGGTTACTTGGAAGGGCGCTCGATCAGATGCGTGAACGCGTCCAGGTTGCGCGTGGATTCGCCGCGCGCGACCCGCCACTCGTGCTCCTTGCGGATCGCGCTCGCGAAACCGAGCTCCAGGAGCGTGTTGAACGCGCCGTCGGCCGCCTCCAGGACCGACCCGAGCAGCCGGTCCAGTTCGTCGGGCGTGACGGCGGCGAGCGGCAGTTTGCCGGTGAGGTAGATGTCGCCGAGCGGGTCGACCGCGTAACTCACGCCGTACAGGCGCAGATTGCGCTCCAGGAGCCAGCGGTGGACCCCGCCCTCGTTCTCGTCCGGGTGGCGGATCACGAAGGCGTTCAGGGACAGGCTGTGCTGCCCCAGGCGCAGCGAGAGCGTCGTGGAGAGCTTGCGGGTGCCGGGCAGCGTGACCACGTACGAGCCGGGCTGCGGGCACTCCCACACCAGCTCGGCGTCCTTGAGGGTCGCCTCTACGGTCTCCGCGGGCGTGGGGTGGTCAGCCATGGTGCGAGGGTACGTGACGGCGGTGTTCCTGCATGGCCGCGGTGTATACGTCGGCCGTCGCCGAGGCGGCCGTGTCCCAGCCGAAGGACTGCGCGTGCCGGGCGGCCGCGCCGCCCATGCTGTCCACAAGACGGGGATGGTCGGCGAACTCCCGCAGCACGCGCGCGTAGTGGGCAGGTTCGTGACCGTCGACAAGGAAGCCGGTCTCGTCGTGCCGTACGGCTACGGGGAGACCGCCCACGGATGCGGCGAGGACGGGGGTCCCCGCGGCCTGCGCCTCTATGGCGACGAGGCCGAAGGACTCGCTGTAGGACGGCATCACCAGGACGGACGCGGCGCGGAACCAGTCCGCGAGCTGGTCCTGGCCGACCGGCGGGTGGAAGCGGACGACGTCCGCGATGCCGAGCCGGGCGGCGAGCTTCTGCAGGGCGGCGGGCTTGGCGAGGCCACTGCCGCTGGGGCCGCCGACCACGGGCACGACGATCCGCGAGCGCAGCCCGGGCCGCTCGTCGAGCAGTACGGCGACCGCCCTGAGCAGGATGTCGGGGGCCTTGAGCGGCTGGATGCGACCGGCGAAGAGGGGGACGAGGGCGTCCTGCGGCAGGCCGAGGCGGGCGCGGGCCGCGGCACGGCCGTCGGCGGGGCGGAACCGCTCCAGGTTCACGCCGGGGTGGACGACGGCCACCTTGCCGGGGTCGGCCTCGTAGTGGCGGACCAGTTCGTCGGCCTCTTCGGAGGTGTTCGCGATGAGCCGGTCGGCGGCGCGCACGATCTGGGTCTCGCCGATGACGCGGGCGGCGGGCTCCGGGGTGTCGCCCTCGGCCAGCGACGCGTTCTTCACCTTGGCCATGGTGTGCATGGCGTGCACGAGGGGCACGCCCCAGCGCTCGGCGGCCAGCCAGCCGACGTGCCCGGAGAGCCAGTAGTGCGAGTGCACGAGGTCGTAGTAGCCGGGGCGGTGGCCCGCCCAGGCCTGCATCACGCCATGGGTGAAGGCGCACAGCTGAGCCGGCAGCTCCTCCTTGGCGAGGCCTTCGTAGGGTCCCGCGTCCACGTGGCGGACCAGGACGCCGGGGGCGAGCTCGACCTCGGGGGGCAGGCCGCCGGTGGTGGCGCGGGTGAAGATCTCGACGTCTATGTTGATCGCGGCGAGGCGCTTGGCCAGCTCCACGATGTAGACGTTCATGCCGCCCGCGTCGCCCGTACCGGGCTGGTGCAGCGGGGAGGTGTGCACGCTGAGCATGGCGATCCGGCGGGGGCGCCGGGCGCCGCCGGAGAACCTCAGCCGGGCGGGCGGAGCCCCGGAACGGCGGAACCTGGTCACGTACTGGCTCACGTGGCGGGCCCTCCTAGGTGGGGCGTTCAAGCGGTACAGCGGGCACGGCTCGGAGCGGGCAGGCACCCCGCTCCAAGAACGGCAACGCCGGAGCACCCTCCTCCATTCCAGTTTGCCGAATCATTACCGTTCGGGCCTCAACCACAGTCCCTCCCGGTGCAGCGCATACCCTCGTGGCCATGAGCCCGCGTACCCCGTCCCGCCCCCTGGGAACAGTGACGCGGGGTACCACCAACCCCAATCGCCTGCGCCGCATGGACCGCTGGATCGCGGCCGTGCACGGTGCCGCGCTGCGCCGCGCGGACGACCCGGTGGCGGTCGATCTCGGCTACGGGGCGGCGCCCTGGACCGCCGTGGAGCTGCTCACCCGATTGCGTGACACCGCGCCCCGCGCGCGCGTGGTCGGCATCGAGATCGACCCGGCGCGGGTCACGGCCGCGAAGCCGTACGAGAGGGAGGGGCTCACCTTCCGGCACGGCGGCTTCGAGCTGCCCCTGGCGGTACCCCCCGTGCTGATCCGCGCCGCGAACGTGCTGCGCCAGTACGACGAGGAGCAGGTCGCCGACGTGTGGGAGCGGCTGTGCGGGCGGCTCGCGCCGGGCGGCCTCCTGGTCGAGGGCACCTGCGACGAGATCGGCCGGCGGCACGTGTGGGTGGCGCTCGGTCCGCGGGGGCCGCGCACGGTGACGTTCGCGACCCGCCTCGGCTCCCTGCACACCCCCTCCGACCTGGCCGAGCGGCTGCCCAAGGCGCTGATCCACCGCAACGTCCCCGGCGAGCCGGTGCACGCCTTCCTGCGGGACTTCGACCGGGCCTGGGCGGCGGCCGCGCCCTACGCCTCGTACGGGGCACGGCAGCGCTGGATCCGTACGGCACGGACCCTCACGGCGGACTGGCCGGTGGTGGACGGGCCCGCCAGGTGGCGACAGGGTGAACTGACCGTGACCTGGGGCGCTTTGGCGCCGCGGGCGTAGTTCACCGGCTGGACGGCCACTGCTTGCCGCGGGAGGGGAACGATCACCGCCCGCCGTTCGTCAGACCGTGCGGGGTCTGTCGTATTCGGCGTTCGCATGGCACCATCCCCGGAGCGCGCGCATGTTACTGACGGTAAATCAGATGTGACTCGGCTGTGGGGCGGGGCGGATGAGCAAGCGGAGCACGACGACGATGGCTGCGGTGGCGCTGGTGTGCGCCGTGACCGTACTGACGGCGCCCGGAGCGGCCTTCGCGGCCCCGGCTCCCACGCCGTCCCCATCGGGCTCACCCTCGGCCTCCCCCACGAGCGCCGCACCGGACACTCCGGAGACCGCGGAGCTGGAGGCGGTGCGCAAGAAGATCGACAAGCTGTACCACGACGCGGCGGTCGCCACCGATGAGTACAACGCGGCGGAGGAGAAGGCCGACAAGCAGTCCGTCGCCATCGTGAAGCTGGCCCAGAAGATCGCGGCGGGCCAGAAGAAGCTGGACCGCCTCCAGAGCAGCGCGGGCGCGGCGGCCCGGGAGCAGTACCGCACGGGCGGGATCCCGCGCGAGGCCCAGTTCATGCTCTCCGGCGACCCGCAGCAGTTCCTCGACAACGCGGGCCGGGCGTACCAGGGCCAGCAGGCCACGAGGAACCTGCTCTCCGAGCTGGCGCGGACGCAGAAGGACCTCGCGGGATACGCCGAGGACGCCTCCGCCAAGTGGAAGGACCTGGAGGAGGGCCGCAAGAAGAAGGCCGCCGCGAAGAAGAAGGTCGAAAAGCAGATCAAGGAAGCGCAGACGCTGGAGGGCAAGCTCGAGAAGAAGGAGCGCGAGCGGCTCCAGAAGCTGGAGGAGGAGGCCCAGCAGAAGGCGCAGACGGCCTGGCTCTCCTCGGGTGTCCTCAAGGAGATCGACGGCAAGGCGTCCAAGGCCGGCAAGGAGGCCGTGCAGTTCGCCACCGCGCAGATGGGCAAGCCGTACGTGTGGGGCGCCGAGGGCCCGAAGTCGTTCGACTGCTCGGGGCTGACCTCGCAGGCGTGGGCGGCGGCCGGCACGCCGATCCCGCGGACGTCGCAGGAGCAGTGGAAGCAGCTCAAGCACATCGCCGTCGAGGACATGCGCCCCGGCGACCTCATCATCTACTTCGACGACGCCAGCCACGTCGGGATGTACATAGGGGACGGGGCGATCATCCACGCGCCCCGTCCGGGGCGAACCGTGACCGTGGCGGGCGCCGGATCGATGGCGATACTCGGAGTGGTGCGGCCCGACGCGTAAGAGCGCCGCCGGAGCGTCCGAGGGGCGCGCGGCAGCCGCGCGACAGCCGTGCGACCGGCTCGCGCGGCGGTGACCTGGGACACGTGACCCACCGCACTCGGCCCCTCGCGGTTCCGGCGCCCCGGCGTGATGTTCGTCATCCCCCCGAAGCCCGCCCACCGCCGGGACCTGCCCAATTCCCATACCGCTTGCGGCATATGACGCTGGCTGTTCGCCCTTGACCATTCCGTTGAAGCGCCGGGTACCGCTAGGGTCCCCGTCTGGTGGCGACGACCTTCGTCCCACCGTGCCCTCGGGGGAGGGAAGGAAACCGAGCGATGCCCGTACCCGTACCGCGGCAGAGAGCGATCCCCGCCGTGGAAGGTGGTCAGGCTCACGCTGCGCCGACTACAGCGACCACGCAGGCGGGGCTGCCCCTGCAGAAGACCGCCGATGACACACCGGCTCCGGGCCCCGTCGTGCCCGCGTCCCCGCCCACGACCGCCCTGACGCTCCTGGTGATCGAGGACGACCCGGCCGGGTCCCTCTCCATCCCGGAGATGCCCGACGCGGCCGGCCGCCCGATCCGCGTGCGCACCGCCCGCAACCTCACCGAGGCCGAGCGGCTGCTCACCCATGACGTCAACTGCATCCTGCTCGACCTCTCGCTGCCCGGCGCGAAGTCCGACACCGGCGCCGACGAGCTGGAGACCCTGCGGCACGTGCTGCGCCTCGCGCCCCGGCACGCCGTGCTGGCCCTGACCACGTCCGGCGACGCCGAGCGCGCCGCCGAGGCGGTCCGCGTGGGCGCCCAGGACTATCTGTTCCGCGACGAGCTCGACGCGCGCCTGCTCGGCCGCGCCGTCCGCTACGCCGTCGAGCGCAAGCGGGCCGACATCGCGCAGCGCAAACTCACCGAGTCCCGGCTGCGCGCGCAGGAGAACGCCCGCCTGGAGCGCGGCCTGCTGCCGACCCCGCTGCTGGACGGCTCGCCCCTGCGGTTCGCCGCGCGCTACCGGCCCGGCCGCTCCCGCGCGCTGCTCGGCGGCGACTTCTACGACACGGTGCGCACACCCGACGGCACGGTCCACGCGATGATCGGCGACGTCTGCGGGCATGGCCCCGACGAGGCGGCGCTCGGTGTCGAACTGCGCATCGCCTGGCGGGCGTTGACGTTCGCGGGCCTGTGCGGCGACGAGCTGCTCTCGACGCTCCAGCAGGTCCTGGAGCACGAGCGGGAGAGCGACGAGATCTTCGCGACGCTGTGCACGGTGGACATATCGCCGGACGGCCGCCGCGCCGGCCTGTGCCTGGCGGGCCACCCGTCCCCGCTGATCGCGAGCCCGGGGCGCCCGGCGTCCCTGCTCCCGTACGAGAACAGCGGCCCGGCACTCGGTCTGCTGCCGAAGGCCCGATGGCCGCGTATGCAGGTGGAGTTGGGAGCGTCCTGGAGCCTCATGCTCTACACGGACGGACTCATCGAGGGCCGGATCGGCGAGGGCAACCAGCGGCTCGGCCAGGAGGGCATGGTGGAGCTGATCCGGCGCAGACGCGCCGACGGTCTGGTCGGCGAGGAACTCCTGGAAGCGGCCATGAACGAGGTCCGCGACCTCAACGGCGGCGACCTGACGGACGACGTGGCGGTACTGCTCCTGGACCGCTGACGGCCCCGGAGGGGGTCGGTCAGCGCCCGCCGTTGTACGGCCCGTACGGCCCGTCGCTGCTGGAACCGCGGCCCTTGCGGCCGCCGCCGCCGGTGATCTGCCGGACGGCGGGCCGCACGTCCACCATGTACACGATGGTCGCGACGAGCCCGATGATCGGCAGGAACGACAGGATCGGGAACAGCAGGTTCGCGGCGAACGCGAGCCCGAGGATGATCAGCCAGAACGGCTTGGTCTTCTTGTCCGCCGCGCGGTAGGCGTCCTCACGGCGGATGGCGGCGTCGACGAGAGCGAAGCCGCTGAAGACGGTCAGCGCAAGGCTCAGTAGCGACATCACATTGGCGAACCCCTGCATCAACACAACGCCACCACCAAAATCGTCTTCCGAACGGTCCTACGAGCTTGCGGCCACCGTACCCGCACAACGAGCCGGGCACGCGCTGCGCGCCCGGCTCGTGACGCACCCCGTACCTACCGGGTTACTTAACGGGCGGCGTCGGGTCCGTGCTCTTCTTGGCGGTGGTCGTCTTCTTGACCGGAGCCTTCTTGGCGGCGGGCTTCTTCGCCGCGGCGGCCTTCGCCTCGGCGGAGTCGGCGGCCGCGGCCTCCGGCTGGGGCTCGGGGTCCGGCTCGACGGCCACGGCGATCTCGTTGATCTCCTCGGCGGCCTCGCCGCGCCACGCCTTCACGGTCTCCTCGCCGTGCTCGGCGACCTTCTCGTACGTCTCGCGCGCCTTGACGGCGGCCTCGGCGGCGAGGCCGACGCCGCGCAGGGCGAACTCCTGGGCACTCTCACCGAACTTCTTCAGGTCGGTGTCGAAGGCGGTGACGAACTCGGTCACCTTCGCGCTGACGGTCGCCTGGGCCTCCTTGGCCCGCGTCGTCGCCTTGTCCTGCACTTCCTTGGGGTCGGTGTTGCGCACGGCGTCGAAACGCGCCGGCGCCTCGGCACGCAGCTGCTCGACCAGGCCGGGCACCTTCTTGGCCTGCTGGTACGCCAACTCGGCCGTACCGGCGGCGAAGTAGAGCGGGGTCGGGTCGGAGAAGGTCTTGCGCAGGTCGTCCTTGATGGCCATGGCGGTGGTCCTCCCGGATCACATCTACTTACTTGCTCGAGGGCTCGGCATCGCCGCCGGCCACGTCGCCGGCGCTGGTCCCGTTCTCATGCCTGAATGACTCGTAGATCTGCAACAGGACTTGCTTCTGGCGTTCGTTGAGGGAGGGGTCGGCGAGGATCACCGCACGCGTCTCCACCTCGTCCCGCTCCCGCTCCGCGTCGAGAATGCCCGCGCGTACGTACAGCGTCTCGGCGGAGATCCGCAGCGCCTTGGCGACCTGCTGCAGCACCTCCGCGCTCGGCTTGCGCAGCCCGCGCTCGATCTGGCTCAGATACGGGTTGGACACCCCGGCCGCATCGGCGAGTTGACGGAGCGACAGCTGCGCGGTGCGCCGCTGCTCGCGCAGGTACTCGCCGAGACTTCCGACGTTGAGCGATGCCATGCGCCGATACTGCCCCACCCGTGCTAACTATTGCAAGCGACTGCTTGCAAAAGTGTTCCAAGCCACTGATCGCCCCGTGCGGCCCTCGGCGGCGTCCTGAAGGAGCGTGGCGTCGGGGAACCGGTCCACCGGCTCCGCCAGGCGATGGGCGACGGCCGCACGGCCGGGACCGTCGTGCCCGGCAACTCCCCGGGTGGCCCCGTTGGCGCGCCGCCCCGCCGCCGGTCCCCCACCGGCGCAGCATGAGACCGCGAGCATGAGCGCAGCCGCCTTCGAGGCCTCCAAGGAGACGTACGGCCATGAGCACCGACCCGGTCGACCCCACCGACGCCACTTCCCCCACCGGACCCGACGACCCTTCCGACACCACCCCCCGCCCGGCCGCGGCCTGGACGGACGCCGAACTCGACGCGATCGGCACGGCCGAGGAGCTGGAGATCGCCTCGCTGCACTCCGACGGCACCACCCTCGGCAGCGGCCGCACGGTCTGGGTGGTCCGCGAGGGCGACGACCTCTACGTCCGCTCTGTCAACGGCCCCGGTTCCGACTGGTACCGCGCGAGCCGCGTCCGCGAGGCCGGCCGGGTCACGGCGGGCGGCGTCACCCGCGAGGTCACCTTCCAGACCGTCGCCGACCCCGGTCTCAACGACGCGATCGACGAGGCGTACCAGCGCAAATACAGTGCCTACGCCGCCCGCGTCCTCGCCCACATCACCAGCGACTCGGCCGCCTCGACGACGATCCGCCTGCTGCCCCACTGACCCGGCCGCCGCGGACGGAACGGCGGGTTGACCTTCACCTTGGGGAAAGCCGCAGCATCAGGGGGCCGGGCGACGCGCCCGGCCCGACGAGGAGGGGAGGAGGCGCCATGGGGCTGCTGACCATCGGGGCGTTCGCCCGGGCATCCCGGCTGTCGCCGAAGGCGCTGCGGCTCTACGACGAACTCGGGCTGCTGCCGCCCGCCCGCGTCGACCCCGCGACCGGCTACCGGATGTACGCCCCGGAACAGCTGGAGCGGGCCCGTCTGGTGGCCTGGCTGCGCCGCCTGGGGATGCCGCTCGCCCGAATACGGCAGGTCTGCGCGATGCCGCCGGCCGCGGCGGCCCAGGAGGTCCGCGCGTTCTGGGCGCGGGTCGAGGCCGACACCGCCGCGCGGCGGGACCTGGCCGCCTTCCTCGTCGACCACCTGTCCCTGACCCGGAAGGACTCCGCCATGCCGTCGACCGTCGAACCCCTGGGCCTGCGCTACGCCGCTCTCTCCGACCGGGGGCTGGTCCGCGAGAGCAACCAGGACGCCGTGTACGCCGGACCCCATCTGCTCGCCGTCGCCGACGGGTTCGGCCCCGCGGGAGCCCCCGCGAGCACCGCCGCGGTCGGCGCCCTCGCCCACCTCGACACGGGCGGGATCCCGGCAGGCGACCTCCTCGGCGCCCTGGAGGACGCGGTCGGACAGGCAGGGCGGGCCGTCGCCGGAACCACCGGTTCCGGACTCTCCAAAGCGGAGACAGCGGAAGAAACAGAAGCCGCGGGTACGACGCTGACCGCGATACTCAGGGCCGGTTCGGGGTCCCGGCTCGCCCTCGTCCACATCGGGGACACCAGCGTCCGGCTCCTGCGCGACGGCGAGCTGTTCCAGATCACCCACGACCACACGATGGTGCAGTCGATGGTCGACGAGGGCCGGCTGACCCCGGAGGAGGCGGCCTCCCACCCGCAGCGGTCCCTCCTGGTCCGTGCCCTGGGCCGGGCCGCCGACGCCACCCCCGACCTGCGCCTGCACGACGCCCGCGCGGGCGACCGCTACCTGCTCTGCTCCGACGGCCTGTCGTCCGTCGTGCCGGCGGACGCGCTCCACCGGGTGCTCGCCGGGACCGCCGAGCCCGGGCAGGCGGTCCGCGCGCTCGTCGCCCTCGCCAACGGGGCCGGCGGCCCGGACAACATCAGCTGCGTCGTCGCCGACGTCGTGGAACTCGGGCGGCCGTAGCGCCTACAGCACCGGGCGGGTCGCCTCGTCCGGTGCGACGCGCACCCCTCCCCCGGCGGGCCGCGGGACCTCCCGGGCCCGCCCCGCCGTCGCGCACGCCCACGCGACCGGCAGCAGCAACAGGGCGAACGCGGCGGCGAACGACGGGAGTTGACCGGACGTGAGCGCCGCGACGGCGCTGAACAGGGCCGAGGCCAGGGCGAGTACGAGCGTCTGGCCGAGGTTCTGCGAGGTCTGCATCGCGCTGCTGGCGTACCCCTGCCGGTCGGCCGGGGCGTGCGTCAGGGACAACAGCGTCAGCGAGGGCGCCGCCAGGCCCATGCCGACGGCGGCCAGGACCATCGGGGCCACCGCCGACGCCGCGGGCACGGCGGGCAGAGTGCAGAGGGCGGCCAGGGCGACCGCCACCGCCATCACCACCGCGCCCCCGCGCACCATCCGCGCGCGCGACACCCGCCCCTGGAGCCGCCCCTGCAGCCAGGACGCCCCGGCCCAGGCGAGCGCGGCGCCGGTGAAGGCGAGCCCGGTCACCACCCCGGGCACCCGGCGCGCCGTGGTGAGCATCAGCGGCACGAACGCCTCCAGGGTGAAGTAGGCGCCGGACGTCAGGGCGCGCAGCAGCACCGTCGCGGGCAGGCCGGGCGCGGCCCGCCCGGTGCGCGGGGGCAGCAGGCGCGGCGCGAACGCCACGAGCAGCGCGAGGCCCGCCCCGGTGCACAGCAGGTGCCGTACGTCCCATGCGGTGACGCCGTACTGGGTGAGGGCCGCCGCCACGCTCACCGCCACCGCGGCGGGCAGGGCCGGTCGCGGCGCCGGTGCGTCGGACACGGCGTCGGCCCGCGTCGCCCGCCCGCGCAGCAACAGGACCGCCGCCACCGCCGGGATGACGGTCAGCGCCGCGAGGCCGAAGAACACGGTCCGCCAGGACGCCCACCCCGCGACCAGGCCCGCGAGCGGCGGTCCGACCAGGGACGGGACGATCCAGCAGGCGCTCATGAGGGCGAGGGCCCGGGCGCGTACGTGGTCGGGATAGGACTGGCCGATGGCCGCGTTCACGGAGACCGCGACCAGGCCCGCGGCGATCCCGTCCGTGAACCGCCCGAGGGCCAGCTGCCAGATGCTCGTGCTGGTCGCCGAGACGAGCAGGGTGACGACCGTGAGGATCACACCCGCCGTCAGCGGGTGCCGCGCCCCCTTCCGGTCCGCCCAGGACCCGCCGAGCACCCCGCCGAGCAGACTCGCGGCGACGAACGAGCCCGCCACCAGCGGATAGAGCCCGACCCCGTCGAGATCACGCGCGGCCACCGGCAGCAGCGGCATCACGGCCAGCGCGGCGAACCCGGTCAGGAACATCACCGCCGCGAAACTGGCGGTGGCGGGCAGATACGCACGGGAGAAGAGTCCGGCGGAGGACAGGTCGGGATGCGGGGCGGGATCGGGACGCGTCACGGCGAGCAAAGGTACGCACCAAGCGTCGCCGGGTGCCACACCTTTTACGCTGCCCCGGATTTCCGGCGCACCGGTCACCCCACGTCGAGTGCGGTCCCGTACAGACGGGCCACGTTGATCCTGATGACGACGCGCCGTTCGGCGACCATCTCCGTGAAGAACGCCTCCTCGGCGCCGGCCTCGACGAACTCCCGTGCCACATCGAGGAGTTCGCGGCCCGACGCGTCACCGGGCTCGGCGCCGGGGCCGACCACCTCGGCCTCTCCCTCGGCCACGGCGAAGGCGAAGTCGTCGCGTCTGACGTGCAGCGCCGCGTGCGGGTCGGCGCGGTACTGGCGCGGCTTGAGGCGTCCTTCGGTCGTGGAGATCCGCAGCACCCGCTCGTCCGGGTTCCAGTCGTAGAGGACAGTGGAGAGGTGCGGGTGCCCGGTGCTGCGGACGCCGGCCAGGGTGCCGAACTTCCCCTCTCGCAGAATCCGTTGAAGCTCGGGCTCGGTGAGGGTACGGGGCGCGGGACCGGACATCACGGTTCTCCTTCTGGTCTCCTTCTGGCTATCTGCGTATTCATCGGTCCACGTACGCCGGTCAGGCCGCCGGGGCCTGTTCGGGGGCCCTGGGCGCGGGGCGACGCAGCACCAGCAGCGCGACCACGAACGCCGCTCCGATCAGTACGGCCCCGGCGCCGAACGCGAGCCGGTATCCGCCGGTGAGCGCGGCCGCCCGTGAACTCCCCTCGCCCATAAGGGAATCAGTGTGGGACGCGGCGAGCGTGGAGAGGACGGCGACGCCTAGGGCCATGCCGATCTGCTGGGTGGTGTTGAACAGGCCGGAGGCGAGCCCCGCGTCCTCCTCGCCCGCGGCGGACATGCCGAGCCCCGCGAGCGACGGCAGCACGAGTCCGCCGCCGGAGATCAGCAGCATCACGGGCAGCAGATCGGGGACGTACGCGCCCTGCACGGGCACCCGGGCGAGATATCCGAGGGCGCCCGCGAGCAGCACCAGCCCGGCCAGGAGCACCCGCCGCTCCCCGAACCGGGCCGCGAGCCGCGCCGACGCCCCGAGCGAGACCGCGCCGATCATGATGGCGGCGAGCATCGCGAAGCCGGTCTCGGCGGCGCCGTAGTGCAGCACCTGCTGCATGTAGAGCGCGGCGAGCACCTGGAAGGCGAACATCGCGGCGAGGGTGAGGATCTGCGTGACGTTGGCGCCGACGACGGTGCGCGAGCGCAGGATGCGCAGGGGCATGAGCGGGGTACGCGCCCGGGCCTGCCGCACGGCGAATCCGGCGACCAGGACGAGCGAGCCGCCGGTCAGCCCGATCGTGCGGGCCGAACCGGCCCCGTACTCCTCGATCTTGACGACGCCGTAGATGCCGAGCATCAGTCCGCCGGTGATCAGCAGCGCCCCCCACGCGTCGGCCCCGGCGCGCAGTCCGAGGCCGCGGCCGGCGGGGAGCGCGGGCCCGGCGAGGGCGAGGACGGCCGCGCCGATGGGCAGGTTGATGAAGAAGATCCAGTGCCAGTCGAGGGCGTCGGTCAGTACGCCGCCCAGCACTTGCCCGATGGAGGCCCCGGCGGCGCCGGTGAAGCTGAACACCCCTATGGCGCGGGCCCGTTCGCGCGGGTCGGCGAAGAGCGGGACGAGGATGCCCAGTCCGACCGCGGCGGCCATGGCGCTTCCGACGCCTTGCAGGAAACGGGCGGCGAGCAGCGCTCCGGGGCTGGTGGCGAGCCCCGCGAGGAGCGAGGCGGCGGTGAACACGGCGGTGCCCTACGCGGCAGCGAACGGCAACGGCCGGCTGTGCACCACGTCCAGCCGCGACACCGCCCGGGTCAGCACGACATACAGCCGCTCCATCCCCCGCGCCTCCGCCTCCACGACGGCAGCCGGTTCGACGGCGACGACATGGTCGTACTCAAGCCCCTTGGCGTCACCCGCGCCGAGCACGGTGACCCGGGCCCCGAGCTCCTCGGGCCCGGCCACCGCGACACCCGCCGCGCCCAGCGCACCGCGCACCCGCGCCACGTCCCGCTCGGCGGCGATCACCCCGACCGACCCCTCGTACGCGAGCGCCCGCCGCACGGCCCCGACGGCCCCGTCCACCACGTCCGGTACCGACTCGACCCGCAACTCCCCGTCCCCGCGCAGGGAACGCGCGGCCGGGACCTCGACATCGATCCGCTCCAGCACCCGGTTGGCCAGCGCGACGACCGCGGCGGGCACCCGGAACCCGGTCGTCAGCGGCACCACCACCGCCTCCGGCTTGCCCAGGTGACCGAGCAGCTCGCCCCAACTCCGCGCCGCCCAGGGCGTGGTGCCCTGCGCCAGATCTCCGAGCACGGTCAGCGAACCGAAGGCCGCGCGCCGCGCGACGGCCCGCGCCTGCATGGGCGACAGGTCCTGCGCCTCGTCCACGACGATGTGCCCGTACCCCTCGGGGTGTTCGAGCAGCCCGGCGATCTCGTCGAGCAGCACGAGGTCGGCGGCGGACCACTTGGCGGACTTGTACGAGCGCGGGGGCCGGGCCCAGAGCACGGCCTGCTGCTCATCACGGCTGAGCACCCCGTCCGCGACCGACTCCAACTCCCCATCCCGCGACAGCAGTTGACACAGCACCTCTTCGGGTCCGACCCGGGGCCAGGCGGCATCCACGTAGGCGCTCATCGCCCGCGACCGCCCGATCCTCTGCAGCCAGACGTTGTTCACCGACACGCCCCGCCGCTCGGCCCGCTGCTGGATGTACCGCACGGCCCGGCTGCGCACGCGCTCGCGCCCGACGGCGTACGGCGGGCTCTCGTCCCGTACGTTCTCCACGATCCGCCGCAGCTCCGCGGCCGGCACCCGCCACCGGTACGAACCGTCGGGGACGGCGAGTGCGTCGGCGACCCCGTCCGCCGAGACCCGCGCGTACAGCGCGCGCCGCAGCACGCCCGCCATCCGGACGTCGTGCTTGACGACGGCCGCGGCCTCGTCGTCGTGGCCCCGCACCGCGCCGTGCGCGACGAGTTCCTCGACCGTCGACCGGCGCACCCCGCTCTCCCCGAGCGCGGGCAGCACGGCGGAGATGTAGGAGAGGAAGGTCCGGTTGGGGCCCAGGACCAGGAGGCCACCGCGCTGGATGCGCTGCGGGAACGTATAGAGCAGGTACGCCGCCCGGTGCAGCCCCACGGCGGTCTTGCCGGTGCCGGGCGCGCCCTGTACGCACAACGACGTCGCGAGCCCCTCGCGCACCAGGTCGTCCTGCTCGGGCTGGATGGTGGCGGCGATGTCGCGCATCGGCCCGACGCGGGGCCGCTCGATCTCCCCGGCGAGGATCCGGCTGCCGGTCCCGGCCTCCCCCGAACCCGCCTCCCCGGAGCCGAGCCGTTCGTCCTCCATGCTGGTCAGGTCCGCGGATTCCCCGAGGCTGCCCGGCACCCACCCGAACCGCCGACGGATGTCCACACCCTGTGGATCATTGGCGCCGGCCTGGTAGAACGCCCGCGAGACCGGCGCCCGCCAGTCGACCACGAGGGGCGGCGCGGCCGGGTGCTCGGTGATCCGCAGCCGGCCTACGTGGTAGCTCTGCCCGGCATGCTCGCCGGACGCCCCGAAGTCGAGCCGGCCGAAGAACAGCGGTGCCTGCGGCAGCTCCCGAAGTCCCTTGGCCAGGCTGCGCAGTTGATACCCGAGCACTTCCGCGTCGGCGCCGGACGCCGAGGCGTTCTCGCCGATGACGACCTGTTCGTCGGCGCCCTCGGTCATGGCGGTGAGGGCGGCGCGGCAGGTGTCGTGAAAGCGGCGTTCGGCGTCGAGGGAGGCATGGCTCATCCACGCAGGATAACCCGGATACCGTAACTCGGTAACGTTTTTTACTCAGTAACGTCCGGTGTGCGGAGTCGGCTCGGCAGCCCGCCCGCCAGCTGCCCGAACCCCACCCCGGCGGCGCGCACCGCGTCCGCCGCGACCGCGTCGGCCGACTCCCCGCCCCGGATCCGCCGCACGTTCTCCTCCGCCAGAATCCGCTGCACCGCCACGATCTGCCCGGCGGCGAGCCGCGCCTCGACCGCCGGCCCGCCCAGCGCCCCGGCCAGCGCCCGCTCCGACCGCTCCTGATACCCGTACAACCGCGCCACCAGGGACGGCGTCCCGTACAGCAGCCGCTGATACGCGAGCACCGCCGGGTGGTCGCACAGCCCCGTCACGGGATCGCGCCGTTCGAGACCCGCCAGGAAATGCCGCCGCAACGCCCCGAGCGGCGCCTCCCCCGCCGCCCGCTCCGCCACGACCCGGGCCGCCTCGTCCTCGTGATCGGCGAACCGGTGCAGGACCAGGTCCTCCTTGGCCGCGAAGTACCGGAACAGGGTCGGCTTGGACACCTCCGCCGCGGCGGCGACCTCCGCGACGGACACCCGGTCGTACCCCTTCTCCAGAAACAGCCGGACAGCGGTGTCGGAAAGGGTCTGCCGGGTCCGCTGCTTCTTGCGTTCACGCAGGCCGGGAGCGGAATCGGCGGCGGAACCGGGGTCGGGCTTGGTCATGGGGAGGAGGGTACGGGGGCTTCGTCGTCCGCGTGCGGCAGGGCGAGGGCGAGGTAGGGATTGGCCGCGGTCCACGAACCGGGCGGCATGCCCAGCCACTTGAGGGCCTTGTGGAGTGTCGTCGTGTACGAGCCCACGGCCCGCCGGACGTTCGGGGCGTCGAGACCGGAACCGGTGACCAGCCGGTCCAGGTCCACATAGGCGGAGCGGACGAGTTCGAGTCCCCGGTACACCGGCACGTCACGCTCCCAGCCGGCCGTGAAGCGCTCCGGCATCAGCCGCTGCCAACGGGAGTACATCCGGTCCCTGATCTCCCGGGTCGTCGGCGTCAGATGGATGTGCCGCACCAGGTCGTAGAGCGGATCGCCCACCATCGCCATCTCCCAGTCGATGAGGGTGAGCCCGAAGCCGCGCTCGCCGCGCACCAGGTTCCACGGGTTCAGGTCACCGTGCAGCAGGACGTACGGACGCTCCCGCACCTCGTGCCGGCGCAGTCTCCGGTCGAGCCCGACGGCGTCGGGCAGGCCCAGCCGGGCGGCCAGCTCCTTCGCCGTGCGGGACAACTCCGCGACCATGTCGACGAGTTGGCCGGACAGCCACCCGTAGAACCCGGACCCCTTCGTGTCCTGGGCCAGCGACCACGGGTCCACGTCGATCAGCTGACGGAGCTGGTCGACGAGATCGTGCGCCTCGCCGGGCAGCAGCCCGTGCACGGGGTGCCTCGGGCGGCGGCAGATGTCGGAGGGCCCCTCGTACGTGTGGATGGTGAACGGCTCCCCGAAGTCGCTCACCCCCAGCGCGAGAACCTTCGGCGCCCCGACCGCGACGCCCGCGTCCTCGATCGCCCGCAGGACCGCGTGCTCGTCCAGGAACCTCGGCTCGATCGGGCTGTCCGTGCCCACCTTCCTGCGCACCATGACCGGGGCCGCGAAACCGCCGACCTCGACCACCGTCCCCAGGTGGGCCGTGCCCTTGAAGACCTGCCGCGCCGTGGCCGCGCCCTCCGCCCACAGCGCCTCCTCGACCTCCGCCTCGGAGAACGGCGCGCGCAGCGGCACGCGCTCGTCGCGCCGCCAGTTGATGGCCGCGGAGAAGAGCCTGCCCCGATGACGGGCCCCCCTGGCCACCCGCCACCGGAAGAGCAGCGGCTCGATCGCGGCCGCGTCCATCACATCGCGCAGTCTGAACTGGCGCCTGGCCGCGAGCAGCGCCCGGTGGACCTCCTCCGACGCCGCTTCCAGATCACTCTGCGTGAAGGTGTCGCCGAGCGAGCCGACCGCCCTGATCACATCGGGGTACACGGACTGGGCGCGCTCGAAGTCGATGTAGTGCGGCAGGTCGTCCGCCAGCCCCCGGACCGCCTCGGGGCGCACCCGGCCCATCGCCTCCCGCCACCGGTCGACCACCTCCGCCCGCTGTTCCGTCGGGTAGCGCATCCGCACCAGGTGGACGGCGAGGTCGTGCAGCGGGTCGCCGTACGTGGCCAGCTCCCAGTCCACGCACATGAGCGGGGGCTCGCCGTCGTAGGTGACGATGACGTTGTCCCGGTGCAGGTCGCCGTGGAGGAGACCGAACGGGCGCGGCGTCAGCTCGGGCGCCCAGTGGGCGTACAGCCTGAGCGCGTTCTCCGGTACGCCCAGGGCCACGAACAGCCCGCCGAAACCGGTCCAATTGGGCTGCCGGATCTGATCATCGGCCGCGGCCGCCAGCCTCCTCAGGAACCCCCGGGAGTCCCCGTCGCGGGGCCAGTGGGACGGCCGCGGCGGCAGACGGTCCCCGGGAACGCGCGTCATGTCCGCGAGCAGGCCGGTGAAGGCGTCGATCAGCAGCGAGTCCACCGGTTTCCCGTCCCGGCAGACACCGGCCAGGGGGGTGCCCTCCATATAACTGTGGATCGCGATGTCCCCGCGTCGCGCCAGGCACTGCGGCACGTGCCCCAGGCCGCTGATCGCGTCGAGGACCGCCTGTTCGTCCGGCCAGGTCCTGATCACCACGGGGGGCACGTCCCGCTTGCGGTGTCTGACCATGACCCGTGAGCCGGCCGGACGGCCGAGAGCGGCGGCCTGCCCGTCGGAGAGCTGCACCACACGGTTGAGGTTGTGGTGTCCGCTCAGCTCCTCGCCACTGCGGCGCGCTCCCGCGATCACGCTGTCCCACAGCCGCCGGATCTCCTCTTCGGAGGCTTCGGCGCGCGTCCGGGGACTCAGGGCGAGATCTACGCCCACAGGTCACTCCTGGATACTCATGCATCGGGCCGTACAAAGCCCACAGAGTAGTGCCGTACCGGAGCGGCCACGACCGCGGTCCAGGAGTGCCTTGTACAGGTGACGTAAAGAAACTCCTTCGGGGGGCTTCGTTCGAGCGGCGACCGATTCAGTACGCCAGCCGTGTCCACACCGAGTCGAACCACGCCTGCCACGCCTTCAGGAACACCGAGCCCCGCGAGTCCGGGTTGTCGTCCTTCACGTAGTGCGTGAGCGTCGCCCCCAGGCCGAGTACGTCCAGCGCCCGCACCGTCTCCTGGTCGCTCAGGACGATGGGCCGCTCCACCACCTCGTACGGGGCGTGCAGCGCCTGCGTGTCGTTGATCAGGTACAGCTTGAAGGTGGGAGCGAGGTCCACGTGCAGGATCTCGATGCGGGCCGACTCCACCAGCTCCTCGGCCTCCAGCTGTTGCAACTGCGACACCATCGAGCCGCTGTGCCGGTGCGTGATCTCCAGCAGCCTCTTCCGCAGCCGGACGGTCAGCCGGGCCTCCGGATCGTCCAGCGCCCGCGGATACGGGAGGCCGAGGGACTCCGCAGGCAGCAGCATCCGGATCGCGATGCTGCGCGGCCGCGTCTCCCCGGATCTGATCCGCTCGATCTGCCCCCGCACCTGCGTGTCCAGGGACTCCGACGTGAGAGTGAAAACGTCGAGCCGTACCTCCTCCTGGGTGAACGCCTCGTCGAAGTACTCCCGCAGCGTCACGCGCCCCTCTCTGGCGGCCTTCGCCGTGTACGACTGAACCTGCTGTGCCCGCACGACCCGGGTACCGCTGCCCCGCCGCGGCTCGACCCAGCCTTCCTTCCTCAGCTGCTTCAGCGCCTTCTGCACGGTGTCGCGCGAGACGGAGTACTCCACGGCCAGCAGCCGCTGGGCAGGCAGGGGCGCGCCGAGCGAGAAGTCACCCCCGGCCATCCGGCTGCGCAGATCCTCGACGACCCGGAACACGGCGCTGCCGCCACTCACTTCACTTCGGCCGTTCGTCACAGGGGGAACGTACCGCCGTCAGCCCACCAGCACACCATATTCAGTCAACTTCCCTGCGGGGCAAGCGGGTTGATTAACGATCTGCCCAGCTGGGGAAGACCGATGCAAGTCAACCAGTCCAATTGGACTACGAGTTGAGGGGTGGGCCTCATGAATCCGCTGTGGCAAGTCCTGACGCCGCTGATCGGCTACGGCGTGGAACAGTTCCTCCAGTCCAGATACGGGGTGTTCGGCGTCCTGGCGCTGGCCGCCCTGACCCTCTTCCGGTCGGCCGAGCACAAGTCCACCCCGTGGGCGTTCGCCGGAGCCCTCCTGATGTTCCTGCTCCTGGCTCAGGCCTGACCCCTGGCCACGTGGTCCCAGATGCCGTCGAACATCATCTGCTCGGCCTGCACGAAGGCCGCCTCGTCGCCTCTGCTGCCGGCGTCGAAGACGAACATGGGTGTGTCGAAGCCCTCCACGTCGCACAGCGGCACCGGGTTCGCGCCCTCGTACTCCTCGATCTCCCGCAGGAATCTGCCCGGAATGTAGTGGCCGACGAGAGCCTCCCGCCGGTTGAGCAGATACGCCTTCCGGCTGGGGGTGCCGAGGGTGTAGCGGAAGTCGACCCGCGCGTCGATGCCGGTGCGGCGCAGGCCCGCGATGGTGTTGGCGAGGACCGTGGTCTGGGCCTCCCGCTGGGCGCGGCTGCGCTCCTTGACCGCTCTGTCCAGCTTCTCGTCGTGGCCCCAGCCCTTGTCGGGCGAGGGGTAGTCGAAGTCCTGGTCGAGGCGGGGCAGCAGCACCCGCAGCCGCACGGACTCCGGCCGCGCGTCGCCCTCGTACACCCGGCGCAGCGGCTCCCCCAGCGCCGTCATCAGCGTCTCCGCCGTCAGGCAGGCCACGTCCACCCGCACCCGCGGCTCCCCGAACGCCGCCACGAGCCGCGGTCCGAGGATGCTCCGCGCCGCCCGGGAACCGCCGGGGTGCCGGGGTGCCGTCGGCGCCGCCGCCACCACGGGCGGGCTGCCCTTGCTCACGTTGGTCAGCAGGCCGTCCGCCTGGAGGCGCTGCAGCGCGTGCCTGATCGCGCCGCGCTCCACGCCGAACTCCTCGGAGAGGGCGGCCTGCGTGGGCAGTCGGCCGCCCGTCTTGAGCACACCGGTTCTGATGCGCTCCCGCAGGATGCCGGCGATCTCGTCGGCGGTGGGGTTGGGGTGAGGGGTGGGGGTGGGGGTGGGGTTCTCTTTGTGGTTCACCGCGACGTACTCCCGTCCCGCCATGCCACGTTCCGTCAACCCTACGTCAGTTGGCTGCCAACTCCCCCCGGCCTGCCTCCGGGAACTGGAACGGCGCAGATCAGGAGGGCGTCCGCAGGATGGTGAGGATCGGCTCCAGGGAGCCGATCACACGGCGTGCCCCCGCGTCGCGCAGGCGTCCCGCCTTGCGTTCGCTGCGCGCGTACCCCAGGAAGGCGACGCCCGCGGCCTGCGCGGCGTAGAGGTCCGTCGGGGTGTCCCCGATCATGAGGGCGCCGCCCGGGGCCGCTCCCATGGCCCGCAGGGCGCGGTTGAGGCAGTACGGATCGGGCTTGAGGAGCCTGAGGTCCTGGGTGCGGCCGTAGATGTGCGGCTCGAAGCACCCGGAGAGGCCGCGGCCCTCGATGTAGCGCCGTGCCGCTTCGGGCGAGTTGTTGGTGGTGATGGCGAGCCGGGCGCCGACCGCGGTCCAGGTGCGGATCAGCGGGTCGGCGTGCTCGGTGGGCCAGGCCGAGTGGACGGCCCGCAGCTCCTGCTCGGTGAGACGTTTCTCCATCTCGATGACCAGGTCGCTGTCCGGGCGCTGGAGCCCCAGGCTGCGCAGCGCGCCGTGCGGGTCCTCGTCGGTGCGTTCCGCCGTGGTCAGCACCTCGCCCAGGCCCTGCTCGTCCAGCCAGTGGACCTGCTCCCGCGCGATCACCGGCGCCGGTATCCCCGCGAACAGCCGGCAGATCGGCCCGTCGAAGTCGAAGAGCACGTGCCGTACGCCCCGGACCAGCTCGGCCAACCGGTCCGATTCGCTCAACTCCCTTTCGTTTTCGCTCTCTTGGGACACGGGATCGGTCTGATTCGTCGTATCTGAGGTCACTAGGAGAGTGTGAGGTCGGACGTGATGGTTTCCCAGAGGGCGGTGAACCACTTCTGCGACTCCTCCACGAACGCGCGGTCCCGGTGGCCCGCGCGCTTCTCGAAGGAGAACAGCAGGGCCTGGGAGCCGGTGGCGGCGTACATCTCCAGCTTGGTGCCGCTGTCGATCTCCTCCTCGCGGCGCGTGACCAGGTAGTACGAGAGGAGCGCCTCCGCGTCGTTGAGCAGGTAGAGCTTGACCGGGGGCGTGAACGGCAGGGCGCGGAAGGTGACCTGGACGTCGATGCCGTGGGAGGAGCGCAGGGAGCGCAGGTTGTGCCGCAGGACCTGGCCCTGGGCGTTGCGGGTGGAGAGCCAGCGCTGGTGCACCGCCTCGTCGTCGGCCCGGTCGGTGCTGTCCGTGTCGTCGGGGACCGGGACGGGGAAGGCGAGGTCGATGTCGCGGCCCGGCAGCAGGATGCGGACGTCGATGGCCTCGGGGCGCATCCGGCCCTCGTGGATGAGGCGCAGCGGTTCGCCGAGGGCCAGCATCAGGGTCTCGGAGGTCATGCAGACGGCGTCGATGCGCACCTTGGGCGAGGTGAACGCCTCCACCAGGCGGGGGGCCAGCGCGACCATGGTGGGCTGCGGTGCGTCGCGGCCCGGGTTGACGGTGGCGATGCGCGGCGGGCTGCCTTTGCTGACGTTGCTCAACAGGCCGTCGGACTGCAGGAGTTGGAGGGCCTGGCGGACCGTGCCGCGCTCCACGCCGAACTCGTCCGCCAGCGTGGCCTGGGTGGGCAGCCGGTCGCCGGCCTTGAGCCGGCCGGCCCTGATCCGCTCGCGCAGGTCGTCGGCGATCTCCTGGGGCGAGAGCCTTCTGCTGTGGTGCAACGTCGCGTCTGCTGTGTCAGCCATGTCTGCCACGCTCTCCTGGGTCACAACCAAACGCTACAACTTCCGTTGATTTGGCGGCAGTTGTTGTTGGCTTGTTTATTTCTGGCGACCAAGTGGGGACAACCATAGTGCAGTTGGTCGCCAACTTGGCGCAAGATGGCCACGGATGGCGAACAAGTGAACCAACCGCCCCTCACCACCCAGGCCCGATCAGGACCAACCAGCTCCACCGATGCCGTCGTCGATGCAGGAGGAAACGTCATGGCTTTGCTGAGCCTCCTCTCCGCGGTGTTCGTGATCACCTTCGAGCAGCTCGTCCAGTGGCACTACGGACCGGCCGGCCTCGCCGGTCTGCTCCTGCTGACGATCGGCGCCAAGGCGAGGAACTCCACGTGCAGTTCCGTCGGCGGCGTCCTGCTCGCGATCATGGTGGCCGGCCCCGCGCTCCACTGACCCACACCGAGGAACAGCCGCTACGAGTCCAGCGTCAGGTCCGTGCTGATCGTGTTCCAGAGGCTGTTGAACCAGAGGTGCGACTGCTCCACGAACGTCGTGTCGCGCAGCCCCGACCCGTGCTCGAACGCGAACAGCATCTGCCGTACCCCCTGCGCGTCGTAGACGTCCACCCGCTCGTGGTCGAGCTGCTCGTCGCGCCGGGTCAGCGTGTAGTACGCGAACAGCGCCTGCGCGTTGTTGAGCAGGTAGAGCTTGACCGGCGGCGTGAACGGCAGGGCGCGGAACGACACCCGCACGTCGATGCCGTGCGTGGCGCGCAGGGCCAGCAGGTTGTGCCGCAGCACCTGCCCCTGCGCGTTGCGCTGCTCCAGCCAGTTGCGCCGCAGTCTGCCGCCCGTCACCCCGTCCGCCCCCACCGCGGCGTCGGCCGGCGCGGGGAAGGCGAGGTTGATGTCCCGGCTGGGCAGCAGCACGCGTACCCGCACCTTGGCCGGTTTTATGCGGCCCGCGTGGATGTGGCGCAGCGGTTCGCCCATGGCGAGGGTCAGCGAGACCGACGTCAGGCACAGGGCGTCGATCTCCACGTCCTGCCTGCGGAAGGCGGCCGAGACCTTCTGGGACAGCGCGGCCATCGTCAGCTGCGGGGGCGCGCCGGGTCCGCTGAACGCGGCCTGCGTGTTCTCCGCGACGGTGGCCGGGCTGCCCTTCGAGACGTTGGCCAGCAGGTGTTCGGACTGCAGGATGCGCAGCGCCTGGCGTACGGCGGAGCGCTCCACCCCGAAGTCGTCCGCCAACTGGGCCTGAGTAGGCATGCGTTGGCCGGGACGAAGAAGCCCGGACCGAATCCGGGCGCGCAGCTCATCAGCCACTTCGCGGTACGTCCACTGCGCCCGCTCCGGCTGGCTCCGTCCATTGACGGCAGCATGCTCCCCGTTCACAGCCGAACCCTACAACTTCCCGCCATCTTTGGGGAGTTGAGAAGAAGGTGGTTATGAGTCGCGTCAGCGGAGATAAGTACCTGTGAGTTGGTGACCAACTTGGGCGACATGGCGGACAACCTCGGGGGTTGGCGTCGGCCACACAGGTTGGTCTACGTCACCGCAATGTCGTCGGAGTTGGTCACCACTCGAACCCGAAGGAGGACAGTCCCCATGCCGGTCTTCGCCATCCTCATCGCCGCCCTCGCCATCGGATTCGAGCAGCTCATCCAGTGGAAGTACGGCCCGATGGGCATCCTCGCCTTCGTCGTGCTCACCATCGGACTCAAAGCCAAGAACACCATGCTCAGCGGCGTCGGGGCCGTCGTCCTCGTCATGCTGCTGGCCCAGAGCGGCTGACCGGGCTCTCCTCCGGAGGGGAGCCGGGAGCCCGGTCGGTCAAGCACCTCCTGCGCGCGTCCCGCGCCGCGTACGAGGGTGCGCCGCGCGATTCAGAACATGTCGGGGCACCACGGTCGCCGCGGCGTACGCAGCAGGGCGTCGGCGGCGACGGCGGCGCCCGCCTCCTCCTCCACCAGCCGGCCCAGGGCGGCCAGCCGCACCGCGGACGCGTCGCCCAGCCAGAGCGCACCCAACTCACCGATGTCTAGGGTGACTTGTGCCGCGTCGGTACTCGGCTCGCAGACCGCGCCCCCGGGCGTCGCCGCCAGCCGGAACCGTCCCCCGGCGAGCCCGGCCCGGTCCCGCACCTCCAGGACCAGCTCCCCGCTCGCCTCGTACGAGCGTGCCTCCAGGGCCCGTACGACATCCAGGATCCGCACCCACAGGAAGTCGGCCTGCGTCACGATGCGGGCGGCGCGCGGGTCGGGCAGCAGATGCGGCACCAGATCGTCGGTGGCGCGGCCGCCCGTCCTGACGGCCGTGACCCAGTCGGCCGAGCAGACGTAGGTCCACAGCGCCCGCTCGGCCGCCGGGGTGACCCCGGTCAGCTTCAGCACCTGCGCCGTGTTCCCCGGCATCTTGCTCTCGCCCCAGTGGCCGTCGCACCGGTACACGACCAGCCCCTCCACCTCGCCCCGCGCGTTGCGGTACACGGCGTGGAAGGGCTCGGCCCAGACGTCCTCGGGCGTCTGCCACAGACCCGTCTCGTACTGCCACCAGAAGTCGTCACGGGACACGACACCGGCGACCCGGGCGCGCAGCCGCTCGTGCAGCTCGGGCCCGATCTTGCGCACCTCGTCGGCGTCGGCCAGGTCGATCCGGCCGCCGTCGTCCGGGCCCGACCAGCGCGGGTCGAAGCCGGCCCGCACCACGTCGATCTCCCACTCCGTACCGGTGGCCGCGGGCCCGAACCCGTACCGCCCGTAGATCCGGTACTCGGCGGCGATCAGGGTCGCCGCGACATCGCCGCGCTCCTTCGCCTCGGTGAGGTCGGCGGCCATCATCCGGCTGAGCAGGCCGCGGCGGCGGTGGGTGGGGCTGACGGTCACGTTCGTGACGGCGTCGGTGGGGACCGTGGCGCCACCGGGGACGCTGAGGTGCTGCGCGAACGAACGGAACGTGGCGACCTGCCGCGTCCCGCCGTCGCCCGTGGGGGCGAAGGCCGCACGGGTACGGGCGAGATCGAAGTGGGCGAGGCGCTTGGCGGCCGTCTCCGGCGACGCGGCCGGGGAGCGCAGGAACCCGGTGTTGAGAGCACGGCACCACGCGGGCAGCTCGTCCTCGGTGATGGCCCGTATGTCGATGTCTTCGCTGGAGCGGCTGGTCATGACCCCACGCTAGGCGTGGCGATGGGGGTTGTCGCCCGGATTCCCGCCGGGCCCGGCCGCCCCACCGCGCCGGGCCGCGTCAGCCGTTCAGCAGGTCGGCGACCTGTGCCTCGCCCTCGCGGTAGCGGCGCGCGATCTCCGCGCTGCAGTCGTCCGCCGTGCGCTGCAGGAGCTGGCGGCGCCGCGAGACCTGCTGCTCGTAGCGGACGAGGCGGCCCATCGCCGCGTGCAGCTCGTCGTCCGTGCGGGCCGCCAGGTCGGAGAGCTCGACCTCGGAGAGCATCTCGGCGGCGAGGCGCCGGAACTCCTCACTGTGCGGGGTGCCCAGCGTGACGTGCCGGGCCGACGACCGCTGCCGCGTGGGCTGGTCGCGCAGGATCTCCGAGAGCCGGTCCACGACGGGCGACTCCGGGTCGCGGCGCCGGCCCAGCTCGGCCCGCAGGATGTCGATACGGCCCTGGAGCAGCCGGCGTACGTAGCTCAGGTCGGCCTCGTCCTGCTGCGCGTCCCGGCGCACCCGGCGCAGCTCGGGCAGGCGCAGGTCCGAGAGGTCGTGCTCGGGGACGGCCGGCAGCTCGGGGCTTCCGGTGCGCTGCGCGGGCGGCCGGGCCATCGAAGCGACCCGGCCGGTGTGCGTCAGGGAGACAGGATCCCCGGGCGGGCTCGTACTCGATGTGTGGCTCATGGCATGAGCATCCATGGTCTGCTTACCGTCCCCTCGACCGGACTGACGCGGCGCGCCATCGGCGCACTACGTGTGAGCATGGTGCCACTCCTGGTGCCCGCTCTGTGCGCGAGTACCCCATATCCGCCCCGGATGGGGGGTTCGGGTGGGGTCGGGAGCGGGCCGTGGGGCACGGCATGATGGCCGTATGCGTGCAGTGGTACAGCGAGTGGACGGCGCGAGCGTCGTCGTGGACGAGGACAACCAGCGGAAGACCGTCGGCGAGATCAAGGGCGAGGGCCTGTGCGTCCTCGTCGGGGTCACGCACGAGGACACCAAGGAGAAAGCGGCCCAACTGGCCCGCAAACTCTGGTCGGTGCGGATGCTCGCCGACGAGAAGTCGTGCAGCGACATCGACGCGCCGCTGCTGGTGATCAGCCAGTTCACGCTCTACGGCGACGCCCGTAAGGGCCGCCGCCCCACCTGGAACGCGGCGGCGCCGGGTGACGTCGCCGAGCCGCTGGTCAACGAGGTCGTGGCCCGGCTGCGGGAGCTCGGCGCGACCGTGGCGACGGGCCGGTTCGGGGCGCAGATGCGGGTCTCCCTGACGAACGACGGCCCGTTCACGGTGCTGCTGGAGATGTAACCGCAGAGACGCGGCCGGAGAGGCTACGGCTCCACGACCGCTTCCTGCGCCGCCGCCGTGGTCTCCGCCATCAGCTCGGCGTCGAGCGGCACGTTCCGCTTAACCAGCGCGAGAGCGATCGGGCCCAGCTCGTGGTGGCGTACGGACGTCGTCACGAAGCCGATCTTCCGGCCGTCCGGGCCGTCCGCGGCGAGCCGCACCTCGGCGCCGTGGGGCGGCAGGTGGACCTCGCTGCCGTCCAGGTGCAGGAAGACCAGGCGCCGCGGCGGCTTGCCCAGGTTCTGCACGCGGGCGACGGTCTCCTGCCCGCGGTAGCAGCCCTTCTGCAGGTGGACGGCCGAGTCGAGCCAGCCCAGCTCGTGCGGGATGGTGCGGTGGTCGGTCTCGAAGCCGAGACGCGGCAGGTGCCGCTCGACGCGCAGCGCCTCGTGGGCGAGCAGCCCGACCGCCGGACCGCTCTCCTTCGCGTACGACTCCAGGTCGCCGCGCGGCAGGAAGAGGTCACGCCCGTACGCGGTCTCGCGCACGGCCACCCCGTCCGGCACCGGCGCGATGGACCCGGCGGGCAGGTGCACGACGGCGAACTCACCCGTGCTGTCGGCGACTTCGACCCGGTAGAAGAACTTCATCGACTCCAGGTACGCGACGAGGGCGTCCTGCGTGCCGGGTTCCACGTGCGCCCACGTCGTCGTGCCGTCGTCGACGAGGTACAGGGCGTGCTCGATGTGGCCGTTGGCGGAGAGGATCAGCGCCTCGGTCGACTGCCCCGGGGGCAGGTCGGTGACGTGCTGGGTCAGCAGCAGATGCAGCCAGCTCAGCCGGTCGTCGCCGGTGACCGTGATCACGCCGCGGTGCGAGAGGTCGACGACGCCCGCTCCGTCGGCGAGGGAGCGCTGCTCGCGGAACAGGTCGCCGTAGTGCGCGGCGACGCCTTCGTCCACGCCCTCACCGGGGACGGCGCCGGGCAGCGTAAGCAGGGGGCTCTTCATGTTCACAAAGACTACGACGAGCAGCCGGACGCGCTTATTCCTGCCCGGCTGTTCCTGCGCGGCTATTCCTGCGCGGCTATTCCTGCGCGGCTTCGTGTTCCTTGGCGCAGTTCTCGCAGCGGCCGAAGATCGCGAAGTGCTTCAGGTCGGTGTCGAAGCCGAACTGGGCCCGCAGCTTGGCGGTGAACTCCGCCGCCACGTCGACGTCGGCCTCGATCACGTTCGTACAGTCCCGGCACACCATGTGGATGTGGTGGTGCCGGTCGGCCAGGTGGTACGTGGGCGCCCCGTGGCCGAGATGCGCGTGCGAGACGAGACCGAGCTCCTCCAGGAGCTCCAGGGTCCGGTACACCGTGGAGATGTTGACCCCCGATGCCGTCCTGCGCACTTCGCACAGGATGTCGTCGGGGGTCGCGTGCTCCAGGGTGTCCACGGCCTCGAGAACAAGCTGGCGCTGCGGCGTCAGCCGGTAGCCGCGCTGCCGCAGATCGCTCTTCCAGTCGATTCCCTCGGTGCTCACCACACCGTCGAGTCTACCGACCGGTCCCGGGGCCTACTTGAAGAAGGCGATGCCGTCGTCGGGCATGTCCGGGAGGTTGCGCGCCATCTCGGCGACCTCCTCCGGCGAGACGACCTTCTTGAGCTGGGCCGACATGTAGGGGCGCAGCGGAACCTCGGGGGTCTGCTTCTCGCCGACCCACATGAGGTCGCCCTTCACGTAGCCGTACAGGCGCTTGCCGCCGCTGTACGGGCCGGAGGCCGCGGTACGGGCGATCGCGTCGGTGGCCAGGTCGATCTGCGGCTTCTTGTCGGCCAGCTCGCCGTACCAGACCTCGACGACGCCGTCGTCGCGGACCATGACGACCTCGACCTTGCGGTCCTTGTCGATCCGCCAGAAACCGGCCTCGGACTCCAGCGGCTTGACCTTGTTGCCGTCGCTGTCGAGGACCCAGCTGTGCGAGCGGAACTCGAGGAAGTCCCGCCCGTCGTGGGTGAAGGAGACCTCTTGGCCGAAGTTGGCCTTCTCGGCGCCCGGGAAGTCGGTGACGCCGGCGCCCGCCCAGTCGCCCAGAAGGAACGCGAGCGGGACGAGATCGGGGTGCAGGTCGGACGGGATCTGGATCATGAGCGGTTCAGACGTCTCTCGGTGGACTGTCGTACGGGGGTCAGCGCTGGCCCTGGTACAGCTTCTTCACGGTCAGACCGGCGAAGGCGAGAACGCCGACGCAGACCAGGACAAGGAGAGCGGAGAAGAAGGCCTCAAGCACGGGTGCTCCTCGGTGAGCGGTACTGGCGGATCGTTGTGGTTACAGAGCCGGGCCCCACTCTAGTCGGGTGGGGCCCGGGGCTCTCGGCGAGGTCCGCCGGCGGGGTCAGCCGAGCAGCTGGTTCTGCAGGGCGACCGTCTGCCGGAAGGGGATCTTGGCCACCGCGTCCCGGTCGGACTGCACGACGAGGGCGAGCACGTCACCGGACTGGATGTAGGCCTCTCGGACCTGCTCCTTGCCGTACGGCTTCTGCTCGTCGTAGACGTGCAGCGAGGTGAAGGGCACCTCGCTGCCCTTGCCCGACCAGTCGTAGACCTCCTCCACATCGGCGGCGCCCACGAGGGTGGCCCCGTTGTCCGTGACGGCGTTCGCGTGCTCACGGGCGAACGCGGCGGTGTCGAACCGCAGCAGATAGATACGGGTGCGGGTGCCGTCGGGCATGGTCCAGCCGCGGGCGGTGATCTGCCGCAGGCCGCCCTCCTTGAGGGACAGGCCCAGGTCCGAGCGGCTGTCCTCGGCGTACGCCGCGAGGTACGCCGAGGTGGACAGCCAGCCGTCGCGGCCTGCCAGTGCCTTGTCCTCGGTGGCGCCCTTCGGGGCGGGCAGCACCAGTTCGCGCAGGTCGGCGAAGTGTTCCTCGCGGATGTTGGACACGGCGAACGGGGCGGGGGCGCCCGAGGGCAGCGCCGGGAACGCGAGCGCCGGGTACTCCCAGCGGCCGTCGTCCTCGGTGGCCAGGCCCGGCAGATCACCGCGGGTCTGCTGCGTCACGCCGTACGCGGCACCGGCGCCGACGGCCGCGAACACCACGACGGCGGCGGTCCAGCGCAGGGCGGCGCGGAGCACGCGCCGGTCCTTTTTCACGGGCGGGGGCGGGAGCACGGTTGCGGACTCGGGCTGCTCGGGGTGCTCCGGCTGCTCGGTCAGCGGGGCCGACTGGGTCGGCTGGGTCGGCTGAGTGATCTGAGTCGGCTGGGTCATACGAGTTCTCCCCGCGACGAGATGTGGTCGAGCTGCTGGGCGAGGAGCGTGGCGACAGCCTCACTGTCGAGGGACTTCGGGCCGTACGCGGTGACGGACACCAGCAGGTCGTCCTCGTACGCGCTGCACATCAGCAGATCGAGCTTGGTGTCCTTGTCCCGGGGTGCACGGAAGCAGTCCGCGTTGCGGTGCCCCTTGATCTTCGGGCCCTTGGTGAAGACGCCCAGCGCGCGCAGGAACTCCGACTGGAACGCGGACAGATCGCGGCCGGCCCGGCGGTTCTGCAGCTGGGCGAGCTGGACCTCGACGACGAGGTCGGTGTCCTGCGCGGAGTAGCTGCGCATCGCGAGCCCCTTGAGCCGGAGCTTGTCGATGGACCGGCGCTGGGCGTCGCGCTGCCGGGCCGGGAGGTCGTCGGCGCCCTTCTTGAGCCGGGCCACCGCCTCCTTGGCGCCGATCGCCTTGTCGCTGCCGAACTCGTCGATGTCGGGGCCCGGGGTGTAGAGGTCGGGCATCGGAAGCAGCCGCGACCGCAGATCGGACTCCTTGGAGTCACCGCCCGCGCGCTGCTTGTGCGCCTTCGGCTCTCCCCACACCTTGGTGGAGACCGTACGGTCGGCGTCCCGCACCTTCATGACGGTGAACCCGGTCCCGCCCGCGACGGCGAGCACGACGGCGCAGGCGACGAGGACGGCCGGCCAACGCCGACGGCCCCGCACCGGCCCGGTGGTGGCGCCGGGGTCCCGCGGGAATTCGGGGGCCGGCGGGAGCTGCGGCATCGGCGGGAGGTTCGGGGCCTGCGGGGCCTCGGGCGTCGGCACCGTCCCGGAGGTCTGCTGAGCCGCCTCGGGCGACTGCTCGGTTCTGTCGCTCACAGGCGCTCCAGCTGTCGCTTCGCGAGGTCCATCGCGGTCTTCTTCGAAATCGGCCTGGTGTCGTACAGCCAGACGTCCATGACGATGTCGCCGCGCGCGGCGAGCGCCCTGGCCTGGTACAGCGGCAGGTAACCGGCCTTGGTCTGCGGATGGTCGAAGACGTAGACCCGGCCCATCGAGCTGCCCGGGATGGGCTCCCCGTCGTTGCCCGCCCAATCGTCCAGCCGCATATAGCTCTGCTGGCCGCTGAGGAATTCGCGGGAGCCGAGTTTTTCGGCGTCCCGGAACTGGATGAGGTGGGCCTCGCCCGCCGACTGCCCCTTCTCCCAGGCGATCAGCGCGGCCCGCCGGAAGGACGCGTCGGAGAGGTCGACGAACATCTCGTCCGGCTCCTGGTAGTGGTTGGCGTAGCCGTACTGGTCCATCCAGCCCTGCGCGGAGTCCGCCTTCTGGGCGCCCGCGGGGCGCGGGACGAGCAGCTTGCGCAGATCGCCGTCCGTCGTGACGCGGTGGTCCCGGGCGGCGGGGAGCGCCTCAACTGCCGTGCCGCCCTTGGCCTGCGACAGATTCTGCTGAGCGAGCGGCGGCAGCGGATCGGGAGCGCGGCCGGCCTGCACGACATACCCGGTGCACACCCCCGCGACGACACCGAGCACGGCGGCGCAGGCGATGAGCAGGGTGGTGCGGCCCCGGCGCCGGGCCGGGCGGGGCGTTCCGGGCACGGGTTGTGGTGCCTCGGGTATCAACTGCGGCTCCACAGGCGGCGCCTGAGGCGCCGTTTGCGGAGTTTGTACGTCTTCCAACGGGTCCCCCCACGGAACTCGACACGCGGATTCCGTATCCGCGCGCACAGGAGACCCACAAGATCCCGTGGTGGTTGCACGGATTCTGATAACGAAAGCGCTTCGACGGACAGCGGCCTCAGGCGTGCGACGCGCTCTCAGACGCCCGTCAGGTCGAGCCCCGCCCTCGCCTACGTGAGACCGCGCCCCGGCACCGCACCCGACGCCGTACGCGCGGCACCGACGCGAGCCACCCGGGGCCACAGCGCCACCGCCCTCACCAGGGCCCGATGGAGCACGGACGGCGCGCCGGCCCTGCCGGCCGCGGGCGCGGCGGCCCTGAGCCTGGCGGGGCTGTGATGGTCGGTGCTGCGCCTGCCGGGCCCGGTGCCCAGGAACGTAGAACCGCCACGAACCATCCAGGCACCCAGGCACTCAGGGCCGGCGCCGGCCCTTCCCGTCCAGCTCGTCCCACCAGTCGTCGGACTTCGCGTCGCCCGACGGTTCGTCCCACCAACGGTCGTCGGGACCACGCCGGTTCGCGGTGATGGCGGCGACCGGCGGGATGACCATGGCGACCACGCACATGGCGACGGCGGCGGGCACGGACCAGAGGCGCACGACGCCCCAGGCCAGGACGAAGAGCCCGATGCACAGGCCCATCATGGCGAAGTACAGATGCTTCCGCCGCGCGTACATGACCCCAGCGTAAGCCCGCCCGAACGGCCCCGCACAAGCCGAAGGACCACACCCCGAACCAGGTGGCGTCCAACCCCCGGGGGTGCGGCCCTTCAGCCGTTCGATGCGCGTCGCGGCGCCACCGTCACACGGCGATCGCGACCTCCGCGAGTCCGCCCGTCTGGGCGACGACCGTGCGGTCCGCGGTGCCGCCCGGGACCAGCGCGCGCAGCGTCCACGTGCCCTCGGCCGCGTAGAAGCGGAACTGGCCCGTGGCCGAGGTGGGCACCTCGGCGGTGAACTCGCCGGTCGAGTCCAGGAGGCGGACGTAGCCCGTCACCGGCTCGCCGTCGCGGGTCACCTGGCCCTGGATCGTGGTCTCACCGGGCTTGATCGTCGAGGCGTCGGGGCCGCCGGCCTTCGCTCCACACATACGTAACTCCTAGGAAGGAAAGGTCAGTTGGGACCTTGAAGACTGGGCTTACTTGGCCGCGCCGAGCTCGATCGGCACACCGACGAGGGAGCCGTACTCGGTCCACGAGCCGTCGTAGTTCTTGACGTTCTCGACGCCGAGCAGCTCGTGCAGCACGAACCAGGTGAGCGCGGAACGCTCACCGATGCGGCAGTACGCGATGGTGTCCTTGGCGAGGTCCACACCCTCCTGGGTGTAGAGCTCCTGGAGCTCGTCGTCCGACTTGAACGTGCCGTCGTCGTTGGCGTTCTTCGACCACGGGATGTTGCGCGCGGACGGGACGTGGCCCGGACGCTGCGACTGCTCCTGCGGCAGGTGCGCCGGGGCGAGCAGCTTGCCGGAGAACTCGTCGGGCGAGCGGACGTCGACCAGGTTCTGCTTGCCGATCGCGTTCACGGCGTCGTCGCGGAAGGCGCGGATCGAGGAGTCCTGCGGCTTGGCCTTGTACTGCGTGGCCGCGCGGTTCGGGACCTTGTCGCCGTCGACCAGGTCGCGGGAGTCGAGCTCCCACTTCTTGCGGCCGCCGTCGAGGAGCTTCACGTCCTGGTGGCCGTAGAGCTTGAAGTACCAGTACGCGTAGGAGGCGAACCAGTTGTTGTTGCCGCCGTAGAGGACGACGGTCGTGTCGTTGGCGATGCCCTTCTTCGACAGGAGCTGCTCGAAGCCCTCCTGGTCGATGAAGTCACGCCGGACCGGGTCCTGGAGGTCCTTGGTCCAGTCGATGCGGATCGCGTTCTTGATGTGGTTCTTGTCGTACGCCGACGTGTCCTCGTCGACCTCGACGATCGCCACGTTCTCGTTGTCGAGGTTGGCCTCGACCCAGTCGGCATCGACCAGGACGTCGCTGCGGCTCATGCTGTCTTCCTCCGGGGCAGTTGCGGCGGTGCATGCGGAAATCAGTGCGCGGGAAAGGCGCGGGGTGACCCGAGTCGGTTCGGCCGACGGTGTCGGCCCGGTCGTCTCGAAGGGTCCGGGGAAGGCGGGGGTCGACCGGAGTGGCCGGGGCCCGCTCAGACAGTGCGACAGAGCATGGCGGCGACGCGGCACAGGTCTACTGCCCGCCGCTTCGTGAGGTCCGCCTGTCGCTTCATGCGTCCGATCGTAAGGACGCATCGGTGGCCGTGTCACCGGCATGTCGAATGCTGAGACGCAATCATCCAATATATGAGAATGATCGCGTCCCGGAGCCGCTTCCGCCGGGCTCCGGGGCCGCACGGGCTCCGCCGGTCGCCACCGATCTCTGCTGCGCGGACGGCGCCGTCTCGCAGTGCGGACGCGCCGTCTTGGGGAGTCCTACCCGACGAGGTCGAGGTCCGAACCCTTCACCGTGATCTCGACGCCGTCCTTGACGGCCTGGACCTTGTCCAGCTCGATGCCCGCGGGCAGGTTGTCGATCGCCTGCTGGAAGTCGGTGACGGCGCGGATCCGGCCCTCGGCCAGGTCGAGCGCGCCGGTCTTGGGCAGGCTGTCGGCGCGCGCCGAGACCTTGCCGTCGGTGACCTCGACGGTGCTGAGCACGGTCGGGTGCAGGGTGAGCACCGGCGTCTTCACGGTGACCGCCACCTTGACCTTGTCGCCGCCGCCGTACGAGAGGCCGTCGATCCGGGCGGTCACGCCCGGGGCGACCTGCGCCACGTCCTGCTTCTTCACGGCCTTCAGGAGCTCGTCGTAGGAGATCCGGGCGGTGCCGGTCGCCGAGTCGGCGGTGGCGCTGCTGTAACTGCTGTTGAACTTCACGCCGTGCATCTCGGCGTCCAGATCGGCGATGCGGATGCTGTCGCCGCCGCTCTTCGCGTCGTAGTCCTGGATGCCGATCTCGACGTCGTCCAGGCTGCCGCCCACGACCTGGGTGAGGAACGGGAAGCCCTTGATGTTCACGTCGGGCGTCTGGGCCAGGCCCTCGCTCGTGCGCAGCTTGTCGGCGGCCTTGCCCTCGGCGAAGTTGACCGCGACGCGGTCGGCGATCACGAAGAGGCCGCCGACGATGACGACGAAGATCAGCAGTATTCGCAGTGCGCGCATGGCCTTGAGGCTCCCCCATGTCCGACGTCCCCCGGCGCTCCGTGTCCCCCGGCCGGAGGTGATTCTTGCGGCGAGAGTACGTGGCCGGGCTGTGCGGCGACGGCCCAGGGGCACAGTTGTTCCCAAGTTGTCGATCGGATCGGCACCGGGGGCCGCCGGAGAACGTCAGCCCAGCGCGCGGCCCAGCAGATAGACGGCCGGAGCCGCGGCGGCGAGGGGCAGGGCCACGCCCGCCGTCATGTGGACGAAGCGGGACGGGTAGTCGTACGACGCGACGCGGTGGCCGATCAGCGCGCAGACCCCCGCGCCGAGGCCGAGCAGTGCTCCGCCCGTGCCGAGGTCCGTCATGCCGCCGACGGCGATCCCGGCGCCGGCGGACGCGAGGAGCGCGACGACCACGGACGCGGGCGTGGGCAGCGGCAGGGCGCGGGCCACGACCGCGACGGCCACGGCGAGCGCGCCGACCGTGACCGCGTCCGGCTCGGCCGCCAGGTGACCGGTGGCCACGATGGCGAGCGCCGCCGAGGTGACAGTCGCCATCAGGCCGTACATCCGCTCGTCCGGCGAGGCGTGCGAGCGGAGCTGGAGGACGAGGGTGAGCAGCACCCAGACGCCGAGCGTGCCCAGGATCGCGGCGGGCCCGTTCTCCCGGCCGGCCGCGAGCAGCGCGATGTCGGCGACGACGCCGCCCAGGAAGGCGAGGGCGATGCCCTGGCGGGCGGGCCACATGCCGTTGAGCCGGAACCAGCCCGCGGCCGTGACCGCCTGCAAAAGCACCAGGGGGACGAGCAGCGCGTACGGGCCGACGGCGGCGCCGCCCGCGAGCAGCAGCCCGAGTACGGCGGTGAGTGCGGCGGGCTGGATGCCCGGCTCGATGACGGGTGAGCGGCCCTCGGCGCGGGCGCGCTGGGCGTCGGTGACGCGGGTGTTACCGGTGGTGGTGGCGGCCCCGTACGAGGGTTCTTCGTCGGAGGCGGAGGCGGGCGGCGCGGCGGCGGGTGCCGGGGAGGGCGTCGGTTCCGGAGCGGGCGTCGGCTCGTGCGCCGCCCATTCCTGCTGCTGGGGCGGCAGCGGCGGCTGGGCCCCGTGCTCGTTCTCGTGCCCCTGCGGCGGCAGATACGGCTGCGGTGCGGGCTGCATCTGCGTGTCCCAGGTCTGCGCCTGCCACTGCTGTGTCTGCGGCGCGTCGTCGTACCCCTGCTGCCCGTACTGCTGCTGCCCGTACTGCTGCTGGCCGTACTGCTGTTGCCCGTACTGCTGTTGCTGGGCGTAGGGCTGCTCGGTGTAGGGCTGCTGTCCGTACTGCTGGCGGCTGTACGGCCGCCCGTACTGGTCGTACTCGGTGTGCTCGGTGTACTCGGTGTACTCGGTGTATGGGGGCTGCTGCGGATACTGCTGGTCGTTGCTCATCGGGTGTCACCCTCCTGCGAACGGCGGGAGCACCTCGACCGTGCCGCCCTCGGCAAGCCGTACCGTCTCATGACCGCGGGTCCCCACGGGGTCCCCGTCGATCAGGAACGAGGAACGCTGCAGCACCCGCACCAGGTCACCGGGGTGCCGCGTGCGGGCCGCCGTCAGGGCCGCGGCCAGGGTGTCGGCGTCGTACGGTTCCTCCGCGACGCCGGCGGCCGCCTTGGCTGCCGCCCAGTAGCGGATCGTGCCCTGAGCCATGTCGGCGGCTCCTCTTCTCGTGTTCGGTCGGCGTCCTATTGTGCGGCACCCGCGGCGGCGGCCCATGTACCGATCCGGTCGAGCAGCGCGTCGCTCGCCGCGTTCTCCGCGTGCCCCATACCCGGCTCCAGCCACAACTCGGCGCCGCCGTCCGCCGCTTCGGCCAGCATCCGGGGGTGGTCGACGGGGAAGTACGGGTCGCGGTCGCCGTGCACCACGAGCAAAGGCGTCGGCGCGATCAGCGGCACCGACTCGACCGGCGACAGCGGGACCGGGTCCCAGGCGCCTCCCGACAGGGGGTGGATACGTGTACGCAACCCGAGACGGCCGATCATCCGGCCCGTCGGCCGGGTCACCACCCAGTGCAGCCGCCGCATCGGAGCCGTACCCCGGTAGAACCAACGCGCCGGGGCGCTGACCGCCACGACGGCGTCCGTGCGCGCTTCCGTGCGCCCCCTGTGCGACGCCGCGTGCCGGAGCACCACGGAACCACCCATCGAAAACCCGACCGTCACCACCCGCGCGTGCCCGAGGACGCGCGCCCACTCGACGGCCGCCGCGAGATCGAGCACCTCGCGGTCGCCGACCGTCGAGCGTCCGCCGGAGCGCCCGTGCCCCCGGAAGGAGAACGTGATCACGGCCGCACGCTGCGCGAACACCGCCGCGGCGCGCAGGACGTGAGGCCGCTCCAGATCGCCGGTGAAGCCGTGCGCGAGCACGATCACCGGGCCGTCGCCCGGCGCCTCTCCCGGGTGGTAGACCGCGTCGATCGCGATCCCGTCCTGTGTACGCAGCATCACGCGCAGTGTTCGTTCAGTGATCGGCCGCACAGAAGATCCGCTCTTTTCACCTGCCGGACCCCAAGTCATGTGGGCTATTGTGCTGGGAAGAGGACTCGGGCAATGCAGCCCCCGGGTCCTTTTGTGCTTTCACGAGCGTTGTATACGAAGGCGCGGGGTCCAAGGCGCGGGCCCCAGCACGACAGGCAGCACAAGCACCACCAGCAACACGAAGCAGTGCCGCAAACGTCCTCGCAGGGACCGAGGAGGAACCAGACGTTATGGGCGAGCGAACCGTGCACGAACGCAGGACGACCCAGGCAGGTGGGACGCGATGAGTTCATTGCTGCTCCTCACCAATGCCCTTCAGCCGTCGACGGAGGTGCTTCCCGCTCTCGGCCTGCTCCTGCACCACGTGCGGGTCGCCCCCGCCGAGGGACCCGCTCTCGTCGACACCCCCGGTGCCGACGTCATCCTCATCGACGGGCGCCGCGACCTCCCGCAGGTCCGCAGCCTCTGTCAGCTGCTCCGCTCCACCGGGCCCGGCTGTCCGCTGGTGCTCGTCGTGACGGAGGGCGGCCTCGCCGCCGTCACCGCCGACTGGGGCATCGACGACGTACTCCTCGACACCGCGGGACCGGCCGAGGTCGAGGCCCGGCTGCGGCTCGCGATGGGCCGCCAGCAGATCGTCGCCGACGACTCCCCCATGGAGATCCGCAACGGCGACCTCTCCGTGGACGAGGCGACGTACAGCGCGAAGCTCAAGGGCCGGGTCCTCGACCTGACCTTCAAGGAGTTCGAGCTCCTGAAGTACCTGGCACAGCACCCCGGCCGCGTGTTCACGCGCGCCCAGCTGCTCCAGGAGGTCTGGGGCTACGACTACTTCGGCGGCACCCGGACCGTGGACGTCCACGTACGACGGCTGCGCGCCAAGCTCGGCCCCGAGCACGAGTCGCTCATCGGCACCGTGCGCAACGTGGGCTACCGCTTCGTCACCCCGGAGAAGCCGGAGAAGAAGGCCGACAAGCAGGCCGAGCAGAAGACCGAGCAGAAGGCCGGTAGCGGCGTCAACACGGACGAAGCGGACAGCCCGGCCGTCACGCGCGCCGAGGCGGTCACGGCAGAGCCCTAGGAAGGGCCCTTACGCCCTGCCCACAAGCAGGTCCATCCGCGTAGACTCCGCGCGTGGCCAAGGTGACTCGGGACGACGTTGCGCGACTGGCGGGTACTTCGACCGCCGTCGTGTCCTACGTGATCAACAACGGACCCCGGCCGGTCGCCCCGGCCACGCGCGAGCGCGTGCAAGCCGCGATCAAGGAGCTGGGGTACCGGCCCGACCGGGTCGCCCAGGCGATGGCGTCGCGGCGGACCGACCTCATAGGCATGATCGTGCCGGACGCGCGCCAGCCGTTCTTCGCGGAGATGGCGCACGCGGTGGAACAGGCCGCGTCCGAGCGCGGAAAGATGGTCCTCGTCGGCAACTCCGACTACGTCGGTGACCGCGAGGTCCACTACCTGCGCGCGTTCCTCGGCATGCGGGTCTCGGGCCTGATCCTCGTCAGCCACGGGTTCAACGACCTGGCGGCCGCCGAGATCGAGGCCTGGGACGCCCGCGTCGTCCTGCTGCACGAGCGGCCCGAGGCGATCGACGACGTCGCCGTCGTCACCGACGACATCGGCGGCGCCCAGCTCGCCACCCGCCACCTCCTGGAACACGGGAACGAGTACGTTGCCTGCCTCGGCGGCACCGCCGAGACCCCGTCCGTCGGCGACCCGGTCTCCGACCACGTCGAGGGCTGGCGCCGCGCGATGCAGGAGGCGGGCCGCTCCACGGAGGGCCGGCTCTTCGAGGCGCCGTACAACCGCTACGACGCGTACCAGGTGGCGCTCGGGCTGCTGGCCGGGCCGCAGCGGCCGCCCGCGATCTTCTGCTCCACCGACGACCAGGCCATCGGTGTGCTGCGGGCCGCGCGCGAGCTGCGTATCGACGTGCCGGGCGAGCTGGCCGTGGCCGGGTTCGACGACGTGAAGGAGGCGGGTCTGACGGATCCGCCGATGACCACGGTCGCCTCGGACCGGTCGGCGATGGCGCGGGCCGCGGTGGACCTGGTGCTCGACGACTCGCTGCGGGTCGCGGGGTCGCGGCGCGAGCGGCTGAAGCTGTTCCCCTCGCGACTCGTCGTACGCCAGTCCTGCGGCTGCGCCTGACACCTGCCCCGCGGTTCTTTATTTCGGGCAAACAGGGTTCTGCCGGGACTCTCAGGGCACGCTCAGGTGGCTCTCATGTACGCGCCACACGCTTGTCCCATGACCGAGAGCTACCGCCGAAGCGGCGAGTACCCCCAGTACGGCACGGACGGCACCGACCAGCAGCAGTCCGCGTACGCCGAGAGCGCGTACCCTCCCCCGCCGTCGTACCAGCCCGTGAGCGTCGCTCCGGGACAGACGGTGTGGCCGGCGGGCGGCGACTCCGGACACGGCGGCCACGGCGACGGGCACACCGCCCAGTTCGCCGCGTACGGGTCCGAACAGCCCGCGGCCCCGAAGAAGAGGAAGCGGCTGCGCGGCCCGGTCGGGCTGCTCGCGGCCGTGGCGGTCGCGGCGGCGGCCGTCGGCGGCGGCACCGCGTACGCCTTCCAGGAACTGAGCGGCTCGGACACCACGGCGTCCAGCTCCACCAGCACCACCGTCGTGCCCAGCAGCCAGAAGGGCACCGTCTCCGGCGTCGCCACGGCGGTCAGCCCGTCGATCGTCGAGGTCAACGCGACGCTGTCCTCGGGCTCCTCCACCGGCTCCGGCGTCATCACGACCAGCTCCGGCGAGATCCTCACCAACAACCACGTCATCTCCGGCGCCTCCTCGATCAAGGTGCAGACGAGCGACGGCAAGTCGTACACCGCCGAGGTCGTCGGCACCGACGCCAAGAAGGACCTGGCGCTCATCAAGCTGAAGAACGCCTCGGGCCTGACGGCCGCCACGCTCGGCGACTCCGACGGCGTCAAGGTCGGCGACCAGGTCGTCGCCATCGGCTCCCCCGAGGGCCTGACCGGCACCGTCACCAGCGGCATCGTCTCCGCGCTCGACCGCGACGTCACCGTCTCCACGGACGAGGGCCAGGAGCAGCAACAGCAGCAGCAGGGCGGCGGCAGCGGCGAGTGGCCGTTCGAGTTCGGCGGCCAGGAGTTCAACGGTGACACCGGCTCGTCCACGACGACGTACAAGGCGCTGCAGACCGACGCGTCCCTCAACCCCGGCAACTCCGGCGGCGCCCTCATCGACATGAACGGCAACATCATCGGCATCAACTCCGCGATGTACTCCGCCAGTTCGGACTCCTCTGGTTCGTCGGGGGACTCGTCGAGCGCGGGCAGCGTCGGCCTCGGCTTCGCCATCCCGATCAACACCGTCAAGGCCGACCTCGACACGCTGCGCGCCGGAGGCGCCGACAACTGACCGACCGACCCCGCCCCCGAACCGGGAGGACCCGTCATGATCCGCACCGTCCGTCACCCCGAAGAAGCCCCCGTGGGCCCCGCCGACCTGGGCCTCGCCCTCACCGTCGTCTCGGCTCTGCACCGGCCTGTCACCCGTGCCCCCGAAGTGGTGCCGACGGCGACGCGCCGTGCCGTACGCGGCCGCCGCGCCGCCGTGCGAGGCTGAGAACGGCCCTGCCCGCACCCATCTGTAAGGAAGCGCAGCCCATGAGCCCCGCCGAAGGCGACCGCGACCCGCACCGCATCCTCATCGTCGACGACGAGCCGGCGGTGCGGGAGGCACTCCAGCGCTCCCTCGCCTTCGAGGGCTACGGCACCGAGGTCGCCGTCGACGGCGCCGACGCGCTGGAGAAGTCGGCCGCCTACCACCCGGACCTGGTCGTCCTGGACATCCAGATGCCGCGCATGGACGGCCTCACCGCGGCCCGCCGGCTCCGCGCCACCGGCTCCACGACCCCGATCCTCATGCTCACCGCGCGCGACACCGTCGGCGACCGGGTCACCGGGCTCGACGCCGGCGCCGACGACTACTTGGTCAAGCCGTTCGAACTGGACGAGCTGTTCGCGCGGGTCCGCGCGCTGCTGCGGCGCAGCTCCTACGCCGCCGCGGCCGGCTCCGTGGACGACTCGGACGTGCTGTCCTTCGCCGACCTGCGGATGGATCTGGCGACCCGTGAGGTCATGCGGGGTGACCGTCCTGTCGAGCTGACCCGCACCGAGTTCACGCTCCTGGAGATGTTCCTGGCCCACCCGCGCCAGGTCCTCACCCGCGAACAGATCCTCAAGGCCGTGTGGGGCTTCGACTTCGAGCCGTCGTCCAACTCGCTGGACGTGTACGTGATGTACCTCCGGCGCAAGACCGAGGGCGGGGGCGAGCCGCGGCTCGTCCACACGGTGCGGGGTGTGGGGTACGTGTTGCGCTCCGGCGGGGCCGAATGAACGGGGTGTTCCGGCGGTTGCGGGGGTTGCCTCTGCGGTCGCGGCTGGCGTTGCTTGTGGCGGTGGCGGTGGCTGCGGCGGTCGCGGCGGTGGCGGTGACGTGCTGGTTCATCACGCGGGGTCAGTTGTACGGCCAGATGGACAACGAGCTGCGTAGTCAGGTCGGCTCCCTGAACCAGAACCGCCAGGTGGTCGCCCTGCTGGCCTGTCCCAACACGGGTCAGCGCAACATCCCCGGCCCGACCATCCAGGTGATCAACTCCGACGGCACCGTCTGTACCTGGCGGGGCGACAAGGCAATCCCCGCCCAGCCGTCCGACCTTGCCGTCGCCGACGGCACTTCAGAGCGGGCCCTGCACACCACGGACGACGACGACGGCAAGGCCATGCGAGTACTGACGGTCCCCGTCACCTCCGGGCCCAACAACCCGGTCCAAGGCGTCGCCGTCTCCATCGCCAACCCGCTCGACGAAGTCACCAAGCCCCTCACCACCTTGGCCTGGGTCCTCCTCCTCGTCGGCGGCATCGGCGTACTCGGTGCGACGGCCGCCGGTCTATGGATCGCCCGCACCGGCCTGCGCCCCGTCGACAAGCTCACCGAGGCCGTGGAGCACGTGGCCAGGACCGAGGACCTCACCGTCCGGATCCCGGTCGAGGGCGATGACGAGATCGCCCGGCTGTCCGAGTCGTTCAACTCGATGACGGCCTCGCTCGCGTCCTCCCGCGAGCTGCAACAGCAGCTGATCGCCGACGCGGGTCACGAGCTGCGCACGCCGCTCACCTCGATGCGGACCAACATCGAACTGCTCACCCGCAGCGAGGAGACGGGCCGCGCCATCCCCCCGGACGACCGCAAGGCGCTGATGGCGTCCGTGAAGGCGCAGATGACCGAACTGGCCGCGCTCATCGGGGACTTGCAGGAGCTGTCGCGTACCGGGCTGAACGGGAGCGACGGCCCCCTCAAGGTCGTCTCCCTGCACGACACCGTCCGTACCGCCATCGAGCGCGCCCGCCTGCGCGGCCCGGAGCTGACCATCGACTCCGAGCTGGCCCCCTGGTACGTCCGGGCGGAACCGGCGGCGCTGGAGCGGGCGGTCGTGAACCTGCTCGACAACGCCGTGAAGTTCAGCCCGGAGAAGGGCACGGTCGAGGTGCGGCTGATGCGCGGGACGCTCACCGTGCGGGACCACGGTCCGGGCATCCCCGCCGATGAACTCCCGTACGTCTTCGACCGGTTCTGGCGTTCGCCGACGGCTCGCGCGCTGCCCGGCTCGGGGCTCGGCCTGTCCATCGTGGCCCGTACCGTCGAGGCGAACGGCGGTGAGGTCGCCCTCGCGGCGGCGGACGGCGGCGGCACGGTCGCGACGATGCGGCTGCCCGGCGCCCCGACGCCACCGCCGGAGATCATCCCCTGACCAGGACGGGCGCTCAGGGCTCTCAGTGCCCCACGGAGAGTCCCGCACCCGACAGGTCCACCCGGATCCCGTCCTTCTCCACGGTCACGTCGCGCAGCCGTACGTAGCCGTGGTCGCCCGGCAGCTTCGGCAGCCGGAACGCGAGGGAGAGGCGGTCGGCGAGTTCGGGGCGGGTGAGGTCGGAGAGGCCGTCGAGCAGGGACGGGTCCAGGCCCAGCTTCTGCAGGATCCAGGGGTGGTCGAGCGCGATGTCGACCAGGTTCATCCCCATCAGGCTCTTCACGAAGCGGGGCGTACCGGTCACCTCGCTCACCTTCTTGTCGCCGCGCAGCGCCTGGCGGACGGCCGAGTCGGGGACGCCGGCCCGGTGCACGATGGCGGGTATGGACAGCAGCCGCTTGGCCTTGTCGGCCTCCTCGGTGATCCGCCGCACCGACTTGGCCGTCAGATGCAGGCCCTCGCCCGCGCCGGTGCCGGGCCGGTAGGTGGCGAGGTCGCCGATGTCCAGGCGCATGCCGTCGATGTCGGTGGAGATACCGGTCCCGCCGAGGCGGCGGATCGTGGCGTCGGCCCGTACCTTCACCTCGTGTCCGGCGACCGGCAGGGTGCCGCGGGCCAGTACCCGGTCGTGGCCGTGGCCGGTGAACGTGACCTGGGAGGCGCCCAGTTCACGGTTCATGTCGGCGAAGCTGAGCAGCACCTCGCCGTGCATCGCGTCGACGTACGCGCCGCTGATGTCGGTGAGGCCCGAGCCCTCGATGCGTACGTCGCGCGCGGTCGCCGAGACCTTGGCGAGGGTGACGCGGTCGGCGGCGACGTCGGGGACGGTGACCTTCATCTCGTCGACGCGGCGGTCGGCGAGCTGGGTGAGGAAGGGGAAGCCCTTGATCTCGACCTCGGGCGCCGCGGTCAGCTTCATCTCCTTCTTGAGCTGCTGCGCGGCGCGGTGCTCGGCGTACAGGACGGCCCAGCGGTCGCCGAGGGCGAGGAACGCGGTGAGGACGAGGACCGCGACCAGGCCCTTCACGGCGATCGAGAGCCCCGCGAAACGGGTGCGGCGGCGGCTGCCACGCCGGTGGTTGGGCGGCAGCCAGGCGTCCTCGGGGTCGTGCGGGTCGTGCGGGTCGTCCGGCTCGTCGTGGAGGACCTCGTCGAGCGGATTGTCCGCGAGCGCGGCCAGCTCCTCGTACGGGTTGACCGTCCGCAAAGGTTCCGGGGGAACCGATTCGTCAGGCCAACCATCGGATGGGGCACGGTCGTTGGCTATGCGGTGGGGGGTACGCATCGGGTGATTTCACCACACACCCCCACCCTTTACGCAATCAACCTTCACAAACGACGGGTGGCCCACGGTCCACCGTAGGCCACCCGTATGCACACGAAGTTTCCGGTCAGTTCATGATCCGGTCGTTTCGGTCACTTCACGATCGTGATCCGGTCCGTCTTCGGCGGCGCGATCGGGTTCGCGGCCGACGAGTTCGCGGTCAGGTAGTCGTTGAACGCCTTCAGGTCGTCCGCGCCGACCAGCGGGTTCTTGCCCTGCCCGAGCGCCGCGAAGCCGTCGCCGCCGCCCGCGAGGAAGGAGTTCATCGCGACGCGGTAGGTGGCGGCCGGGTCGATCGCCGCTCCGTTCAGCCTGATCGAGTCGACGAGGACGCGGGCGGCGCCGGTCTTCGTCATGTCGAGCGTGTACGTGAGCCCGGCCGAGGGCTGGAGGATCTTCGGCGAGGCCTCGTTGGAGCCGCTGACCTGCTGCTGCAGCGCCTGGACCACCTGCGCGCCGGTGAGGTCGGCGAGATTGACCGTGTTGCTGAACGGCTGGACGGTGAACGCCTCGCCGTACGTCACGACCCCGTCGCCCTCGCTCCCGCTCGCCTTGAACACCAGGTCGGAGCGGACCCCGCCCGGGTTCATCAGCGCCAGGGCCGCCTTCGGGTCGAGGGACTTGGCGTGGGCGAGCTGCGCGTCCGCGATGAGGTCGCCGAGCGGCTCCTCCGGGGTACCGGCGCCGCGGCCGGGGATGTCGGCGGAGATGTGGCCGACGGCCTGGTTCGATACGGGCGCGGCGAGCTTGTTCCACCGGCCGATCAGCGCGGTCATGTCGGGCGCCTTGGCCTGCGTGCGCGAGACGACGTGGTTCGCCGACGTGGGCGACTTCACCGACGTACGGACGATGTCCTTGGTACGGCGGTCGTAGGTGAGCGTGGTGTCCGTGTAGAGCTTCCCGTAGGAGGCAGCCGACGTGACCATGCGCGGCTTGCCCGCCGGGTCGGGGATGGTGCATACGTAGGCGTTGTGCGTGTGGCCGGTGACCAGCGCGTCCACCTTCGGGGTGATGCCCTTGGCGATGTCGACGATCGGGCCCGAGACACCGGAGCCGGCGGCCGGGGAGTCACAGTCGTAGTTGTAGGAGGACGAGGCGGGCACGCCGCCTTCGTGGATGAGGGCGACGATCGACTTCACGCCCTGCTTGTCGAGGATCTTCGCGTACTTGTTGACGGTCTCGATCTCGTCGTGGAACTTCAGGCCCTTGACGCCGTCCGCCGACACGATGTTCGGCGTGCCCTCCAGCGTGACGCCGATGAAGCCGACCTTCACGCCCTTGTTCTTCCAGACCCAGTACGGCTTGAGGACCGGCTTGCCGGTCTTCTCGTCCGTGACGTTCGCCGCGAGGTAGGGGTAGTCCGCGCCCTTGAACGTGCGGCCCTTCTCGAAGCAGCCGTCCTTGGGGTGACAGCCGCCGTTCTGTATGCGCGCCAGCTCGGTGGCGCCCTCGTCGAACTCGTGGTTGCCGACACCGGTGACGTCCAGGTCGAGCTTGTTCATCGCCTCGACGGTCGGCTCGTCATGGAAGAGGCCCGACAGCAGCGGGCTCGCGCCGATCAGGTCGCCGGCGGCCGCCGTGACGCTGTACGGGTGCCCCTTGCGGGCGGTGCGCAAGGAAGTGGCCAGGTACTCCGCGCCGCCCGCGTCGACCTGCTTCGTCGTGCCGTCGGCCTGCTTCTCCGCGACCTGCCCGGACGAGCCGGCCGGCGGCTCCAGGTTCCCGTGGAAGTCGTTGAACGACAGCAGCTGTACGTCCTGGTAGCGGCCCTGACCGTGGTGCCCGCCGCCGTGCCTGTCGTGGGCGGCGCCCGCGGGCAGCGCGGCGATCAGCGCCCCCGCGGTGGTGAGGGTCGCGACGGCCCCGAGCACCGCCTTGACGCGGCGGCGGAGCGGACGGGCTCCTGGTCTGACTCCGTGTGGCGTGACGGGCATACGTCCCCCTGGAACTGGAACCTGTGGATGCTGTGCGGTGGCTGTGGCCGTGCGAGCGATTGCCTGTGCGAGCACGGCTGCCGGAAGCCTAGGGTCAACGCGCGTAGCGCAACAGGGGGTTGCCGGTTACGAGCTGGTTGCCGCCACCTGGCCGGGAGGGCGCCGTACCCTCGTCTGCATGACCACCGACCCCGCCCCCGCCAGCGATCCGGCCCCCACTGGACGCCAGATCGACACCCTCTCCGCCCTGACCGACGCGCAGTCCGCGACCGTGCTCGCGCTGCTGACCGACGCCGCCCGCGCCGACGGGCAGCAGGCCGTGTCGGAGCAGGGCCGGCTCCAGCTGCGGGGCGGGGAGCGCGACGGCGTGCACCACTTGCTGCTCAGCGTCGACGGGGAGTTGCTCGGGTACGCGCAGCTGGAGGACACCGACCCGGTCGAGGCGCCGGCCGCCGAGCTGGTCGTGCACCCCGCGCACCGCGGGCGCGGGCACGGGCGGGCGCTCGGCGCGGCGCTGCTGGCCACCTCCGGGAAGCGGCTGCGGGTCTGGGCGCACGGCGGGCACGGCGCGGCGCGGCACCTCGCGCAGGTGCTCGGGCTGACCCTGTTCCGTGAACTGCGCCAGATGCGGCGCCCGTTGGCCGGCCTGGACCTGCCCGATCCCGTGCTGCCCGCGGGCGTGCGCGTTCGCACCTTCGTGCCGGGTCAGGACGACACGGCCTGGCTGGCGGTGAACGCGGCGGCGTTCGCGCACCACCCCGAGCAGGGCTCCCTCACCCAGCGCGACCTGGACGACCGCAAGGCCGAGCCGTGGTTCGACCCGGCGGGCTTCTTCCTCGCGTTCAAGAACGACGAGCTGGTCGGTTTCCACTGGACGAAGGAGCACGCCGAGGAGGGGCTCGGCGAGGTGTACGTGGTGGGTGTCGCGCCCGGGAACCAGGGCGGCGGCCTCGGCAAGGCGCTGACCACGACGGGCCTGCGCCATCTCGCCGCGGCCGGCCTGCCGACGGCGATGCTGTACGTCGACGCCGACAACAAGGCGGCGGTGAGCGTGTACGAGCGGCTGGGCTTCACGACGTACGAGACGGATCTGATGTACCGAACAGAGTCCTGACCTGGGGTTTTAAAGGTTCGGAGGGCCTCTCGCGGGGCCTTTCGGGACTTCGAGGGGGCGGCGTCGCTTGACGCCGCCCCCTCTCTTGCATCACCCTTTCACTACTTGATTAGTGAAAGGGGGTGAGCCGGTGAGCGAACGCGAGTACGTCATCGAGTTCCGGATCGACCGCCACAGCGGCGTAGCCACCTATCTGCAGATCGTCCACCAGACCGAGCAGGCCCTGCGCATGGGCATGCTCGAACCCGGCGACAAGCTGCCGACCGCCCGCGAGGTGGTCGAGGCGACGGCCATCAACCCGAACACCGTGCTCAAGGCGTACCGCGAGCTGGAGCGGGCGGGGCTCGTCGAGGCCCGCCGGGGCCTGGGCACGTTCGTCCGTAGATCCCTCGGGTCCGCACCGGCCGACTCGCCCCTGCGGGCGGAGCTCGACGACTGGACGAGACGGGCGAAGGAGACGGGGCTCGACCGCGAGGACGTGGCCGCCCTGTTCGCCAGCGCATTGGAAGCACACTTCAGCACCACCACCAAGGGGAACGCATGAGCACGGCCATCGAGGCGACCGGCCTCGTCAAGCGGTACGGGCGGCGCGGCGCCGCCGCCCTGGACGACTGCTCGTTCCGGCTGCCCGCGGGCCGGATCAGCGCGCTCGTCGGGCCCAACGGGGCGGGCAAGTCCACCCTGCTGGCGATCGCCGCGGGCCTGATGCGACAGACCACGGGGCGGATCGAGGTGCTCGGCGGCGCCCCCGGCGAGCACCGCGCCAAGGTCGCCTACCTCTCGCAGGACAAGCCCCTGCACCCCCAGCTGTCCATCGCCGACACACTGCGCATGGGCGCCGAGCTGAACCCCGGCCGCTGGGACGCGGCCTACGCGGCGAAGATCATCGAGCAGGGCTCCCTCGACCCGAAGACCCGCGTCCGCGCGCTCTCCGGCGGCCAGCGCACCCGCGTCGCGCTCGCCCTGGCCCTGGGCAAGCGACCCGAGCTGATGCTCCTGGACGAACCGATGGCCGACCTGGACCCCCTCGCCCGGCACGAGCTGATGGGCACGCTGATGGCGGACGCCGCCGAGCACGGCACGACCGTGCTGGTGTCCTCGCACATCGTGGCCGAGCTGGCCGACGCCTGCGACCACCTGCTGCTCCTGGGCGGCGGCCGGATCCGGCTCGGCGGCGGCATCGACGACCTGACCGGCGCGCACGCCCTGGTCACCGGGCGCGGCGACCTGTCCGGGCACACGGTCGTGGAGTCCCGCGCCTCGGGCCGCGGCACCATCGCCCTGATCCGCCGCGACGGACCGCTCGGCGAGGGATGGCAGGTCCAGGAGCCCTCCCTGGAAGAGCTGCTCCTGGCCCACCTGCGCTCCCCCGACGCCCCGGCCCTGCTCACCCCCGGCACCACCGCCCGCACGACCGTTACGGCGGTGTCCGCATGAGCACGGCGACCCTGAAGCGTCCCGACACCGAGGCCCGTCCGCCCCGGCGCACCCTGCCCGGCCCCGACGGACTGGTGTGGACGGTGCTGCGGCTGCACCGCACGGCCCTGTGGATGTGGCTCGGCTACCTCGTGATCAGCCTCGGCCTGCTGCTGTGGCTGTGGGGACCCGGCTCGTCGGACGCCCAGAAGGCGTTCGACGCGTTCGGCTACAGCGGGGCGCAGGACACCGCCTTTCGTGGACTGTCCTCCGGACTCCCCTTCTTCGGCTCCTTCGACTCGGGTTTCTACGACCCGCTGTCGCTGACGCGGATCGCCGCGGTCGCCGTCGCCGTGTTCGCCGCGGGTCCGCTGATCGCGCGGGAACTGGAGTCGGGCACCGCCCAGTGGGCTTGGACGCAGTCCGTGTCACCGGCCCGCTGGCTCACGGCCAAGCTGGCCGTGCCCGCCCTGCTCGTCACCGTCGGCACCGGTCTGGTCGTCGCCCTGTACCGATGGGTCTGGGACGGGCGCAACCACCTCCTCGTCGCCGGTATCCGCCCGCGCGACATCGCCTTCTCCATCGGCCCGGCCACGGTGGCGAACGCCCTGTTCGGCCTCGCGTTCGGCGTCCTCGTCGCGCTGGTCGTGCGCCGTACGCTGCCCGCGCTGGCCGTCGCCGGCATCGGCCAGTTCCTGGTCGGCGCCCTGCGAGGCAACTCCTGGCCGTTCCAGGGCCAGTACCAGCAGCCCGAGCTCCCGGTCCACAGCAAGGCCGTCACGTCCGGCGGCACCGAGATCAGCGACCCCGGCTGCTACAAGGACCTGAACTGCCTCGACCAGCACCACATCACCGGCTTCACCCGCACCTACCTGCCCTCCCCCGACTACTGGCCCCGCCAGCTCACCGAGACGGGCATCCTGCTCGGCCTCACCGTGCTCGCCGTAGTCGCCGCGTTCCTCGTCCTGCGCCGGTACCAGCCGCGCCGCGCCGCGAAGGTCACGAAGGGAGCCACCGCATGAGCATCGCGCTGACCCGCCCGAAGGGCCTCACCTGGACGGTGCTGCGCCTGCACCAGGTCGCCCTGTGGGCATGGATCGGTTACGTCGCCGTGGCGGCCGGGCTGCTGCTGTGGCTGTGGGGGCCTGGGACCGACGGCCTCGACCTCGTCGGCGCCTGCGCGGGGGGCCCGGCGGTCGACTGCATCGCGCACGGGCCGACCACGGACTCGTACCACCACGTCCTCGACGCCGTCGACATCTCCCTGAACTTCCTGCCCCTGGCCGTCGCGGTGTTCGCCGGCGGCGTGCTCACAGGACGGGAACTGGAGCGCGGCACCGCCCAGTTGGCGTGGACCCAGTCGGTGTCCCCCGCCCGCTGGCTCGCCACCCGGCTGACCGTTCCGGCCCTCCTGATCACCGCCGGCACGGGGCTCCTGGTGGCACTGCGCCACGCGGTCGCGTCCCGGGCGAGCGGCCTCGACGACAACCAGTGGTACACGGGCGCCTTCGACATCCTCGGACCGACCGCGGTGGCACTGCCGCTGGCCGCCCTCGCCTGCGGCGTGCTCGCGGCCCTGCTGCTGCGGCGGACACTGCCCGGGGAGATCCTCGGCTTCGTCCTGACGATCCTGCTGTCGGCGGCCGTCTCGTACGCGCACCCGTACCTGTGGTCCACCCGGACCCGCGTGGGCACCCCCGAGCAGGGCTACACCAGCTACACCGGCGAAATCGTCGGCCAAGGCGCCGTCACCGGATCCGGCGCGCACATCGCCGACCCGATGTGCATCGACGACCGGGCCTGCATCACCGACCACGACATCACCGGCTTCTACACCGAAGGCCACCCGCCCTCCCACTTCTGGCCGCTCCAACTGGTACAGACAGGGCTGCTGCTGGTCCTGGCCGGAGCCATCACGCTCCTCGCGTTCCGCATCCTGAAGAGGAGAACCGCCTCGTGACCACCGCCGCCCTCACCCTGCCGCGCACCCGGCCCGCCGGCCGGCTGCGGACCGTACTGAGCCTGCACCGCACGGCACTCCGGGTATGGGCGGGATACGTCCTCCTCGTCGGCGGGGCGCTGCTGTGGCTGCGCGGGCCGGGGGCGGCGGCCGCGCGGCGGGACGAGGCGCGCTGCGCGGGCGACATGTGCGAGGTCGTCAACGGCCCACTGAGCCACTACTCGCAGCTCACCGAATGGACGGGCCTGCTCCTCACGGTGACCCCGTTCCTCGTGGCGGCGTACGCGGGCGCCGTCCTGGTCGGCCGCGAGCTGGAGCGGGGCACCGCCGCGCTGCTGTGGACCCAGTCCGTCTCCCCTGCGCGCTGGCTCGCCACGACCCTGGCCGCGCCGGCCGCCCTGATCATCGCGACCCTGACCCCGCTCGCCCTGCTGAACCGGGCGGCGTGGAGCGCCTCCGACGACTTCCTCGGCACCCTTTGGTACGCCGACGACGTGTTCGTCCCCACCGGCCTCCTCCCGGTCGCGTACGCGCTGCTGGGTCTCGCGCTCGGCGCGCTCGCGGGCCTGTTCACCCGCAGCACCTACAAGAGCCCGGTGCTCGCCGTCGCCGCGCTGTTCGCCGTCTCCACCCTGCTCGGGCGCTACCGGGTCAGCCTGTGGCCGACGGTCACCGACACCGGTCAGGGCGCCCTGCGCCCGCCGGCCGACGCCCAGGTCCTGGTGCACGGCGCCGTCCTGCGCACCGGCGAACGCATCACGAACAACAACGCCTGCACCGGCGAGCAGGGCGCCGATCTGCGTCGCTGCACCGCCCAGTTCCGCGATTTCTGGGTCACGTACCACCCGTCGTCCCACTACTGGCCCCTCCAACTGGCGGAATCCGCCGCCGTCCTTACAATCGCCGGGGCCGCGGTCGCCGCCACGTTCTGGCTGCTGAGACGCCGCACCGCCTGACAGTGAGGGCGCGCCCCGGCCCCGCCGACGCCCAAGGCCGGGCGCCCCTGAAACGCGCCCCCTCGACACGAACGAGCCCCCGTAGACGCCCCGGAGCCGCCCGCCCATAGCCCGCACGTCATGTCGCCGTAACCGGCGATTCAGACGGGCTTGCGACGCTCACGGAATGCAGCCCCCCGCGTCCGATCCCTCGAAGGCCCCGCCGGAGCCGCCGCACGGCCGGCTCCGTCTCGCGCCCGCGCTCTCCGATCTGCCCAGCGCGCCCGAGACGGTCTCCGCGCGGAAGAATGGGGCCATGAGCCAGCCGAACGCCGCACAGGACCCGACCGCCACCGCGCCGCCGGCCACCTCGGCCCCACAGCCCCAGCCGTCCGTGGGCTCGCTGGCCGCGCACCGCCCGCAGCCCGTGGCGGGCCGCGACTTCGAGCGGGCGGCCGCCAAGCTCGCCGGTATCGTCGTCGACATCGACGCGGACCCCGACGACTACGAGGACGAGTACGCGGGCCAGGCCGACGCGGAGCTGCCGCAGGGCCGCTTCCTGGACCGCGAGCGCAGCTGGCTGGCGTTCAACGAGCGGGTCCTGGAGCTGGCCGAGGACCCGAACACCCCTCTCCTGGAGCGCGCGAACTTCCTGGCGATCTTCGCCTCGAACCTCGACGAGTTCTTCATGGTCCGCGTGGCCGGCCTCAAGCGGCGCATCGCGACCGGCGTCGCCACCCGTTCGGCCTCGGGGCTGCAGCCCCGCGAGGTCCTGGAGCTGATCTGGAACCGCTCCCGCGAACTCATGGCCCGGCACGCCGCCTGCTACCAGGACGAGGTCGCCCCGTCCCTGGCCGACGAGGGCATCCACGTCGTGCGCTGGAACGAGCTGACCGAGAAGGAACAGGCCCGGCTCTACACGCTGTTCATGCAGCAGATCTTCCCGGTCCTGACGCCGCTGGCCGTCGACCCCGCGCACCCGTTCCCGTACATCTCGGGGCTCTCCCTCAACCTCGCGGTCGTCGTCTCCAACCCCGTCTCGGGCCACCGCCACTTCGCCCGCGTCAAGGTGCCGCCCCTCCTCGCCCGCTTCCTGGAGGCCTCCCCGCAGCGCTACGTCCCCATCGAGGACGTCATCGCCGCCCCCCGCCACCTCGGCGAGCTGTTCCCCGGCATGACGGTCGAGGAGCACCACATGTTCCGGCTGACCCGCAACGAGGACCTCGAGGTCGAGGAGGACGACGCCGAGAACCTGCTCCAGGCCCTGGAGAAGGAACTCATGCGGCGCCGCTTCGGACCGCCGGTGCGCCTGGAGGTCGAGGAGACCATCGACTCCGAGGTACTGAGCCTGCTCGTAAGGGAGTTGAAGATCAGCGAGGCCGAGGTGTACCCGCTGCCGGGCCCCCTCGACCTCACCGGCCTCTTCGCGCTGGCGGTCCTGGACCGGCCCGAGCTGAAGTACCCGAAGTTCGTGGCGGGCACCCACCGCGACCTCGCCGAGGTCGAGTCGTCCTCGGCGCCCGACGTCTTCGCCGCGCTGCGCGGCCACGACGTCCTGCTGCACCACCCGTACGACAGTTTCTCCACGTCCGTGCAGGCCTTCCTGGAGCAGGCCGCGAACGACCCGGACGTGCTCGCCATAAAGCAGACGCTGTACCGGACGTCGGGCGACTCCCCGATCGTGGACGCGCTGATAGACGCCGCCGAGTCCGGCAAGCAGGTCCTCGTCCTGGTGGAGATCAAGGCACGCTTCGACGAGCAGGCCAACATCAAGTGGGCGCGCAAGCTGGAGGAGGCGGGCTGCCACGTCGTCTACGGTCTCGTCGGCCTGAAGACGCACTGCAAGCTCTCCCTCGTCGTCCGCCAGGAGGGCGACCAGCTCGTCCGCTACTCGCACGTCGGCACCGGCAACTACCACCCCAAGACCGCCCGCCTGTACGAGGACTTGGGGCTGCTGACGGCCAACCAGGAAGTCGGCGCCGACCTCTCCGACCTCTTCAACCGGCTCTCCGGCTACTCGCGCCGCGAGACCTACCGCCGCCTCCTCGTCGCCCCCAAGTCGCTGCGCACGGGCCTGGTCACGCGGATCGAGAAAGAGGTCCAGCACCACCGCGCGGGCCGTCCCGCGTACGTCCGTGTCAAGGTCAACTCGATGGTCGACGAGGCCGTCATCGACGCCCTGTACCGGGCGTCGCAGGCAGGCGTCCCGGTGGACGTGTGGGTACGCGGGATCTGCGCCGTGCGGCCCGGGGTCGCGGGCCTCTCCCAGAACATCCGGGTCCGCTCCGTACTCGGCCGCTTCCTGGAGCACTCCCGCGTCTTCGCCTTCGGCAACGGCGGCGAGCCCGAGGTGTGGATCGGCAGCGCCGACATGATGCACCGCAACCTCGACCGCCGCATCGAGGCCCTGGTCCGCGTCGAGGACCCGGCCCACCGCGCGGCCCTCAGCCGTCTGCTCGAAACGGGGATGTCCGACACCACCGCCTCCTGGCACCTGGGCCCGGACGGCAACTGGACCCGGCACGCCCTCGACGGCGACGGGCGGCCGCTGCGGAACGTACAGGAGATGCTCATAGACGCCCGGAGGCGCCGGCGTGGCACAGCGACACCTTGACCCCGGCACGGCGCACACCGCCGACGCCGTCCTCGCGTCCTACCTGCGGGCCCAGGCGACCGAGTTCCTGCGCGCGCTGCGCCAGCACCGCGAGAGCGGCGCGGCCGGGGAGACGGCGGGCGCGGCCCGCGCCCTGCGCCGCGCCGCCCGCCGCATCAGCGGCACCCTGCACACGTTCCGCCCGCTGCTCGACGCGGAGTGGTCCGACGGCCTGCGCCCCGAACTGGCATGGCTCTCGGGCACGTTGGCCCAGGAGCACGCGTACGCGGAGCGCTTGCAGCGGCTGAACGAGGCACTGCACCGGCTCACCGCCGCGAACCGGGGCGGGCCCGCCGGGCCTCCGGCGCCGCGCACGGAAAGGGAAGCGGCACCGCCCGCGCGGGAGACCCTCACGCTCGGCGCGGCGAAGGCGGCGGCCCTGCTGGACCGCCAGCTGACCCTCGCCAAGACGCGATCCCACAGCACGGCTCTGGGCGCCCTCGGCTCGTCCCGGTTCCACGCGGTCGCGGACAGCGTCGCCGTACTCGCCAGCGAGGTCCCGCTCCGCGGCGAGGACATCGAGCTGCGAAAGCTCGCCGCGGCCGCCGAGAACCGGCTCACCGAGGCGGTCGCCGCGCTGCACGACACCGGCCACCCCTACAACCCGGACGCCGACACCCCCTGGCACCACGTACGCCTGCTGCTGCGCCTGCACCGCTACGCCCAGGAGGTCGCCCCGGAGGACCCCGCCAGCGACATCCGCCGCGAGGAGAACCGCAAGGAGGACGAGGCCGCGCACGCCCTGAACGCGCACCGCGACGCCGCCGAGGCCGCCGGCGCGGCCGCCCAGGCGGCCCGCACCCCGCGCATCGCCCCGGCGACGGCGTACGCCCTGGGCGTGCTCCACGCCGACCAGCGCCACCAGGTGGAGGCCGCCCGGATCGCGTTCAGGGGGGCATGGCAACGAGAGGCAGTGGGAACCCCGTGACCGTGCACGACAGCGACACGAACACCATTCGCGCGGCGGGCTGCGTCCTGTGGCGCCGGTCGGTGATCGACGACGGCCTGGAGATCTGCCTCGTCCACCGGCCCAAGTACGACGACTGGTCGCATCCCAAGGGCAAGCTGAAGCGCGGCGAGGACCCGTTGACGGGCGCGCTGCGTGAGGTACGGGAGGAAACCGGCCACGCGTGCGCCCCCGGTGCCACGCTGCCCACCGTGCGCTACCTCGCGAACGGCCGCCCCAAGAAGGTCGACTACTGGGCCGCCGAGGCCACGTCGGGCAGGTTCACCCCGAACAACGAGGTCGACCGCATCGTGTGGCTCCCGCCGACGGCGGCCCGCAACCGCCTGACCCAGCCCCGCGACCGCAAGCTCCTGGACGCCCTGCCGGCCGCCCTCCACACCACCCGACGTAATCGCTCCGTGACCTAACCACACCGCCTGCTTAGGTTCACCCTGCGTTCACTCACGGCCATCGGTCGCTTCACCTGTTCTGCCTAATTTCGGCCGTAGACGGTGTGCCCCCGCGACAGCGGACCGCCGCACCGTTCACTGAAACATCCGCAGACTTCGCACGCCGCCACAGACGTCACAAGGCCGGCGGCTCCTGGAAGGAACATCCGAAGGTGAAGCTTCAGCGCAAGAACCGGCTCCGCGCCCTCTCTCTCGGCGCTCTCGCCGTCTCCGGCGCCCTGGCCCTCACGGCGTGCGGCTCCGACGACACCAACAGCACCGGCGGTGGCGGCTCCAGTTCGTCGGCCAAGGCCGGCAACATCAAGTGCGACGACGCCAAGGGCCAGCTCCTCGGCATCGGCTCCTCGGCCCAGGCCAACGCGATCGACGCCTGGCGCCAGGCCTACTCCCAGACCTGCTCGGGTGTGCAGATCAACTACAAGCCCGACGGTTCCGGCGCCGGTGTCACCGCGTTCAACCAGGGCCAGGTCGCCTTCGCCGGCTCCGACTCGGCGCTCAAGCCCGAAGAGGTCACCGCCTCGAAGAAGGTCTGCTCCAGCGGCCAGGGCATCGACCTGCCGATGGTCGGCGGCCCGATCGCCGTCGCGTACAACGTCTCGGGCGTCGACAACCTCGTCCTGGACGGCAAGACCCTCGCCCAGATCTTCGACTCGAAGATCACGAAGTGGAACGACCCGGCGATCGCGAAGCTCAACCCCGACGCGAAGCTGCCGTCCACCAAGATCCAGGCGTACCACCGCTCGGACGAGTCCGGCACCACGGACAACTTCACCAAGTACCTCAAGGCCACGGCCGCGAGCGACTGGAAGTACGAGGGCGGCAAGGCCTGGCAGGCCAAGGGCGGCCAGTCCGCACAGGGCTCGTCCGGTCTGGCCCAGCAGGTCAAGCAGACCGACGGCGCCATCTCCTACTTCGAGCTGTCCTACGCCAAGGACGGCGTGAAGACCGTCGACATCGACACGGGCGCCGCCGCCCCGGTCAAGGCCACCACGGAGAACGCCTCGAAGGCGATCGCCGACGCCAAGGTCATCGGCACCGGCAAGGACCTCGCCCTGTCGCTGAACTACGCGACCAAGGCCGAGGGCGCCTACCCGATCACCCTGGTCACGTACGAGATCGTCTGCGACAAGGGCAACAAGGCGGACACCCTGGCCGCCACCAAGTCCTTCCTGACCTACACGGCCTCCGAAGAGGGCCAGGCCGCCCTCTCCGACCTGGGCTACGCCCCGATCCCCACGGAGATCAACGCCAAGGTCCGCGAGACCGTCGCCAGCATCAGCTAGCCCGCGTGCGGGCCACCCCATCCACGGGTGGCCCGCACCGTCCGGTGCACCGCCGCCAGAAGTCCCGTACGCGACCGCCGCATGCGGCCAGGGACTTCGCAGACCGGAGAACCCCATGGACATAACCACGCAATCACCCGCGCCACCGGCGCCCGCCGATCGCCCCTCCCCAGCCCAGCAGAAGGCCGCCGCACGCGGCGCCACCCGCCCCGGTGACCGGATCTTCCTCGGTCTCTCGCGCGGCTCGGGCATTTTGCTGCTGGTGATCATGGCCGCGATCGCGGTCTTCCTGACCTACCGCGCCTCGCTGGTCCTCTCGAAGAACGAGGGCAACTTCCTCACCACCTTCGAGTGGAACGCGACCGCGACCCCGCCCGTCTTCGGCATCGCCGTCCTCGCCTTCGGCACGATCGTCACCTCGGTCATCGCCATGCTGATCGCGGTCCCCGTCGCCGTCGGCATCGCGCTCTTCCTGACGCACTACGCGCCGAAGAAGCTGAGCGGCGTCATCGCCTACGTCATCGACCTGCTGGCCGCCGTGCCGTCCATCGTGTACGGCCTGTGGGGCGCCCTCTTCCTGGTGCCGCACATGACCGGCCTGTACAGCTGGCTCGACGACTACTTCGGCTGGACCGGCATCTTCTCCTGGCAGGGCGGCGCACCGCGCACCCTGCTCGCCGTCGGCGTCCTGCTGGCGATCATGATCCTGCCGATCATCACGAACGTCTCCCGCGAGGTCTTCCGACAGGCCCCCCTGATGCACCAGGAGGCGGCCCTCGCGCTCGGCGCGACCCGCTGGGAGGTCATCCGCATGTCGGTGATCCCCTTCGGCCGCTCCGGTGTGATCTCCGCGTCGATGCTCGGCCTCGGCCGCGCGCTCGGCGAGACGATGGCCGTCGCCACGGTCCTCTCCCCCGACTTCCTGATCCACGCCAGCCTGCTCGACCCGGGCGGCGGCACCTTCGCGCAGAACATCGCCGCGAAGTTCTCCGAGGCCAACGACCAGGGCCGCGACGCCCTCATCGCCTCCGGCCTCGTCCTCTTCGTCATCACCCTGCTGGTCAACGGCGCGGCCCGGATGATCATCGCCCGCCGCAAGGAGTACTCGGGGGCCAACGCATGAGCCACGCCACCGCACCCGCCCCCGCGCCCTCGAAGCGCCCCTCCTCCCTCCGGGGCGCGCGCCTGCCCAGCTGGTCCCCCTGGGCCATCGCGCTCGGCTCGATCGCCGCGGGCTGCGCGATCGGCCTGGGCGCCGGCCTGAGCAGCCGCATCCAGTGGGGCCTGCTCGCCGCCCTGCTCTTCGTCCTCGTCACCTACGGCCTCGCCGCCAAGGTCGAGGGCAGGCGCCAGGCCAAGGACAGGACCGCGACCAGCATCGTCTGGGTCGCCTTCCTCCTGGCCGTGATCCCGCTCGCCTCCCTCGTCTACGAGACGGTCAAGCGCGGCATCACCGTCCTCGACCCGTACTTCCTGTCGCACTCGATGGGCTTCGTCACCGCCTACCAGCCCGGCGGCGGCATCTACCACGCGATCCTCGGCACCCTGGAGCAGGTCGGCCTCGCCACCCTGATCTCGGTCCCGATCGGCCTGCTGACCGCGATCTACCTGGTGGAGTACGGCCGCGGCAGGCTCGCCAAGGCGGTGACCTTCTTCGTCGACGTCATGACGGGCATCCCGTCGATCGTCGCGGGCCTGTTCATCCTCAGCTTCTGGATCCTGATCCTCGGCTTCGGCTTCTCCGGCTTCGCCGGCTCGATGGCCCTGTCCATCCTGATGATCCCGGTCGTGGTCCGCTCCACCGAGGAGATGCTCAAGCTCGTCCCGAACGAGCTGCGCGAGGCCTCCCTCGCCCTCGGCGTCCCGAAGTGGCGCACCATCCTCAAGGTCGTCCTGCCGACCTCGCTCGGCGGCATCCTGACCGGCGTGATGCTGGCGGTCGCCCGCATCGCGGGCGAGACGGCGCCGGTGCTGCTGCTGGTCTTCGGCAACCCGCTGATCAACGGCAACCCGTTCGAGGGCCCGCAGGCCTCGCTGCCGCTGTACATCTACCAGCAGTACGCGAGCAGCGGCGGCAGCCAGGCGGCGTACGACCGTGCCTGGGCCGCGGCCCTGGTCCTCATCGCCTTCATCATGATCCTGAATCTCGTGGCCCGCGGCGTCGCCCGCTGGAAGGCCCCGAAGACGAGCCGCTGACGCGGCACTTGAGCTACTCAGCGACTCGAACCGGAAGTGAACCAGTCATGGCCAAGCGAATCGACGTAAGCGGACTCACCGCCTTCTACGGATCCCACAAGGCGATCGAAGACATCTCGATGACGGTCGAGCCCCGCTCGGTGACGGCCTTCATCGGCCCCTCCGGCTGCGGCAAGTCGACCTTCCTGCGCACCCTGAACCGGATGCACGAGGTCACCCCCGGCGGCCGCGTCGAGGGCAAGGTCCTCCTGGACGACGAGGACCTGTACGGCACCCACATCGACCCGGTGGCCGTGCGCCGCACGGTCGGCATGGTCTTCCAGCGCCCCAACCCCTTCCCCACGATGTCGATCTTCGACAACGTGGCGGCGGGCCTGAAGCTCAACGGCCAGTACAAGAAGTCCGAGCTCAGCGACGTCGTCGAGAAGTCCCTCAAGGGCGCCAACCTCTGGAACGAGGTCAAGGACCGCCTCAACAAGCCGGGCTCGGGCCTCTCCGGCGGTCAGCAGCAGCGCCTGTGCATCGCCCGCGCCATCGCGGTCGAGCCGGACGTGCTGCTCATGGACGAGCCCTGCTCGGCGCTCGACCCGATCTCCACCCTCGCCATCGAGGACCTGATCGGCGAGCTGAAGGAGCGCTTCACGATCGTCATCGTGACGCACAACATGCAGCAGGCGGCCCGCGTCTCGGACCGCACGGCGTTCTTCAACCTCGCGGCGGTCGGCCAGCCCGGCAAGCTCGTGGAGATCGACGAGACGGAGCGCATCTTCTCCAACCCGTCGGTCCAGGCCACGGAGGACTACATCTCGGGCCGTTTCGGCTAGACCGACACCTCCACCAGCCCCTCGTGGTGCTGCATGGCGGTGCCACCACGAGGCACAAGAAAAGGCCCGCCCCCGAGGGGGCGGGCCTTTTCGGCGGGCGGCCGGAACTCAGCCGAACGCCAGCCACACAATCCCGTACGAAGCGGCGGCGACAAGGGCCGCGGCCGGCATCGTGATGAACCACCCGATGACGATGTTCTTGGCGACACCCCAGCGCACGGCATTGACGCGCTTCGTCGCGCCGACACCCATGATCGCCGAGGTGATGACGTGCGTCGTCGAGATCGGCGCGTGGAACAGGAACGCCGACCCGAACATGATCGAGGCCCCCGTGGTCTCCGCGGCGAACCCCTGCGGCGGGTCCAGCTCGATGATCTTGCGGCCGAGGGTGCGCATGATCCGCCAGCCACCGGCATACGTACCGAGCGACAGCATCACGGCACACACGATCTTGACCCAGACCGGAATCGGGTCCTCGAACGTCTCGTGGCCGCCGATGACGAGCGCCATGACCACGATGCCCATGGTCTTCTGCGCGTCCTGCAGACCGTGACCGAGCGCCATACCGGCCGCCGAGACGGTCTGCGCGATCCGGAATCCGCGCTTGGCCTTGTGCGGGTTGGAGCGCCGGAACAGCCACATGATGAGCGTCATCACGAGGTAGCCGACGACGAGACCGATCACCGGCGACGTGAACATCGGGATGACGATCTTGTCGAGCACGCCGGACCAGTAGACGGTCGTCCCGCCGGCCATCGCCGCGCCGACCATGCCACCGAACAAGGCATGCGAGGACGACGAGGGCAGCCCGAAGTACCAGGTGATGAGGTTCCAGACGATCGCGCCGGCCAGCGCCGCGAAGAGGATCCCCATCCCCTTCTGTCCCTCAGGGGTGGCGATGATCCCTTCGCTGACCGTCTTGGCGACCCCACTGCCCAGGAAGGCACCGGCGAGGTTCATCACCGCGGCCATGGCGAGTGCCGCACGAGGCGTCAGCGCACGGGTGGAGACGGATGTGGCGATGGCGTTCGCAGAGTCGTGAAAGCCGTTCGTATACGTAAATCCGAGCGCGACGCCGATCGTCACGATCAGGGTGAAGGTGTCCATGAGCCGGCCTCAGGACTCCTTCACGGCGATGGTCTCCACCGTGTTGGCCACGTGCTCGAAGGCGTCAGCCGCCTCTTCCAGCACATCGACGATCTGCTTCAGCTTCAGGACTTCCATGGCGTCGTACTTGCCGTTGAAGAGCTGGGCGAGCAGCTTGCGGTGGATCTGGTCGGCCTGGTTCTCCAGCCGGTTGACCTCGATCCAGTACTCGGTGAGGTTCGACATCGTGCGCAGGTTCGGCATGGCCTCCGCGGTCAGCTCGGCGGCCCGGGCGAGGACCTCGATCTGCTGCTCCACACCCTTGGGAAGCTCCTCGACCTGGTAGAGGACGACCAGGTCGACGGCCTCCTCCATGAAGTCCATGATGTCGTCGAGGGACGACGCGAGGTTGTAGATGTCCTCGCGGTCGAACGGCGTGATGAACGAGGAGTTGAGTTGGTGGAAGATCGCGTGGGTGGCGTCGTCACCGGCGTGTTCGGCTGCCCGCATCCGCTCCGCGATCTCGGCCCGGGCGGAGGAGTCCGCGCCGAGCAGTTCCATCAGGAGCTTCGAGCCCGTGACGATGTTGTCCGCGGATGCGGCGAACATGTCGTAGAAGCTCGTCTCCCTGGGGGTCAGACGAAAGCGCACGTGGGGTCCTCGGGGTGCTCTGGATTCGGTCAGGCTGATGCTAGGCGCATCATCCGGCCACGGCTAACCGGCGTTCCCCCAGTGTCGCCCATCAGGCACAGTGATCAGCACGGGGTCCCGCGAACCGCCGGGACCCGCGGAAAGTCCGGTATCATATACCCGCAGGGGGTATGTGGAACCATCACGGGAGGTCGGACACGATGACCACGGAAGCGAGCCAGCCGGCGGCGGACGCCGCACAGACGCCGACGGCCGTGGATGCCGGGATCGTGACCGACCACGACCGCGGCATCCACGGCTACCACCACCAGAAGGACGAGCACCTCAAGCGCCTGCGCCGCGTCGAGGGCCAGATCCGCGGCCTGCAACGGATGGTCGACGAGGACGTCTACTGCATCGACATACTCACGCAGGTCTCGGCCTCCACGAAGGCCCTGCAGTCCTTCGCGCTCCAGCTCCTCGAAGAGCACCTGCGGCACTGTGTCGCCGACGCCGCGGTCAAGGGCGGCGACGAGATCGACGCCAAGGTCGAAGAGGCCACGAAGGCGATCGCCCGGCTCCTGCGTACCTGACGGCCAGATGTCCGGCGGCTGAGTGGCTGAGGAGTTCCCCGGGCGAGGACTGGGCCCGGGGTCCCTGTCCACGGTCAGTCCTCGCCGTTCGTACCGCCGGGCAGCGTGTCGGCCACCCGCAGCACCTCATCGATCCGGTCCGCGCTGAGCCGCCCCTCGGAGGCGGCGGACGCCGCGATGATCAACTCACCGCACAGCTCGATCTCGGCGAGGGCGACGTGGTCCTGGACCGCTGTACCGCTCAGGGGAGCCACGTTCATCACCTCTTCCAGCCATCGTCGGTCGACTTCCCAGGGTAGGGAGGGCCGCACGGCCCGCGCATGGCACGGAAGAACCATTTCCGGCCCCCGACCGGACCCCTATCTCTCCGCTACCCGGCCCGCGTAGATGTCCTTCTTCCGCGGCAGCCGCACGCTCGCGGGCTTCCCGAACCCGTAGAGCAGCGTCGTCGACGCCACCGCGACGTCCTTCTTCTCCTGGGCGTTGGCGAAACTGAACCGGTGCCTGACCTTGCGGATGAGGCCCTCGTCGTCGAGATACACGTCGAACGGCACCGGCGACGTGCCGAACCCTTTCGCCGCCGCGGCGATCGCGCCCTTGTTCCCCGCGGACGCCGCCTTCGCCGCGACCCGGAGATCGACGGTCCCCTTGTAATGGCGGGTCCGCACACCCGCGATGTCGCCCTCGCCCGCGTACGTCACATCACGTGCGCCCCGCAGCAGTTCGGCCGCCGCGAGCGGATCGGTGGCGCCGCCCGTGACCAGATTGCCGTCCGTGAGCGAGGCGGTGTCGACCCGCACCCACTTGTCGGCGGGCACACCCGCGCCGCGGTTCTTCATGAAGAGGGCGCCGGGGGCGAGGAGTTCGGTGATCGGCCGGTGCTCCTGCGCGCCGGCCGCGTCCTGCGGCAGCTGCACCTTCAGCTCGCCCAGGCCCTTGCGGTAGTCGTAGACGCCCGTGCCCCGGATGGTGACCCGCGTGCCACCGCTGGCCATCTCCATCGACGTACGCGCCTGCGAACTGCCCTCGCGCACCAGCCGGTCGGGGGCCTGCCGCACGGCCTGGGCCGGATCCGCGTTCCGGTCGCCCGCCTCGGCGCCGCCGCCGCAGCCGGCGGCACCGGCCACGATCCCCGCCGCGGCGAGGGCCACCGCCGCTCGTCTCGTCGGGCGCCTGTGCTGCACCACCATCGCTTGTCTACCCCCAAGCTTGTCCGTGCGTCTGCGGCCCCGCTGCTGACCGGTTAACGACGAGTAGGGTCGACCGTCACGCGAACGGGGGTTTACATGAGCCCGCTACCGTGGCCGCGTGGCGCAACAGCAGCATGATCATGCGACGACGGTCGTGGAACAGGGCCGGTTCTGCCTGGCCCGGTGCACCTGCGGCTGGCGCGGCCCCGCGCGAAGGGCCCGCAGCAAGGCCCGTACCGACGCGGAGGAGCATGCCGAGGCCGCCTAGAACCGCCCCGGGCGGGCACCGGGAACCCGTGGCTCACGGATCTCGTCTCGTACCACGGGAAGCAACCGGTGGCCCAGGGAGACACGGCATGCAGCGGCGTACGTTCATAGCGGCCTCGGCGGCCGCACTCGGCGCGGGCGCGATATCCGCCTGCAGCGCGGACGGCGGCACCGCGTCCTCACCCCCGTCGCCCGCCGCCTCGTCCTCGGACCCGGTCCGTTCCACGAGCGCGAGCGCCTCCGCGACGGTCCGCGCCGCCGCGAACCTGGACGCGCTGGCCAAGGACCTCGACGGCTCCCTCGTCCGCCCCGGCCAGTCGGCCTGGGCCGCGGCCAGACAGCTCTACAACACCCGCTTCGACGAGCTGAGGCCGAGCGCGGTCGCCTACGTCGCCGGCCCCGACGACCTGCGAACGGCCCTCGCGTACGCCCGCGCCCGCAAGGTCCCGGTCGCCATCCGCAACGGCGGCCACTCGTACGCGGGCTGGTCCTCGGGCAACGGGCGGCTGATCCTCGACGTGTCCCGCATGAAGACGGTCCGCGCCTCCGGTGGCGAGGCCGTGGTCGGCGCGGGCGCCAAACTCATCGACGTCTACCGGGCCCTGGCCGCGAAGGGCGTCACGATACCGGCGGGCTCCTGCCCCACGGTCGGCGTCTCCGGGCTCACCCTCGGCGGCGGCCACGGAGTGGTCTCCCGCGCCTACGGCCTGACCTGCGACAGCCTGACCGGGGCCACGCTGATCACCGCGGACGGCAAGCAGCTGACCGCCGACTCCTCGACGAACAAGGACCTGTTCTGGGCGCTGCGCGGCGCGGGCAACGGCCAGTTCGGCGTGGTCACCGAGCTCCGCTTCAAGACCCATGCCGCACCACAGGCCGTCTCCGCGTACATGACGTGGCCTTGGTCGAAGGCGGCGACGGTCCTCAAGGCCTGGCAGAAGTGGGGCCCGGACCAGTCCGACGAGATCTGGTCGTCGCTGCACGTGGCCAACGCGGCGGGCGGCCGCCCCACGATCTCCATATCGGTCTTCTCGCTCGGCACGTACACCGAACTCCAGAACGCGGTCGACCGCCTCGCCGACGGCCCCGGCGGCCCGGGCCCGGCCACCTCGGTCTCGCTCAAGCGCCGCTCGTACGAGGAGTCGATGGAGGTCTACGCGGGCTGCTCCGCCTTCTCCTCCGACGCCCAGTGCCACCTCCCGGGCGCCACCCCCGGCCGCTCCTCGCAGGGCGCGCTGCAACGCGAGACGTACGCGGCGCACTCGGACTTCTTCGACCGCTCGCTGTCGGACGCGGGCGTGCGCGCCCTGCTCAAGCAGCTGGAGACGGTGACGGCGGGCGCGGGCTCCGTCGCCTTCACGGCCCTCGGCGGCGCGATCAACCGGGTCGACCCGACAGCCACGGCGTTCGTCCACCGCCGCTCGCGGATGCTCGCGCAGTACATCGTGTCGTGGCGGCCCGGCACCTCCGGCACGGCGGCCCAGGGGTGGCTGAAAAAGGCCCACACCGCGATGCGCCCGTACGCGTCCGGGGCGGCGTACCAGAACTACACGGACGCGACCCTGACGGACTGGAAGCAGGCCTACTACGGGGCCGCCGCCGACCGGCTGACGAAGGTGAAGCGCCAGTACGACCCGTCGGGCTTCTTCAGTTTCCCGCAATCGCTGTAGCCGCTCCACGGGCCAAGTGGGGCTGGACCGGGGAACCCCCCGCCCCGTATGGAGCACGCGACACGCCCTCGGGTGGCCCTAAGCGCCGGGCGGGGTTGCGCTGAACTCATGAACAAGCCCCGAATAGCCGCGGCCTCCGCGGCCACCGCCGCCGTCCTCGCCCTGGGTGCCGCCGTGGCGGCCGCCACGGACGACGGATCGGCCCACTCCCAGGCGGGCCCCCTCACGGCGGTCTCCGCGGCCGTGGCGCTTGCCGCCGGCGCCGGTCTCGCCCGCTCGCGGGCGAAGAGCGAGGCGGTTACGCGGCCAGATCCCGCTCCTCCGGCGAGCCGGACGACCCCCGCGCCTCTGGAAGCTCCACCGTTCCCGGAGCCGGCGCCATGACCCTGGGCGCCCAGACCAGCCATCCGGCACGGGACCGCCCGATCGCTCTGGCCACCGGCGTGAGCAGCGCCGACGCGAGCGGCGAGAGCAGCAGCGCGACGGCGGTGCCGAGCGCGAACCCGCCGATGACGTCGGTCGGGTAGTGCACGCCCATGAAGACCCGGCAGAACCCCTCCAGGACGGCGAGCCCGATCCCGGCGAGGCCGAGCTTGCGGTTGGCGACGAAGAGCGCGGCGCCCATCGCCATGGCCAGCGTCGCGTGGTCGCTGACGAACGAGAAGTCGTTCTTCCCCGACACCAGGACGGTGAGCCCGTCATGGTCCTTGAAGGGCCGCGGCCGCTCGACGAAGGACCGGATCGGCACGTTCACCAGGACCGCGGCGGCCGCGGCGAGCGGCGCCCACACCACGGCGGCGACGGACGAGGCGGCGTCGTCGAGCGCACCCCGCCGGCGGGCTCCCCACCAGCTCCACAGCACCACGACCACGAGCCCGAGCAGGATTCCGTACTCGCCGACGAACTCCATGGCCTTGTCGAACCAGCCCGGAGTGCCGTCCGTCAGCCCGTTGATGTCGTAGAGCAGCGAGACGTCAGGGTTTGATCCGGAACTCTCGAGTGCCTCGAGTCCAGCCATGATTCAGCGGCCCCTTCGTCTTCAGCCACCCCCGTGGTCTGTTTTCCGGTTCAGCAAGAGGAACGCACATTCCCGTTCCCAACGTTCCGCACTCCACCGAACGATCACGCAGACGTTATCGAAGAGAGATGGAAACCCGCAGCTCAGGGCCGGGCGTTAACGGAGAGTTCAAGCCACGTCACACTTCCGGTGACGCGCTGGGCAGCGCCTCGGCGCCGTCCTGGGTGACCCGCGTCGCGCCGAAGTAGTCCGGCGTGTCGACGGGGTCGAAACGAATGACCGCCCCAGGTCGCGGCGCGTCGATCATGTAACCGCCGCCGACGTAGATCCCCACATGCCGGATGGCGCGGCTGTTGCTGAGATCGTCCGAGAAGAACACCAGATCCCCCGGCAGCAACTCGTCCCTCTTCGGATGCGCCCCGGCGTTGTACTGATCGTTGGCGACGCGCGGCAGCTCGACCCCCACGGACTCGTACGCGGCCTTGGTCAGCCCGGAACAGTCGAACCGCCCGCCCTGGTCCGCCGTCCCGTTACCGCCCCACAGATAGGGGGTGCCCAGCTTCTTCTGCGCGTAGTAGATGGCCGCCGCTGCCTGCTGCGACGGCTGCACCCGCCCCACGGGCCGGGCGAACGACTTCTCCAGCGTCGTGATCGTCTTCACGTAGTTCTGCGTCTCGCGGTACGGCGGCACGCCCTTGTACTTGATGACGGCGTACGCCCCCGCGTTGTACGCGGCGAGCATGTTCTTCGTCGCGTCACCGGGCGCGTCCTTCACGTACGAGGCGAGCTTGCAGTCGTACGAGGCGGCCGACGGGATCGCGTCGTTCGGGTCCCAGATGTCCCGGTCCCCGTCCCCGTCCCCGTCGACCCCGTGCGCGGCCCAGGTTCCCGCGATGAACTGCGCGATGCCGTACGCCTTCGCCGGCGACGTGGCCTTCGGATTGAAACCGCTCTCCTGGTAGAGCTGCGCGGCGAGCAGCGCAGGGTTGATGGCCGGGCACAGATTGCCCCACTTCTGCACCAGCGACTGATAGGCGACCGGCACGGCACCCTTGGCGAGCCCGACGGCCCCCTGGCCCACCCCGTTCGTCAGGCTCCCGGCCGCCATGTACGTACCGACGACGAGCAGGCTCACGAACCCGGTCCCCCCGGCGACGGCCGACCCTGCGACGATCCACGCCTTACGCACCGTCAACCACCCTTCGCCGCACGGGAGTCCACCGGCGCAACAGTCTAAAGGCGCCCCGGCCGCACGACCGGCAGTTCACCTGGCGTTCTTCGACAGCCGGACACCACGAACCCTCATTGCCCGGCGTGACCAGGCGTGATACACAGAGTGACCATACGTTCCCACGCATACGGAACCGCCCCGCGAGGCGGCCCCGCGACCGCGGGACCGTAGAAACTCGGCCAACGAATGGCGTCAAGTGTGCAGGCATCAGCGCCAATCTGGGTCAGAATGGGCCTGACCTCTGCGCTGCGGCGGAGGCGACAGAACTACCCACTTGGGGCGGTGAGTTACACATGCTGCTGGCAGCCGAAAAAGGCGACATCACGACCATCATCGGCGGGATCGCCCCCGACTGGGGCCCGTTCGGGAGCCTGGGCAACGAGGCACGCGTAATGATCGAGGTGGTGATGGCGGTGGCCATCCTGCTCTGCCTCGGCATCGCGATCTGGGGCGCGGCCAAACAACGGATCGGGGCAACGGCCCTGCGCGACACCTTCAGCGCCGAACAGGGCAAGGGATTGATCGTCGCGGGCCTGACCGGGGTCTTCATCATCGGATCCCTCGGCACGCTCTTCACGATCGTGTACGGCATGGCCGTGTAGCCCGGCGGCCCCCGGTCACCTCGCCGAATGTCCTGCGGCGAGCACACCGTCAGTTTCGGTCCGGTCCCACCCGGTTACCTCTAACCATCCGTCCCGTCGTGCCCACCGACTGAGGTTGCGTCTCCCTGATGTCCAGTCACCACACCGCGCCCGCGCGGCAATCAGTGCGGCTACCGTCGTATGCGGCGAATTCGGCGGTTCAGCCCGAGGTTGAGGGGACGTGCGCGCAATGAGTGTCGACGACCGGCAGGACGACGACGTATACGGCGGCACCGGACAGACCCGGACACGGCTCCCCGAGGGCTCCGGCGGCGACGTGTACGGAGGCGCGCGCAGAGCAGGCCGCTCCTCGTCCCGCTCCCTGATCACCGTGGTCGGCGTCGTGGTGCTCCTGATCGCCGCGATCGCCTTCGCGAACCGGGGCGACGACAGCGCCTCCGACGGGGCCGCCAGATCGGACGCGGGCCCGAAATCCTCCCCGACGTCCCCCACCGGCACGAAGGCGGTGGGGTCGGGGTTCGCCCATGACGAGCAGGGGGTTCAGTCGGCGGCGGCGAATTATGCGGTGCAGTTGGGCGGGGATGGCATGTTCAGCGCCGACCGGCGGCACGCCATCGTGGATGGCATCTACACGCCCGCCGCCGCGGCGAAGCTCACCGGCCCCATGGACAAGGCCTACTCCACAGACTTCCTGAGCAAGCTCGGGCTGGATGCGAACGGCAACCCACCCCAGGGCAGCACGTTCGTCTCCCGCACCATTCCCGTGGGCACCAAGACGCTCCAGTACGGCGACACTGCGAGAGTCTCGGTCTGGTACATGGGGCTGCTCGGCATTTCGGGCGCCAACTCGACCAACCCCGTCACCACGTCGTGGGGGACCTGGACCTTCAACCTCCGGTGGACCGGCAACGACTGGAAGATCACCTCGGACTCCCAGAAGAATGGGCCCACCCCCGTTCCTGGCGATGAACGAGCCTCCAACTCCGAAGACATCAGCAAGGCCATCGAGGAGTACGGAGGGTTCTCGTATGCCCGATAGCCCACGCCTGGCGCTGAAACTCACCGCCACAATCGGTGCCGTACAGGCCGTGGCCCTCCTGACAGCCACCCGTGTCTTCGCGGCACCGAACCCCGACCCGTCGAACGACCCCTGCGACCTGCTGATCGGCCCCGCCAAGAAGTACTGCACCCGGGACGACAACGGCGGCAGCACTGGTGGCACCACCGGCGGCAACATGCCCCCCGACACCACCAACCCCCTCGACCCCCTCTCCAGCCTCGCCAAGGGCTGCGCGGACGCCGCCTCCTGGACTGTCGACAAGCTCAGCGAAGCCGTACAGAAGACCGCCGAAGTCGACTTCACCAACCAGAAATTCCTGCAGCAGTACGCCGTCGTCTTCGCCGCGTCCGCCGTCCTGACGATCCTGCTGTGGCTGCTCGCCGTCGCCAAGCGGGCCGTGCGCGGCGTACCGCTGACCACGGCGATCTCGGAGGCCGTCGGCTTCCTGTGGCTGACCGTGCTCGCCTCGGCGTTCACGCCCCTCATCCTGTACACCGTCGTGTCCGCCACGGACGGTGTCACCGACGTCCTGGCCAAGGCGACGGGCAATCAGACGGACACGTTCTTCGGGACGTTCTCCGAGGCCCTCAAACAGGGCGACAACATCGGCGGCGGCCCGATCATGCTGATCGTCGTGTCGCTGGTCTCGATCGTCGCGGCCGGCGTGCTCTACATGGAGCTGTACCTGCGGGCCGTGCTGCTGTACGTAGGCGCCCTGCTCGGCGTCGTCGTGTACTCGGGGATGGTCGACAAGAACCTGTGGGGCCATGTCCGCCGCTGGGTCGGGATCATGGTCGCGATCATTCTCGTCAAACCGGTCATCGTGATCGTGCTGGGTCTCGCCGGCGCGCTGGCCACGAGCAGCGGCGGCCCCGACTCGCTGGCCGCGGTCGTCTCGGGCCTCGCCATCGTGCTGCTCGCCATCTTCGCGAGCGGCATGATCTACCGCTTCGTCCCGGGCTTCGGCGACGAGATGGCCAACGTACGCAAGAACCGCATCATGCAGGGCGCGGAGGGCAAGGCGGCCGCCGCGTTCACCTCGCCCGCCTCGCTCGTCTCGCAGGGCATCAAGACCCACAGCTCCCGCTCGGACAGCGGCGGCGGGGGCGGAGCCAACCAGGCCCGTCCCGCCAACCCCGTGTCCGGCGGCGTGGCCGCGCACAGCTCGCGCCCGGCCGCCGGGGGCGGCGGCGGATCTGTTCCCTCCGCCGCACCCCCGCCCCGTACGAGCCCCACGAACACCCCGCACGCGGGTAACCGCGGCAGCGGGGGCGGCAATTCCGGCTACAACAGCAAACCGCAAGGAGGTGCAGGGCGTTGACGACCCAGTCCCATGTGTCCCCTCCGGTCACGCCCCGCCGTACATATCTGATCGGCCGGGCCCGGCCGAACGCGATCGTCGGCAGGAACCGCGAGTCCGGCGAGATCGCCCTGATCATCGGCGGGGCGTTCCTCGGCATGATGTGCGGGCTGCTCGTCCCCGTCCTGTCGATGCGGATCGTGCTGCTGATGGGGTTCCCGCTCCTCGCGCTGGCCGCGGTCTACGTCCCGTACAAGCACCGCACCTTCTACAAGTGGTTCGAGATCAACCGGAGTTACAAGCGGTCGCTCAAGCGGGGGACCGCCTACCGTTCGCGGACGATGGAGGCCGGGGTCCGGTTCGACGGGCGCGAGGTCGAGGTCGGGCCGCCGCCGGGGATCGGGCGCCTCACGTGGCTCGCCGCCCCGTTCGGCCCGGACGAGATCGCGGTCCTGCTGCACGCCGACCGGCGCACGGTCACCGCGGCCATCGAGATCGAGGGCCCGGGCGTCGGGCTGCGCGACTCGGAGGACCAGGAGGCGCTGGTCGACCGGTTCGGGACGCTGCTGAAGCACGTGGCGAACGGGGACGGGTTCGTGACCCGCCTCCAGATGCTCGCCCGCACCCTGCCCGCCGACCCGGACGCGCACGCCAAGGACGTGGCCGTACGCGGTGACGACCGCGCCCTGGGCTGGCTGCAGGAGTCGTACGACCAGCTGCAGTCCATGGTGTCGACCAGCAGCGAGCAGCACCGCGCCTACCTCGTGGCCTGCATGCACTTCACCCGCGAGCTGGCCTCCGAGGCGAACGCGATGGCGCGGGCCACCCGCCCGAAGGCCGGCAAGAAGGTCGACCGGGACGCCGGTCTCGCCGTCGTCATGGCGCGCGAGCTGACCGACATCTGCTCGCGGCTCCAGGAAGCCGACATCCGCGTACGGCAGCCGCTCGGCCAGGGCCGCCTCTCCTCGCTCATCCACTCCATGTACGACCCGGACCACCCCATCGACCACATCCAGGCGATGACGAAGCGGAACGCCTGGCCGGCCGAGCTCGACGCGATGGAGCCGACCTACCTCCAGGCGAAGACCCGGGAGTCGTCGACGCGCGCGCCCTGGTGCCACGCCACCGCGTGGGTCAAGGAGTGGCCGATGACGCCGGTCGGCGTCAACTTCCTCGCGCCGCTGCTCGTCCACACCCCGGACGTCATCAGAACCGTCGCCGTCACGATGGACCTGGAGCCCACCGAGGTCGCCATCGAGCGGATGCTGACCGAGAAGACCAACGACGACGCGGAGGCGTCCCGCGCCGCCAAGATGAACCGGACCGTCGACCCGCGCGACATCGCCGCCCACGGCCGTCTGGACCAGCGCGGCGAGGACCTGGCGAGCGGAGCGGCGGGGGTCAACATCGTCGGCTACATCACGGTCTCGTCCCGCAACCCGGACTCTCTCGCCCGGGACAAGCGCACCATCCGGGCCTCGGCCGGAAAGTCGTACCTGAAGCTGGAATGGTGCGACCGGGAGCACCACCGGGCGTTCGTGAACACCTTGCCGTTCGCCACCGGCATCCGCCGGTAGACCCCGTGTCCCACAAGGCCAGAAGGTAGGCGCTGCTCATGCGGGATCCGTTGTCCCTCCTCACCGACGCCTTCACCTCCTTCCTGTTCGGGAAGGTGGAGACGACCCGGCTGCCCGTGCGTACGTCCACGGGACAGGCCCAGGCCGTCTATCTGCCGACCGCGGCGCCCGGCCTCGGCGACTCGGGCGTGATCATCGGTCGTGAGGTCTACTCCGGCAAGGGCTACATCTACGACCCGTTCCAGCTGTACGGGCAGCAGCTGCCGGCCCCGCACTGGCTGGTCCTCGGCGAGTCCGGAAACGGCAAGTCGGCGCTGGAGAAGACCTACGTACTACGGCAGTTGAGGTTCCGGGACCGGCAGGTCGTCGTCCTCGACGCGCAGGGCGAGGACGGGGCCGGCGAATGGAACCTCATCGCGCAGGAGCTGGGTATAACCCCCATCCGGCTCGATCCGACCGCCGCCCTGGACATGGGTATCCGGCTCAATCCCCTCGATCCCGCGATCACGACGACCGGGCAGCTCGCGCTGCTGCGGACCATCATCGAGGTCGCGATGGGGCATGGCCTGGACGAGCGGTCCGGTTTCGCGCTCAAGGTCGCGCACGCCTTCGTCAACGAGACGATCGTCGAGCGGCAGCCGGTCCTGACCGACATCGTCGACCAGCTCCGCCACCCCGAGCCGGAGTCGGCCGAGGCGATGAACGTGGCCATAGAGGACGTACGCGCGTGGGGACTCGACGTCGCGCTCGTCCTGGACCGCCTTGTCGACGGTGACCTCAGGGGCATGTTCGACGGCCCGACGACGGTCGGGATCGATCTCGACGCCCCGCTGATCGTCTTCGACCTCTCGCACATCGACCGCAACTCGATCGCGATGCCGATCCTGATGGCGATCGTCGGCGTGTGGCTGGAGCACACCTGGATCCGCCCCGACCGGAAGAAGCGCATCTTCCTGGTCGAGGAGGCCTGGCACATCATCAACTCGCCTTTCGTGGCGCAGCTGTTCCAGCGTCTGCTGAAGTTCGGGCGGCGCCTCGGCCTGTCCTTCGTGGCGGTCGTGCACCACCTGAGCGACGTGGTGGACGGGGCGGCCGCGAAGGAGGCCGCGGCGATCCTCAAGATGGCGTCCACGCGCACGATCTACGCCCAGAAGGCGGACGAGGCACGGGCGACGGGCCGGGTGCTCGGTCTGCCCCGCTGGGCCGTGGAGATCATCCCCACCCTCACGCCCGGCATCGCGGTCTGGGACGTCAACGGCAACGTCCAGGTGGTCAAACACCTGATCACCGACACGGAGCGGCCACTGGTCTTCACCGACCGCGCGATGACCGAGTCGTCCGATGCCACGCTCGCCGACGACGCCCTGCACGCGGCCGAGCTGGAGGCCGAGGAACGGGCCGCGTCCTTCGTCGAGCAGCGTCTCAGCGATTCCTCCGAGTCCACGGTGGCGTGAGGTGGCGTGCTGATGCGGGACGAACGGCGGTACCCCAACGAGCGCGGCGGGCGCGGCGAGAGCGCCCGGGGCATTCCCGACGGGCTGCTGGTCGGCATCCTGGCGTTCCTGCTGGGCATGACGATCATGGTGTGGTCGGCGACGGGCCTGGCGGGCCTGTTCACCAAGGGCGCGTGGCCCTCGAAGGTGACGTTCGGTCATACGCCTCTGGCCATACGCTATTTGGTCGCCAAGCCGCACGATCTGCCGGGCGCCTGGCCGAACACCCCGAAGGCGGAACTCTCCGGGTACGGGCTCTTCTGGGGTCTGTTCATCGGCCAGTTGATGATCCTGGTGGTGCTGGCCATCTTCGTGGCGGGCACGGTGGCGAGATGGCGGGCGGTACGGGCGGGCCGGGGGCCGGTCGCCGCGTCTGTCGCCGGGCCGGTCACCGCCGGGCCGATGGCTGACAGACCGATGGCTGACGGGCCGATGGCTGACAGTCCGGTCCCCGCGCCGGTGCAAGCGCCGACTCAGGGGCGCGAGGGCGTGCCGATCAACGGCTCCGCCCCGGCGCAACCCCAACCACCCGCGACGGCTGCGGCCACGAACCCGGCGCCGAGGGTCACGCCCGCCGAGCCCCCGGCCACGCAGACCCCCGAGTTCCACCCCGTCGAGCCCGCACTGGCAGCCACCGCCGTCCCCGCAGCCCTGGCCGACCCCACCCCCGTCCCGGCCCCCCGCGGCCCCCTCCTCCTCGGCCCCCCGACGGACCGCCACCCGCTGGCCGTACAGGCGATCCGGGACGCCGAGGGCCCCGCCCTCGTGATCACCTCGGCCCCCGGGGTCTGGGAGGAGACCAAGGACGCCCGGGCCAAACTCGGCCCGGTCCTCCTGTACGACCCGACGCACCGGTGCGACACCCCGGCCCGCATGCACTGGAACCCCGCCGCGGGCTGCGAGGACAGAGCCACGGCGGGCACCCGCGCGGCGGCGCTGCTCGCCCCGACCCGGCCGACGGCCAAGCTGGACTCGGCGGTGGCCGAGACAGCGGACACGCTGCTGCGCAGCTACCTCCACGCGGCCGCCGTCGACGGCAAACCGTTCCGCCACGTCCACCGCTGGGCCCAGGGCAGCCAGGTGCAGGACGCCGTACGCATTCTGCGGACGAGCCCGAAGGCGGCCGCCGGCTCCGCGGGCGAGCTGGAGGCGGCGCTCACCTCGCACCCCGAACGCCGCGACATGGCACAGGAGTTGACGGCTCGCGCACTGTCCTCGCTCTTCTCGGTCCACATCCGTGAGGCCTGCACCGCCAACCGAACTGATGCGCTCACCCTGGATTCCTTCATCGACGAAGGGGGCACGCTTTATGTGGTGGGCGAAGCCATCGAGGACCCCAGGGGGAACCCCGGTGCGATGCCGCTGCTGACGGCCCTCGCCTCGAGCGTGGTCGAGCACGGCCGCCGCATGGCCGAAAGGTCATCCGCCGGTCGGCTCGACCCACCAATGACGCTCGTCCTGGACGACGTCGCGGCGGTGGCTCCGCTTCCCCAGCTACCGGAGCTGCTGGCCACCGGAGCGGACCGGGGCCTGCTGACCCTGGCCCTGCTCCGGTCCCGTGAACAGGGCCGCAGCCGCTGGCCGGACGCCGAACTCCCGGCCGTCTAGCGGCTGTTCCCGGTGGCGTAGAGCCGCAGGAAGACCCGCACCCCGCTCTCCACCCGCGCGTCGACCTCCGCCGCGGGCATCGGCACGACCCCGAAGAACGTGTCCACGGTGACGGTCCCAGCGGTCAGCAGCGTGAAGTACCGCGCGGCCTCCAGGGAGTTGGACTCCTGTACGGCCAACAGCCCTTGTGCGCCCAGCTCGACGAACCGCTCGCGCACCGCCTCCGTCACGGCCCGCGGCCCGGTCCGCTGCCACTCCTCGATGACGTCGGCGGGCAGGTGCGGGCCCTCCGAGATGATCTGCCGGACGAGCAGCATGTGCGAAGCGTGCTCGGCGCGCCGTCTCATCCACTCGCGCGCGAGCGCCCGGATGTCGGCCTCGATGTCCGTGACCTTGCTCAAGTGCCGGTCGATGAGTTCGACTTGGCCGCCGGTGACCTTCGCGGCGCTGTCCATCAGCACCTCGCGGAACAGGTTCTCCTTGCCGCCGAAGTGGTTGTAGAGCGTGCGTGTCGAGACGCCGGCCTCGGCCGCGATCTCGTCGATGCCCGCGCGCGTGTAGCCCTCGCGCCCGAAGACCGTGCGCGCGCCGCGCAGCAGCGCCTGCCGCTTCTCGGCCGTGCCCTTGCGCGGGGCCGGCCCGCCCTGATCCGTCATGCCGCTCCTTCGTCCCCGTCCAGCCTAGGCACAGAGACCTAGGTACAACGACCGTTGCACTTATTACAACCGTGGTTGTACTTTACGGCCATGGCAACCGAACCCCAGGCTTCGGCGGTCCCCGCGTCCGGCGGTCGCCGCCCCGCCCTCACCCTGACCGTCGTCCTCCTCGGCATGCTCACCCTGCCGATGGCCATGTCCGGCACGACGGTGGCCCTGCCCCGCATCGGCGCCGACCTCGGCGCGTCCGGCGCCGCCCTGCAATGGGTCGTCGTCGGCTACTTCCTCGCCGCGTCCTCGTTCATGCTCGTCGCGGGCTCACTCGGCGACCTCTACGGCCGCCGCCGGATCCTCACGTTCGGCGCCGCCCTCTACACGGCCGGCACCCTCGCCTCCGCCCTCGTCCAGCACATCCTGCTCCTGGACGCGGCCCGCGCGCTGTCCGGCATCGGCGCCGCCGGCGTCATGGCCAGCGGCGGCTCCCTGCTCGCCGCGACCTTCACCGGGCCCGCCCGCACCCGCGTCTTCGCCTCGCTCGGCACCACGGCGGGCCTCGGCCTCGCCTTCGGCCCGACGTTCTCCGGCTGGCTCGTCGACGCGCTCGGCTGGCGCGCCACCTTCCTGTCCTACGTCGCCGTGGGCACCGTCATCCTCATCGGCACCCGCCTGATGAGCGAGTCCCGCGCCGAGGAACGGCCCCGCGTCGACAAGGCGGGCGCGGCGACCTTCATCACGGGCCTCGCCCTCGCCCTCTTCGCCATCACCCAGGGCTCCAAGTCCGGCTGGACATCACCCGCGACGCTGCTCCCGGCCGCCCTCGCCCCGGCCCTGCTCCTCACCTTCGTCCGCGTCGAGCAACGCCTCACCCGCACCGGTACGGGCCGCCCGATCCTCGACCTGGGGCTCGCCCGCAACCCGGCGTTCCTCGGCTGGGCCGTCGGCTCCTTCGGCCTGGTCGCGGGCAGCACCGGCGCCCTCACCTTCCTGCCCACCTACCTCCAGGGCGTGAACGGCTCGACGGCCCGCGCGGCAGGACTGACCCTGCTCCTGATGACGGCGCCCGTCCTCGCCCTGCCCCCGCTCGGCGCCCGCCTCGTCAACCGCGGCGTACCCGCCCGCCACCTGCTGGTCCTGTCCCTGCTGCTGCTCGCCGCGGGCAACGCCTGGCTCACCACCCTGCACCCCGGCATCACCGCCGCCGCCCTCTCCGGCCCACTGCTCACCATCGGCACCGGCCAGGGCCTGTCCATCGGCATCATCGACGCGCAGGCCATGTCGATGGTCTCCCCGTCCGAGGTCGGCATGGCCTCCGGTTTCCTCAACACGGTCCGCGGCGGCACCGGCGCCATCATGCTGACGATCTTCGGCGCGCTGCTGCTCGCCTCGGTCGAATCCCGGACCGGATCGGCCCGACTGGCAGCCCGGATCACCGCGGGCACAGGCGGCCACGCACCGGAATTCACAGCGGCCTGGCACGTCACGCTCTGGACGGTAACCACCCTGCTGACAGCACTGACCGCCCTGACCTACGCCCTACTGGCCCCCAGAACAAACCGTCCACCGACATCGGCCGCCCCGCCCGCCCAGCCGGCCGAACGCCCAAAGCCCCAACAGCCGACCACCCACTAATCACCCGCTCAGGGCAGCCCTACATCGCCACCATCCCAACCCCGCAGTCCCAATCCACGCCGGGCCCACAGCGCCACCCATCCCAACCTCGCAGCACCAATCCACGCCGGACCCCCAGCCCCACCCATCCCAACCCCGCAGCACCAATCCACGCCGGACCCGCAGTCCCGCCCACAACAGCCCCGTAGCTCTCACCCACGACAGCCCGCAGTCCCACCACGCCAGCCCACGGCCCCACCCACGACAGCCCGCAGTCCCGCCACGCCAGCCCACAGCCCCACCCACGACAGCCCGCAGTCCCGCCACGCCAGCCCACAGCCCCCAGCCCCACCCATGCCAACCCCGCAGGTCCAATCCACGCCGGACCCGCAGCTCTATCCATCCCAACCCCGCAGCGCCAATCCACAACAGCCCGCAGCTCTATCCATGCCAGCCCCGCAGCACCAATCCACGCCGGACCCGCAGTCCCGCCCACAACAGCCCCGTAGCTCTCACCCACGACAGCCCGCAGTCCCGCCACGCCAGCCCACGGCCCCACCCACGACAGCCCGCAGCCCGTCACGCCAGCCCACAGCCCCACCCATCCCAACCCCGCAGTCCCAATCCACGCCGGACCCGCAGCTCTATCCATCCCAACCCCGCAGCACCAATCCACGCCGGACCCACAGCGCCATCCCAACCCCGCAGCCCCACCCATCCCAACCCCGCAGCTCCAATCCACAACAGCCCGCAGCTCTATCCATGCCAGCCCCGCAGCGCCAATCCACGACAGCCCCGCAGTCCCGCCACGCCACGCAGCTCCACCCACGACAGCCCACAGTCCCACCCACGCCAGCCCACCGCCCCACTCACGACAGCCGCAGCCCCCGTCCACGCCAGCGCCCCGACTCCATCCATGCCAGCCCCATAGCCCCGCCCACGACACCCCCGACTCCATCCACGCCGAATCCACGCCAGATCCGCACCAGGGAGACCCTCACCATGACCACCATCCCCGACAGCCCCCTCCGCGTAGCCATCGTCATCGGCTCCACCCGCGACGGCCGCCTCGCCCCCACCGTGGGAACCTGGTTCACCGAGCACGCCAGGACGCACGCCCCCGCGACCCACTTCGACGTCATCGACCTGACCGACCTGGTACTCCCCGACAACCATCCCGGCTGGGGCCACACCCCCACCCCCGAGCAGGCCGAGCTGGCCGCCCGGGTGGACGCCGCCGACGCCTACGTGATCGTCACTCCCGAGTACAACCACAGCTTCCCGGCCCACCTGAAGCACTTCATCGACCTGCACCGCATGGAGTGGCAGGCCAAACCGGTCGGCTTCGTCTCCTACGGCGGCGTCGGCGGCGGCCTGCGCGCGGTCGAACAACTCCGCCTGGTCTTCGCCGAGTTGCACGCCACCACGGTCCGCGACGGCGTCAGCTTCCACCGCGTGACCGCCGACCACTTCGCGGAGAACGGCGCGGCCCACGCCCCGCAGGGCGCCGGCGAGGCCGCCAAGGTCCTGCTCGACCAGCTCGACTGGTGGGCCCGCGCCCTGCGCACGGCCCGCGCCGAACGCCCTTACACCTAAGGCTGCTTGAGCACCATCTCGTGGTCCACCTTGGAGGGGTCGCCCGGATTCGGGACGGCCCCTCCCGTGCGCACGAACCCGAACTTCCGGTAGAACCCCGCCGCCCGCGCATTGTCCTCATGGACGTGCAGCCGCACCCGGGTCACCCCGTCGACCCCCTGCGCCCACTCGACGGCCGCCGAGAACAGCGCCTCCGTCACCCCGAGCCCCCGCGCCTCCGGCCGCACGAACACCCCGACGAGCTGCGCCTGCCGCTGCTCGTTGACCTGCCCGAAGACATCGAGCTCGCCCTCTTCCTCGACGAGCACCACCACACCCCCGGCCCACACCCCGTCGCTCCCCACCGCCACGAACTGCCGCGCCGCCACGCCGTGCGAGGCCCCCGCCGCCCGGTCCTGCCAGAACACGTCGGGCCGCGCCAGCGCCTGCTCGTACGTCTCCAGGAACGCCAGCGGAGCCGCCGGATCACGCAACGCGGCTAGCCGCAGCTCCTTCACGGCCGTCCACTCGTCGGGGCGTACGGCACGGATCTCGTAGTCCATGCGCCGCACCCTACGGGCCCGTAGTACCGGGGTACTACCGCCTTTTCCCCGGCTCGATGCCCAGGTCGGACGCGGCCGGAGGCCACCTCACGGCACCTTTACGGGCATGACGATCCGAGCGCACGGCCTCACCAAACGCTACGGCGACAAGCCCGGCAGGACAGCGGTCGACGACCTGACCTTCACGGTCGAGCCCGGCACGGTCACCGGCTTCCTCGGCCCGAACGGCGCGGGCAAGTCCACGACCCTGCGCATGCTCCTCGGCCTGGACGCCCCCACGTCCGGACGGGCCACGATCGGCGGCCGGACCTACGCGACGCACCCCGCGCCGCTGTGCGAGGTCGGCGCGCTCCTGGAGGCGAAGGCCGTCCACCCGGGCCGCAGCGCCTTCCACCACCTCATGGCGCTCGCGCACACCCACGGCATCCCACGCTCCCGCGTCGAGCACGTCCTCGACCTCGCGGGCCTCACCGACGTAGCCGGCAAACGGGTCAAGGGCTTCTCCCTCGGCATGGGCCAGCGCCTCGGCATCGCCGCGGCCCTGCTCGGCGACCCGGCCGCGATCGTCCTCGACGAACCCGTCAACGGCCTCGACCCCGAGGGCGTCCTGTGGATCCGCAACCTCCTCAAGTCCCTTGCCCAGCAGGGCCGTACGGTCCTGATCTCCTCGCACCTGATGAGCGAGATGGCGCTGACCGCCGACCACCTCGTCGTCATCGGCCGCGGCCGCATGCTCGCCGACACGACGGTCACCGAGCTCGTCCGCTCGTCGGGCGCCGCCTACGTCAAGGTCGTCACGCCCGACGCCGCCCGCCTGCGCTCCCTGCTGACCGGCGCCGAGACCACCACCGAGGCCGCCGACACCCTCCACGTACGCGGCCTCGAAGCCCCCGACATCGGGAGAACCGCGGCCGCCCACGCCATCCCCCTCTTCGAACTCAGCCCGCGGACGGCCTCGTTGGAGCAGGCCTTCATGAACCTCACCCACGACGCGGTCGAGTACCAGGCGACCACCGCCCTGACGGGAGCCGCACGATGACGACGACCACGACCACGACCACGCCCACGCCCACGCCGATGTCCACCACCTCCCCCTACGCCGTTACGCCCCGCCGCATCATGAGAGCCGAATGGCACAAACTCCTTACGCTGCGCTCCACTTGGTGGACTCTGGGCCTTGCCACCGCACTGGTGATCGGTGTGGGCCTCATGATGGGCTCCACCTACGACGGCGACGACGCCAACATCGATACCGTCCTCTTCATCCTCTTCGGCTCGCAGCTCTCCCAGATCTGCGTCGCCGTCCTCGGCATCCTGGTCACCGCGAGCGAGTACTCGACAGGCCTGGTCCGCGCCACCATGGCGGCCGTCCCGCGCCGCCTGCCCGTGCTGTGGTCGAAGGCCGGCGTCTTCACGGCGTGCGCCTTCACCCTCACCTTCGCGACGAACGTCGTGACGTTCCTGCTGGCCCAGATCTGGCTCTCCGACACCGACAAGTCCCTGTCCCTGACGGACTCCGGTGTCCTCGGCGCCCTCGCGGGCAACGCCGCGGGCGTCACCCTCCTCAGCCTGATCGCCCTGGGCCTCGGCGCCCTGTGCCGCTCGATCCCGGCCGCCATCGGAGCATTCGTCGGCGCCGTCATGATCCTGCCCGAGGTCCTCGGCGTGATCAGCGACGACTTCGTACAGAGCGCCCTGAAGTACTTCCCGGCCAAATCCGCGGAGTCCCTCGGCACGATCCTCCCGCCGGCCGACCACAACGCCCCGGTCACCGGCCTCGTCTCCCTCCTCGTCTGGGCCGCCGCCGTGCTCGCCGCGGCCGCACTCCTTCTCAAGCGCCGCGACGTATGACCAGGATGATCGCGTGACGTCCGAAGCCGGCGAGCCCCAGCCCCGCATCAGCCAGTTCCTGCACCGCGCCACCCGGCGGGTACGCGCTTTCGACCGGCGCCGCCCACTGGTGTGGGACCTGCTCCTGGCGGGGTTCTGCGTCCTCGCGGCCGTCATCGACTACGCGGGCGACGGCTGGCAGAACATCGCCGCGAACACCCACGTTCCCGGCCCGCTCGTCCTCCTCCTCAGCCTCGCCCTGTCCGTCCCGCTGCTGTGGCGCCGCACGCACCCCATGGCAGTGCTGACGTTCCTCGTCGTCGCGGGCACCGTGAACAGCGCGACCGGCGCCGTCCTCCAGGCGGCCATGCTCCAACTCCTCGTCGTCTTCAACATCGCCCTGCGCGCCCGCATGCGCACCCTGCTCCTGGCCTGTGCCCTGACGATGATCCCGGTCGTGGTCGTGGTCGTCCGTTTCCCGAGGGGCAGTTGGGACGCCCAGGTCGTCCCGCACTTCTGGGCCCTGGCTCTCGTCGCCGCGTTCGGCATAGCGCTGCGCAGCCGCCAGGACTACACGAACTCCCTCGTCGAACGGGCCCGCAGGCTCGAAGTCGAACGCGACCAGCAGGCCCGGCTCGCGGCCGCCGCCGAACGGGCCCGCATCGCCCGCGAGATGCACGACATCATCGGCCACAACCTCTCCGTCATCACGGGCCTCGCCGACGGCGGCTCCTACGCGGCCGCCCGCAGCCCGGAACGTGCGGGCCAGGCCCTCACCGCGATCGCCACGACCAGCCGCCAGGCCCTCACCGAACTGCGCCGCCTCCTCGACGTCCTGCGCGAGGAAACCCCGTCGACAGAACCGGAGTTGGCCCCGCAGCCCGCTCTCACGGACATCGACGCCCTCATCGACGGCGTACGCACCGCGGGCCTCCCGGTCAGGCTGTCCCACAGCGGCTCCACGCCCACCACGCTCCCGCCCGGCACCCAACTCGCCCTCTACCGCGTTCTCCAAGAAGCCCTGACGAACACCCTGAAGCACGCGGGCCCGAAGGCAACCGCCACAGCCGACATCTCCTACGCCCCCGACGCCGTCACCCTCACCGTCACGGACACGGGCCGCGGCGGCACCCCGGCCACCGGCGGCCGCGGTCTCGCGGGCATGCGTGAGCGAACGTCCCTCTACAGCGGCACACTTGAGGCCGGCCCCCAGCCGACCGGCGGCTGGCGGGTCACGGCCCATCTCCCCGTCCCGAAGGAAACCACCACGTGAGCCCGGCCCCCGCCACCTCGGTCCTCATCGTCGACGATCAGCCCATGCAGCGCTTCGGCTTCCGCATGCTCCTGGAGAGCCAGGACGACATGCGGGTCGCGGGCGAGGCGGGCACCGGCACGGAAGCAGTAGCCCTCGCGTCGCGGCTGCGCCCGGACGTTGTCCTGATGGACATCCGCATGCCGGGCATGGACGGCATCGAGGCCACGCGCCGCATCGTGTCGACGCCGACGTCCACCGACAACGACGGACCCGGCATTCTCATCCTCACCACGTTCGACATGGACGAGTACGCGTACGCGGCTCTCCGCGCCGGCGCTTCCGGCTTCCTCATCAAGGACGCGCTTCCGGAGGAACTCCTCGCCGGTATCCGCGCGGTCGCGGGTGGCGACGCGATCGTGGCCCCGGCCCTGACCCGCCGCCTCCTGGACGCCTACGTCCACCATCTCCCGGCCGCTCCGAACGCTCCCGCGGCACCGGATCCCCGTATCTCTTCACTCACGGAACGCGAGCGCGAGATCCTCACGGTCATTGCCCAGGGCTGGAGCAACGCGGAGATCGCCGAGCGTCTCCATCTCGCGGAGTCGACGGTGAAAACGCATGTGTCCCGCATTCTGGCGAAGACGGGAGCGCGGGACAGAGTGCAGGCGGTGATCGTGGCGTACGACGCGAAACTGGTGGAACCCATATAGGTCCCTAAAACGCAGAAAACCCCCGTCCGGTATCCCCGGACGGGGGTTTTCTCCAATATTAGTTCGGCGGCGTCCTACTCTCCCACAGGGTCCCCCCTGCAGTACCATCGGCG